>NZ_JBNBPM010000005.1:0-328207 GCF_059412405.1 Pantoea sp. CFCC18179 | reverse complement strand
CTGAGTAACATAAAAAAATCCGTAATCCCTGATAGATTACGGATTCTTGCAGAACTGCCGGATCGTTCAACCGATCATTTTTGGCTTAACTGATCGGCATTACGCCATTTATGGTGACCTTTTTTATTCGCGCTCTTCAAACTCCTGATAATTATAAATTCCCGCCGCCAGCACCAACTGCGATGCCACTTCGCGCGCTTTGTCTTTATCCACCAGCAAATCAATCAGCTTCAAGGCGAAATCCATCGCGGTACCCGGTCCCTGGCTGGTGAGCAGATTAACGCGCGGATCCCACACTACGCGGCGTTCCATCCATTTGTTGTCGGGAATGGTTTCACGCAGGCCGGGGAAACCGGTCATGTTGCCGACGGGAAATAAGTCATGCGGCACTAAAACCGTGCCCGGCGCGGCACAAATCGCCGCCACAATTTTGCTGGAGAGATGAAACTGGCGCACGGTTTCCACCAGAAGTGGGCTATCGCGAAAGGTTTCTGCGCCTTTTAATCCGCCGGGTAACACAATCGCATCGTAATCGTTGTCAGCGACTTCAACCAACGGCGCATCCGCCAGCAGGCGCACGCCGCGTGAACAGACGATTTCGCGCGTGCCGTCGCTTTCAACGCTGGCGGTAGTGACACTTATCCCGCTGCGCACCAACAGATCGATAGTGGTGACCGCTTCGGTCTCTTCACTGCCATGTGCCAGGCAAACCAGCACCGATACGTTCGCGCTCATAGTGGGACTCCTTTTGTTTAATCAGGTCGTACAAACGGGTATTTTCCGGCAGTGAAATCCCTTGCGCGCGGGCACGACGCAGCAGGTAACCGTTGATGTAATCAATCTCGGTCAAACGCTGCGCGCGTACATCCTGCAACATCGACGAGGTATTGGCGGCGGTGTTGTCGATCACGTCGTAGATAATGTCCTGCAAGTTATCGACCGCAATATGCTGGCCTTCACGTTCCATCACCCAGGCAATCTCTTCGCACAAAGTGGCAATCTGCTGCGGCCAGGCGCGCAGCGCACCGTTTTGGCAATTATGCTCCACGGTTAACGGATTAATCACACAGTTGATGGCTAACTTGCGCCAGCTGGCAGCGGCGATATTGTCGTGCCACGCCACATCCGGCAGCGCCTGATGCAGAATGTCGGCGATGTCACTCAACGCCGCACCTTCGCGGCTGGCGGGGCCAATGTGCGTCATGCCTTGCGCAACGTGTTTGATCACCGTGCCATCACGCATTGCGGCGTGCGTGGTAATGCCGCGCAACACCGGTTGGCGCAACTCTTTGAGTTCATCCAAGGTGCCCATACCATTATGCAGCAGCAAAATTGGCGTATGGGCCGGCAGCACGCTTTGTAAGTTTTTCACTGCGGGTGAGACTTGCGGCGCCTTGAGCGTCACCAGTAATAACTGGCTCTCAGCGAGGAACAGTGGATCGTTGGCAATAAAAGTGTGATTGCTAACGTTGCCTTGTGTATCGATCACATTGACCGAGCAATACGGCTGCGGCACGCGAAGCCAACCTTGTACTTCATGTCCCTGGCGAGCGAGTGCGGCGAGCCAAATCTGACCCAAAGCGCCACAACCCAACACGGTAATTTTCATTTTGCCTCCCGCTGGCCGGTCTGATTTGTAAGTATAGCTTCCGCGTCTCGTGTTTAATTAGCGCCACAAGACGCGTATTATGCATGTCACTTTAGTATCAGGAGAAGAAAAGATGCCATCTTTCGATATCGTTTCAGAAGTCGAATTGCCGGAAGTGCGAAATGCGGTGGAGAATGCCAGCCGTGAGATCTCAACCCGTTTCGATTTCCGTAACGTGAGTGCAACTATTGAGCTCAACGAAAAGAATGAGACCATCAAAATCAGCAGCGAATCTGATTTCCAGGTAAAACAGCTGGTGGATATTCTGCGTGAAAAGCTGCTGAAGCGTGGCATTGAAGGCGCAGCGATTGAAGTGCCTGAAGAGATCGTGCACAGCGGTAAAAGCTGGACGGTGGAAGCCAAGCTGAAAAAAGGTATCGAAAGCGATATCGCTAAAAAGCTGGTGAAGCTGATTAAAGACAGCAAGCTGAAAGTGCAGACGCAGATTCAGGGCGAAGAGCTGCGTGTGACCGGTAAGTCACGCGATGACCTGCAAGGTGCGATGGCGCTGGTGCGCGGTGGTAACCTCGGTCAGCCATTCCAGTTNTGCAGACGCAGATTCAGGGCGAAGAGCTGCGTGTGACCGGTAAGTCACGCGATGACCTGCAAGGTGCGATGGCGCTGGTGCGCGGTGGTAACCTCGGTCAGCCATTCCAGTTCAAAAACTTCCGCGATTAATCGCGTTTGTCGCGCGCCGCACGGCGATACAGCGTGCTGCGCGCGACACCCAATGCTTCCGCTGTTTTACTCACATTGCCATTGAAGCGCTGGAGCGTTTCGCTAATCAACCGCTCATCATGACTTTGCCGATCCTCAATCGGTTGCAGTGCCGCACGACGATATTCCGCCGGTAAATGCACTTCTGTTACTTCTTCGCCTTCATCAGCCAGCGCCAGCAACACGCGCAACAAACTGCGTAATTGCCGCACATTGCCCGGCCACGGCAGCTGCGCTAAAGCTGTCAGCAGCGTAGGCGCGAGCTGAATATTACGATCGGCTCCACCTAATTCCAGCCATAAGCGGCTGATAAAGCCTTCTACGTCTGGCCAGTCGCGCAATGGCGGAATAGTCATCGAGAACTCTTGCAGGCGATAAAGTAAATCCTCGCGGAAATCCCCTTCAGCAACACGCGCAGTTAAATCGCGGTGCGTGGCGCAAATCACCGCAAAATTCACCGGCCAGCTGCGACTTGATCCTAAAGGTGCAACCTCTTTTTCCTGCAACACGCGCAACAAGCGAGTTTGCAATGCCAGCGGCATATCGCCAATTTCATCCAGGAACAATACGCCGCCATCGGCTTCACGAATTTTGCCGATGTAGCCGTTCTTGCTGGCACCGGTAAACGCGCCGGGTTGATAACCAAACAGTTCAGATTCGATCAGCGCTTCGGGAATCGCTGCACAGTTAATCGCCACGAATTTGCCTTCGCGCCAGCGGCTTTGCTGATGCAGCGCGCGGCTGACGTACTCTTTGCCGCTGCCGGTTTCGCCGTGAATGCACAGCGATACGCCAGCATTGAGCAATCGCACCATCTTTTCGCCATCGCGACGCAACGAGAACGGCAAATCACTGGCGGCTTCGCCGGGCGTGGCGAAATGGCTGCGATTGGGTGCGCGCAGGCGGAAATAGAAGCGTTGCGCGGCGTAATCCAGTGGAACCGGCACGGTATTGGCTTGTTGCTGTTGTTGCGGGAACAACTGCTGAAAGGTGAGGGTGCCAAGTTGCTCAACGCTGAGCGACAGTTCACGCATCGCCAAACGATTCGCGGCGGTGAGCACGTTATCGGAGAACACCAGCAGCAGTTCATCACTGGTATCAATGCCTTGCGGCTGAGCGTGCAGGCTCATCAACCACTGCTGCGGATGCAGACTCTGCTTCACCCACAAATATTCAATTTGCTTCGCGGCGGCTTTCACCCAGCTAAAGGTATGCGGATGCGGGAAGTGTGCCGGGCCTGAAATGTCCAGCACGCCCGCAATCTGACCGTTTGGCATTTGCAGCGGCATGGCGGCGCAATACAGGCCTTGGTTGAGCGTCAGGAAGTGCTGATGCCCATCGATTTCACAGCCATCATCAATCGCCAGCGCGGTACCAATCGCATTGGTGCCACGACCGCATTCACTCCACAAATTACCGGGTGCCAGCGCATAACGTTGCGCTTTCTCCATTGACGGCATATCGCCAAAGGTATTCAGCACCAAACCGGTGGCGTCGGAGAGAATCAGCACCGATTGCTTTTCGGCGAGCTTCTGCGCCAGTTGTTTGATCACCGGCTGGGCGAATTGCTGTAACCCGGCATTGCTGGCGAGCAAGTCAGCCAATTCACTTTGACGAACGCGAGGAAAATCATCGGCGGTGCGGTCAAGGCCATACAGCTGGCTACGGAACCAGGAGTCGCTTAACAGCGGGTTGGCGGTAACAGCAGAAGCGGATGAATTTCCCTGCATTGATGACCTCATGCCAGCTAAAAGTGTTGCGACATTGTAGCGGTTCCGTTTCTGCACTGTTGCGATACGCAACACAGATGCCGATCTTTCCTCGCTGATTAAGCAAGAACAATGGGCGATTAGTTTTGCAACGTAATGATAGATATGACGATTTTTAGCTAATTCGCCAGCTGAAAAAAACTGGCACGCCGGATGCAATATCAGACATGGCAGCGGGCTGTGTAGCCTGTTGACCCCAGGTTGCCGCTGCCAGTTCAGAATATCTGACCCTACATTAAGGAGTTTGCGATGCGTTATGCACATCCCGGCACGCCCGGCGCACTGGTTTCACTTCAGGCGACTTACGGCAATTACATTGCGGGCAAATTCGTAGAGCCGCTCAGCGGCCAATATTTCACTAACACCTCGCCAGTGAATGGCAGCGATATCGGCCAGTTCCCGCGTTCAGATGCGCGCGATATCGATTCTGCATTGGATGCTGCTCATCAGGCCGCTGACGCCTGGGGAAAAACCAGTGTGCAGCATCGCGCGAACTTGCTGTTGCAAGTTGCCGATCGCATTGAAGCCAATCTTGAAATGTTGGCAGTGGCGGAAAGTTGGGACAACGGTAAACCGATCCGTGAAACCCTGAATGCCGACCTGCCGCTGGCGGTTGATCACTTCCGCTATTTCGCCGGTTGCCTGCGTGCTCAGGAAGGCAGTACCGCTGAAATCGATGAAACCACCGTAGCGTATCATTTCCATGAACCGCTCGGCGTGGTTGGGCAGATCATCCCGTGGAACTTCCCGTTGTTGATGGCGGCATGGAAATTGGCACCAGCACTGGCGGCGGGTAACTGCGTGGTGCTGAAACCGGCGGAACAAACGCCGTTGGGTATCACCTTGTTGATGGAAGTGATTGGCGATCTGTTCCCGGCTGGCGTGCTCAACGTGGTGCAAGGATTTGGTCGCGAAGCCGGTGAAGCGCTGGCGACCAGCAAGCGTATCGCCAAAATCGCGTTCACCGGATCTACGCCGGTGGGCCGCCACATCATGGCGTGTGCGGCGGAAAACATCATTCCTTGTACCGTTGAGCTAGGCGGTAAATCGCCCAACATCTACTTCGCCGATGTGATGGAAGGCGAAGAGGAGTTTATCGAAAAAGCGGTGGAAGGCTTGGTGCTGGGCTTCTTTAATCAGGGCGAAGTCTGTACTTGTCCATCGCGTGCGCTGATCCACGAATCGATCTATCAGCCGTTTATGGAACGCGTGATCGCCAAAGTCACCAATATTCGTCGTGGCGATCCGCTGGATACTGACACCATGATCGGTGCGCAGGCGTCACGTCAGCAATTCGACAAAATCCTGTCATATATCAACATCGCACGTGATGAAGGCGGGCAAATTCTGACCGGTGGCGATCGTGCAAGCGTCGCCGCCGAACTGGATAACGGATTTTATATCCAGCCGACCTTAATCAAAGGAACCAACCAGATGCGCTGTTTCCAGGAAGAGATTTTTGGCCCGGTGATTGGCGTGACCACCTTCAAGGATGAGGCTGAAGCATTGGCGATTGCCAACGAAACGCAGTTTGGTCTCGGCGCGGGCGTATGGACGCGCGATACCAATCTGGCGTATCGCATGGGACGCGGCATCAAAGCCGGTCGCGTGTGGACCAACTGCTATCACATCTATCCCGCTCATGCGGCATTCGGCGGCTACAAGCAATCCGGTGTTGGTCGTGAGACGCACAAGATGGCGCTCAGCGCCTATCAACAAACCAAAAATCTGCTGGTCAGCTATGGCACCGCGCCTTTGGGCCTGTTCTGAGTCCGCATCCGATCAAATGGAGAGTGAAAGATGAATATGCAAATTAAAACCACCATGAAAGCCGCAGTCGTGAAATCCTTTGGCGAACCGTTAGTGATTGAGCAGGTGCCGGTGCCGCAGGTTGGCCCGGGACAGATTTTGGTGAAGATTGCCGCCACAGGCGTGTGCCATACCGATTTACATGCGGCGGAAGGGGATTGGCCGATCAAACCCAATCCACCGTTTATTCCTGGGCATGAAGGCGTTGGCCAGGTTGTCGCGCTGGGCGAGGGCGTTAAACATCTTAAGCTGGGCGATCGCGTCGGCGTGCCGTGGCTCTATTCCGCTTGCGGTCACTGTGAACACTGCCTGGATAGCTGGGAAACCTTGTGCCTGTCGCAGCAAAACGCCGGTTACTCTGTGAACGGCAGCTTCGCCGAATATTGCCTGGCTGATGCTAATTATGTTGGCATCATCCCTGATAATGTTGAATACAACGAAATCGCGCCAATCTTGTGTGCGGGCGTTACCGTGTATAAAGGACTGAAGATGACCGACACCAAACCCGGCGATTGGGTGGTTATTACCGGTATCGGTGGCTTGGGTCACATGGCGGTGCAATATGCAGTGGCGATGGGGCTGAACGTGGCGGCGGTGGACATTGATGACGAGAAACTGGAGTTTGCTAAGCGTCTCGGTGCCAGCGTGGTGGCGAATGCTAAGAATGTCGATCCGGCCAAAGTGTTCCAGGAAAGCTTCGGCGGCGCGCATGGCGTGCTGGTGACGGCGGTATCACCAAAAGCCTTCGAGCAGGCAATTGGAACCTTACGTCGTGGCGGCACCATGGTGCTGAACGGCTTGCCACCCGGTAAGTTCGATCTGTCGATCTTCAATATGGTGCTGGATGGCATTACGGTGCGCGGTTCTATCGTTGGCACACGTAAGGACCTACAGGAGGCGCTGGATTTCGCCGGTCGTCATAAAGTGAAAGCCACCGTAGCGGTGGAGCCGCTGACCAATATCAACGACATCTTTGCGCGCATGCACGCAGGTAAGATTGAGGGGCGTATTGTGGTGGATCTGTCGCTATAAGGATCGCAGGTTTTTGTAGCGGCGCGATTCATCGCGCAATAAATTGCGCCGCTACAATCTGTACATGGATTAACAGCTGGCGAGCAGCGCCTCAAGTTCGACGCGGCTCGTCACTTTACTGTCTATTTTGATGTAGGCGCTTTTCTCTTCCGGCACGATAAACACCGAAGCAACGCCTGGCTGGGCTTTCAAACGTTTTTCGAGGTTTGGCACCGCCAGAACCGCATCACTCAGCATGATGCGCAAGCTGCTGACATACGGCGGCTCTTGCATCGACATCGCCACAAACAACCACGCGGCGGCGACTAGCGCGCCAACCAAAAATACCGTTTGCGCATCAACATGACCGAAGATCCAACCGCCCATGCTGCCGCCAATCGCCACACCAATAAACTGGCTGGTGGAGTAAATGCCCATTGCGGTGCCTTTATAGCCCGGCGGTGATTCTTTGCTGATCAATGAAGGTAGAATCGCTTCCATCAGGTTGAAGGCGAGAAAGAACAATTGCACGCCGATCACTAATGTCCAGAAATGACCTGCTGCGCCCCACAACACAATTTCGGCAATCACGATCAACGCCACGCAACCAACAAACACGCGCTTCATGCGGCGTTTCACTTCGGCATAAATGATGAACGGCACCACCGCAACAAACGCCACCAGCATGGTGACCAGATATACTTTCCAGTGTTCCGCCGCTGGGAGTCCGGCCTGTTCGAACTGACCTGGCAACGCCACAAAGCTCGACATCAATAAAATGTGCAGACACAGAATGCCGATGTTGAGTTTCAATAATTTCGGATTAACCAATACCGCGCGGATGCTGCCTTTCACCATGCCCGATTCACGATTCAATACGTGGTTGGGGGCGTTTGGCACCACTAATAAGGTAATGACGATGCCGAGCGTGGCGAGGATCGCAATCATCCAGAACAGCGCGTGCAAACCCAGCGCGTGGGTGACAATCGGGCCAACCACCATCGCAATCGCAAAGGTTACGCCAAAACTGATGCCGATAAAGGCCATCGCTTTGGTACGGTTCTGTTCGCGGGTGAGATCGGATAATAACGCCATTACCGCTGCGGCAATCGCCCCGGAACCTTGCAGCGCACGACCTAAAATGACGCCCCAAATGGAGGTGGAGAGTGCTGCAATTACGCTGCCGAGTACGAAGAGTAACAGCCCACCAACGATCAGCGGCTTGCGGCCGACGCGATCGGAAAGCAGACCAAAAGGAATCTGGAATATCGCTTGTGCCAGACCATAAATACCAATTGCCAGACCAATTAAGGTTTCACTGGCGCCCTGTAATGCCATGCCGTAAGTGGTCAATACCGGCAGAACCATAAACATTCCCAGCATGCGCAGGGAAAAAACCGTGCCTAAACCCCATGTAGCCCGAAGCTCTACTGGCGTCATTCTATTGTCGTTCATTCCAACCTCTGTAATTTGCTGCGCCCATTTTAGGCAGCAGGGCAGGGCGGGTAAAACATTTGATCTTAAGCAGTGGTAACAAAAAGAAAGGGCGCGAAATTCGCGCCCTTTGCAGTCGTTGCGTGCTGAATTTACCAGACGTAAGTCAGCAGGTCTTTTGATGCCGGCGTCATGAAATCAACCGACATCATCACGCTCAGCGCGGTGATAGCGACAATCGAGAACACAAACAGCTTACGCGCCCAAACTTTATCGTTTGAGGTTTTGTAACCTGAAAGCGCCATTCCGAGCCACCATACGCTTACCGCAGCAGCGACAACCAGATATTTGTAGCCCGCGTAACCGCCCAGCGTCAGCATCAGCGTGGCAATCATGAACGCCAGGATATACAGCGTAATATGATTTTTTGCCACTGAGATGCCTTTCACTACCGGCAGCACCGGAATGTTGGCAGCCTGGTAATCTTTAAAGCGGAAGATGGCAATCGCATACGAGTGCGGCATCTGCCACAGGCTAAAGATAGCCAGTAAAATCAACGCGCCAGCATCAAACTGGTTGGTCACTGCGCAGTAGCCAATCACCGGCGGCGCTGCGCCAGAAAGGCTACCAATTAGCGTGCCGTAGACGGAGTTACGCTTCATATAGAGGCTGTAAACGCCTACGTAGACCACGAAGCCCATCACCGCCAGCCACATGGCCAGCGGGTTAGCGCCGAAATATAGCAACGCAAAGCCAGCAATACCCAATGCGGTTGCATAAACCAGGCTTACTTTCGCCGAGATCAGGCCTTTGACCAGAACACGATTCCGCGTTCTCTCCATTTTGATATCGATATCGCGGTCAATCACGTTGTTGAAAACACAACCTGATGCGACAACCAACGACACGCCTACCAATGCGTAGAGAAACAGGGGGTAGTCAATGCTGCCTTTCGAAGCCAGCAGGAATCCACCGATCACAGAAATTAAATTGCCGAAAATAATTCCTGGTTTTGTTACTTGCAGGTATTGCTTAATCATTACGCGACTCTTTAGTGGGCCATCATGTTGTAGTTGAGGTTCCACATAATCCACAGTGAGCCTACGACAACAATCAAGATGATGAGTGCTGAGAAGACAATGGCCACCATGTTCCAGCCACCTTCTGATTTGCTATCCAAGTGCAGGAAGTAGACCAGGTGAACCAGCACCTGAACTACCGCACACACCAGAACCACACCCAGAATAGTGCCGTGTGAAGCGCCGCCATCCATTACCATCCAGAACGGAATACCGGTCAGGATGATAGAGAGGATGAAGCCGATCATGTAAGACTTCACGCTACCGTGCGAAGCGCCATGTTCGTTAACAGAATGACTCATTACATGGCTCCCATCAGGTAGACAACGGTGAATACGCAGATCCACACCACATCCAGGAAGTGCCAGAACAAGCTGAGGCACATGATACGGGTGCGGTTGGTTGCAGTCAGACCACGTTTAGAAATCTGGAACATCATCACAGCCATCCAGATCAGGCCTGAGGTCACGTGCAGACCGTGCGTACCAACCAGCGTGAAGAACGCTGACAGGAAGCCGCTGCGATCCGGACCGAAGCCTTCTTTGATCAGGTGATGGAATTCATAGATTTCCATGCCGATAAAGCCAGCACCGAACAGGAAGGTCAACGCTAACCAGCTGATGACCGAACCTTTGTTCTGGTTGTTCATCGCGATCACTGCCATACCATAAGTAATGGAGCTAAGCAGCAGCAGCGCGGTTTCAACCAGTACGAACGGCAGTTCGAAGATGTCTTTACCTGCCGGGCCACCGGCGGTGTTATTGACCATTACTGCATAGGTCGCAAACAAGGTTGCGAAGATAATGCAGTCACTCATCAAGTAGATCCAGAAACCAAAGACTTTATTGGCTCCTGCATCGTGATGCCCATGCTCCGCATGGGCGTCGTGGTGGTGTTTTGCAGTTTCAGTTGACATTATTTCAGACCTGCTTTGCTGATTTCGTCAAAGTGCTTCTTCTCGATCTGCTCGACTTCGGCAACCGGTACGTAGTAATCCACGTCTTCATCGAAGCTCTTCACAATCCAGGTCACGATAGTGCCCAGGAAGGTAAGGCCAGCCAGCCACCAAATGTGCCAGATCATAGCGAAACCGAAGACAGTCATCAGGGCCGCGATAACAATGGCTGCGCCGCTGTTTTTTGGCATATGAATTTCTTCATATTTTTCTGGCTGCTTGTATGCTTCGCCTTTCTCTTTCATTTCCCAGAACGCATCACGCTCGTGGATATGAGGGATCACAGCAAAGTTGTAGAACGGAGGTGGTGAAGAGGTTGCCCACTCCAGCGTACGGCCGCCCCACGGGTCACCGGTCAGGTCACGGTTCTGATCGCGATCACGCACAGAAACGTAGAACTGAGTGATCTGGCACAGGATACCGCAAGCAATCAGTGCCGCGCCGCCTGCTGCAACCACCAGCAGTGAGTGGAACTGTGGATCGATGTCCTGGCTGATACGACGAGTCATACCCATGAAGCCCAATGCGTACAGCGGCATGAAGGCAACGAAGAAGCCAATGATCCAGAACCAGAACGCACGGATACCCCATTTTTCATTCAGCGTGAAGCCGAATGCTTTCGGGAACCAGTAGGTCACGCCAGCCATACAACCGAATACCACACCACCGATAATAACGTTATGGAAGTGCGCAATCAGGAACAGGCTGTTGTGCAGAATGAAGTCCGCACCCGGAACCGCCAGCAGAACACCTGTCATACCACCAATAGAGAAGGTAACCAGGAAGCCGATGGTCCACAGCATCGCTGAGTGGAACTCAACGCGACCCTGATACATAGTGAACAGCCAGTTGAAGATTTTCACGCCGGTCGGGATGGCGATGATCATCGTCATGATACCGAAGAAGGCGTTTACGTTTGCGCCAGCACCCATGGTGAAGAAGTGGTGCAGCCAAACGATGAACGACAGAACGGTAATCGCGATGGTCGCCCACACCAGAGAGGTGTAACCGAACAGACGCTTTTTAGAGAAGGTTGCAGTGACTTCAGCGAAGACACCAAACACCGGCAGAACCAGGATGTACACTTCTGGGTGACCCCAGACCCAAATCAGGTTGACGTACATCATCATGTTACCGCCCATTTCATTGGTGAAGAAATGGAAGCCAAGGTAACGATCAAGTGTCAACAGTGCCAGCGTAACGGTCAGTACCGGGAACGCAGCGATGATCAGGACGTTAGTACACAGTGATGCCCAGGTGAACACCGGCATTTTGAACAGGTCCATCCCCGGTGCACGCATCTTCAGAATGGTAACGAAGAAGTTGATACCGGTTAAGGTCGTACCGATACCGGATAGCTGGAGACTCCAGATCCAATAATCGACCCCGACGCCAGGACTGTACTCCGCACCCGAAAGCGGCGGATAAGCCAACCAGCCAGTCTGCGCGAACTCGCCCACACCCAGAGAGATGTTCACCAGGATCACACCGATCGCGGTAAACCAGAAGCTCAGGTTGTTCAGGAACGGGAAGGCAACGTCACGTGCACCGATTTGCAGCGGTACCGCGATGTTCATCAGACCTACCACGAATGGCATTGCCACGAAGAAGATCATGATCACGCCGTGAGCGGTGAAGATCTGGTCGTAGTGGTGCGGCGGTAGAATGCCGGCTTCTCCGGCGGAAGCCATCACTTGTTGGGTACGCATCATAACCGCATCGGCAAAGCCGCGCAGCAACATGACGAAAGCCATGATGATGTACATAATACCCAGTTTTTTGTGGTCGATGGAGGTGAACCATTCTGACCACAGGTACTGCCACTTACCAAAATAGGTAATGGCCGCAACCAGCGCCAAACCACCTAAGATGATAGCGGCGACCGTAACCACGATAATGGGTTCGTGGTATGGCACTGCATCCAGTGTTAATTTTCCGAACATCGTATTATTCCTCGGCTCCCGCGGAAGCGGCGTGACTCATGTCCATACCTTTATGTTCTGGCATGTCCATCTTCCCGTGGCTCATCATGAACTTATCAATAACTTGCTTGAACAGTTCTGGATTAGCAGTAGAGAAATATTCCACCGGATGATTTTCGCTTGGCGCAGCCACTTTCTCGAAATCATCCATGGTGGTCAGCGTGTTAGGTGCCGCTTTAACTTTGGCAACCCACTGCTGGAATTCCGCATCGTCTTTCGTTGCAATGGCTTTGAACTTCATGCCAGAGAACCCGCGACCACTGAAGTTCGCAGAGATACCGTCAAATGTTCCTGGCTCGTTGGCGATCAGATGCAGTTTGGTTTGCATACCGGCCATCGCATAAATCTGGCTGCCGAGAGTAGGAATAAAGAAGGAGTTCATTACGGAGTTGGAGGTGATCTTGAAGTTCACCGGAGTATTTGCCGGGAAGGCAATCTGGTTAACGGTCGCAATACCCTGTTCTGGGTAAATAAACAGCCATTTCCAGTCCAGCGCAACAACGTCGATCTCAACCGGCTTAACGTCAGAAACCAGCGGTTTGCTCGGCTCCAGCGCGTGGGTTGATTTCCAGGTCAACACGCCGAGGAAAACAATGATCAGGATCGGAATGGTCCAAACCACGGCTTCCACTTTGTTCGAGTGTGACCAGTTAGGGCTATATGTTGCATTAGTATTGGTTGCCCGATATTTCCAGGCAAAAAACACCGCCATGAAGACTGCGGGGATAACGACGATCATCATCAAGCCGAAAGCTGTCAGAATCAACGAACGTTGCTCCAGTGCAATCTGTCCTTTGGGATTTAACAACGCACTATCGCAGCCACTGAGTAATACAGCGCCTGCAATTAATGACAAAATCCCCAAACTTTTATTGTATTTACTGAGTCTCATTTAACGACCTCAATGACAAAGGGCTCTATTGTCGTTTAAGTGTGCGCGCATTTTACGGGAAGGTTTATGCAGTGTAAACCAGCTTAAGGATGTGTCAGAAGGCTGTTGACACCTTTTGCTAAGGGTGTCACAGATGTTACGCAGGGTGACAAATTATTAACTGCGACAAGCAGTTGGCGTCAATATAACAAAAAACGATGATAGAAACCGCAGAAAAATCAGGGAAAGTATAAACCGTACTCTTAATACTCATTTATTTAACAATTATGCATCATTTCGGCGATGAGTTTTATACAAAGTAATTGCTCACCGGATTGTAATATTATCCGCAGTTGTTAATTTAATGTTTCTAATTCGCTTTAAAAAAAATGCTATTTGGTAAAATCAGTAACTGATATTTTTTAGCCAACTATTTTAGCGTTGGCAAATAGTGATTACTCAACTCAAATTGTTCTGCGGCATTTTTCTTAATGCCAAACTATCCAAAATTACGCCGAGAGCGACCGCTAACAACGCGAAGGCCATTCCCGCTTCAAACATCGGTGCCAGCAACGCGCTGGTGTGTACCAGACCGCTGGCATTCAGCGCCAGTGCCAGCAACCACAATGCCAGCAGACCGCAGCCAAGACTGAACAGGCGCACTGTCCAGCGATAACCTTGCGGCCACAAACTGCGCATGACAAATTCGCCACTTTGTTGCACCGCATGCAAGGTGCCGCGACACAGCCACAGCAGCAGCAAACCGGGCACGCCAGCAAATACCGTAAAGGCGTAAAAAGTCGGCCAGCCCCATAATTCCACCAACCAACCGGCTGCCGGGCCAACATATACGCGGCCTACCGCCGACAGGGCAGAGAGCAGCGCAAATTGCGTGGCGGAGAAGGATTTGTTACACAGCGTCATTAACAACGCGACAAATGCCGCGGTGCCCATGCCGCCACATAGGTTTTCGATAAACACCGCGCTCGCCATGCTCCACAAATGCGGCGGCGTAACGGCCAGCAACCAGTAAGCAAAGTTCGAGACCGCTTGCAGCACGCCAAAAATCATCAGCGCACGGAACAAGCTCAAGCGTTGCATCAGCACGCCGCCGTACAGCGCACCAATAATGGTCGCCAACAAGCCAAGTGTTTTGTTCACCAGGCCGACATCACCGGCGCTAAAACCAACGCCGCGAATCAGGAAGGTCGTCGTGAGCGAGGCGGCAAACGCATCGCCAAGCTTATAAAGGATGATTAAGGTGATCAGCAGCCAGGCATTGTTGCGCTGGAAGAAGTCTTTAAGCGGGAAAGTCACCGCCTGGCGCAGAGAATGCGGTTCACGCACGGGCGTAATCGGCTCTTTTGCCAGCAGTGTGGCAATCAGTCCGGGCACCATTAATAAGGCCATCAACCAATACGTTGCTTGCCAGCCGAGATAACGATCGGCCAACCACAACGCTAATCCACCCGAAATTAACATCGCCAGACGATAACCCAGCACCGTAATCGCCGCGCCGCTGCCGCGCTCTTCAGGCGGCAGGACATCGGTTTTCCATGCGTCAAATACGATGTCTTGCGAAGCGGAGCAGAAGGCGACTAAAACCGCCAGCCCGGCCAATAAGGTTAAATCGCGCGAAGGCTGCATAAAGCCCATGGCGATAATGCCGCCAATCAGCGCTATTTGCGTCAGGATCAGCCAGCCGCGGCGGCGACCCAGAAACGGCGGGGTGTAACGATCCATCATCGGCGACCACAAGAATTTGAATACGTAAGCCTGGCCGACAAGGGAAAAAAAACCGATGGTTTTCAGGTCAACATTCTCTACCGTCATCCACGCTTGCAAAGTTCCGGCGGTTAACGCCAAGGGCAAACCGGAAGCAAAGCCCAGCAGCAGTAATACCGCCGCGTTACGTTGGGTAAAAATTCGCAGATAGTGAGATGTCATAACCAACCTGAAATGAAGCCCGGCTATGATTAGCCGGGCAAGTTACTGCGGAAATTAGCGGGCGTTCTGCTTAATGAAGTTATGAACGCTGGTGTCTTGCGCCATATCAGCAATCACGTCACTCAGGGTTGAGTTAACCGCGTTGGTGATCTTCGCGTTGGTGGCGGTAAATGCGCCTTCTACGCTGTAAGTCTGGCGATAGTTTTTCACCTGCTTGTTACCGTTTTTCGCGGTGGCGATGATGGAGATATCCGCTTTAGTGGTGATGCTGTAGCGCACGTTGCCTTGTGTCACATCAGCATACAAACCGTTTACCACGATTTGCAGATCAACCGCACCGCTTGGGCCGATCATGTAGCCACGTGACGTCATCTGCTTCTCTAACACTTCCTGCAACAGGAAGCGCAGATCGCGCGATGGCGTTAGCGTGATCAATTGACCATCGCGGTTGACTTTAGCCAGTGCTTGATCTGAACGTTGATCGGCGCCGTTAACACTGATGGTAACGCCCATCAAGCTTGGATCTTGCTGCGGTAATTGGATCTTCGGTTGAATATCCAGGGTCGTGTTGTTGCTGGCACAGCCGGCCAAAATAAAAGCAGCCAGCAGAGGGAATAACAGTTTTTTCAACATACTCATTCTCGTTAGCATATGGGTTGGTTTGCAAAACTGCGGCCATCATAGCATTGCGCAGCGGCGAAAAAAGCCCCGGGCCAGTGGAAATTGATTGTAAAGGCTTTTTTCGGACTGACTGAAATCGCCGCCGGTTGACCTGAGCCATCAGCAAGCTACTATGCGCAGCGTTGGCGGATTTATTTCCAACCAACCTGCGGAAGCGGTGAAAAACCTACTAATATTTAAACAGATGGGCACAGCGCTCGCCGGAGAGGAGTGTTAATCATGATTCGCGAACAAATAGAAGAAAAGTTGCGTAACGCTTTCGAGCCTGCACACCTTGAAGTGCATGATGAAAGCTATCGTCATAACGTGCCCGCCGGTTCTGAAAGTCACTTCAAAGTAGTGATTGTCAGCGATCAATTTACCGGTCAGCGCTTTCTGCAACGTCATCGTGCCATTTATGGCGAGTTGGCAACCGAGTTAGCGGGCAGCGTGCACGCGTTGGCACTGCATACTTACACGCAAAAAGAGTGGGATGGATTGCAAGATACCGTGCTGGCCTCGCCAAATTGTCGCGGTGCAGGCACCCTCGCTTAACTGATTTATTGATCTCCCTCAAAACGGCCTGCGGGCCGTTTTCTTTTCATTTATTACCCTCAAACGCGATCTACGGCGCAAAAAAGCAGCAAAACCGCTAAAAAGTGGTGAGTTTGCAGCCTCGACTCATTCCAGCGATGCCGCTATAATGCTGCGTCTATTTTTCCGGAATGTCTTCGGGACGCTTCTGGTGACAGGGATTAGGTTCTGCCTGCAGAGGCCGTCCCGGTTGTTGGATACGGCGCATTTATGTGTGGTGTCTGAAGTTGACCGAGCACGTGATTTTTTGAGGTAACAAGATGACAGTTTCAGTAGAAACCACTCAGGGTCTGGGCCGTCGCATTTCGATTACTGTTGCAGCTGACAGCATCGAAAGCGCAGTGAAGAAAGAACTGGTGGAAGTAGCTAAGAAAGTCCGTATCGACGGTTTCCGTAAAGGCAAAGTGCCGGCACACATCATTTCTCAGCGCTACGGTGCTTCTGTTCGCCAGGACGTGCTGGGCGAGCTGATGACGCGCAACTTTGTTGACGCCATCATCAAAGAGAAAATCAATCCGGCTGGCGCACCTAACTACGTGCCGGGCGAATATAAAGAAGGCGAAGACTTCACCTACGCGGTTGAGTTCGAAGTGTATCCAGAAGTTGAGCTGAAAGGCCTGGATGCTATCGAAGTCGAGAAGCCAGTAGTCGAAGTGACTGACGCTGACGTTGATACCATGCTGGAAACCCTGCAGAAGCAGCAGGCGACCTGGAAAGAAACCGATGCTGCTGCGACTGCTGAAGATCGCGCAACTATCGATTTCAGCGGTTCAGTGGACGGCGAAGAGTTCGAAGGCGGCAAAGCGTCTGACTTCGTACTGGCAATGGGCCAGGGTCGTATGATCCCAGGTTTCGAAGAAGGTGTTGTTGGCCACAAAGCGGGCGAAACCTTCACCATCGACGTGAAATTCCCAGACGATTACCACGCTGAAACCCTGAAAGGGAAAGACGCGAAGTTCGAAATTGTGCTGAAGAAAGTTGAAACACGCGAACTGCCAGAACTGACTGAAGAGTTCATCAAACGTTTCGGCGTTGAAGACGGTTCAGTTGCCGGTCTGCGTGCAGAAGTACGTAAGAACATGGATCGCGAGCTGAAAGGCGCTATCCGTAACCGCGTAAAATCTCAGGCAATCGACGGCCTGGTTGCAGCTAACGACATCGACGTTCCGGTTGCGCTGATCGACAGCGAAATCGACGTTCTGCGTCGTCAGGCTGCACAGCGTTTTGGCGGCAACGAGAAGCAAGCGCTGGAATTGCCACGCGAGCTGTTCGAAGAGCAAGCTAAACGCCGCGTTGTAGTTGGCCTGCTGTTGGGCGAAGTAATTCGCATCAACGAGCTGAAAGCTGACGAAGATCGCGTTAAAGCATTGATCGAAGAGATGGCTTCTGCGTATGAAGATCCGCAGGAAGTGATCGAGTTCTACAGCAAGAACAACGAGCTGATGAACAACATGCGCAACGTTGCTCTGGAAGAGCAAGCGGTTGAAGCGGTTCTGGCGAAAGCTAAAGTGACCGATAAAGCCACTAACTTCCAGGAACTGATGAACCAGACCTCAGCGGCCTGATTCATTCGTTAACCGTTAGTGCTGAGCCCGTGACTGAAAAGTCGCGGGCTTTTTCGTTTCTGGCGCTTAATAACGTAGATTTGTCGTCTATTTGCTTAATTAATCGGCAAATTATCCGCTAAGCTCTTTTTCCGTGTTAGCGAATGGGCAAAAGGTTGTTATGCTTGAAACAACTGCGCAGCATCCCCAGATACAGGGAGCATGCATGAAAACAGTGAGACTGGCTGATTAACCGTCCCGTTATCGCGGACTGAGACTGTGGCGCGTAGTTTTCCCGCTGCACCTCACGTAAAATCGGTACAGAATGTTGCCAATAAAAATTATCAGGAGACGGTAATGTCATACAGTGGCGATCGTGAATTTACTGCACCGCACATGGCGCTGGTGCCAATGGTGGTTGAACAAACCTCGCGCGGCGAGCGTTCATACGACATCTACTCTCGCCTGCTCAAAGAGCGTGTGATCTTCCTGACCGGTCAGGTTGAAGATCATATGGCTAACCTGATCGTGGCGCAGATGCTGTTTCTGGAAGCTGAGAATCCTGAAAAAGACATTTACCTCTACATTAACTCGCCAGGCGGCGTGATTACTGCCGGGATGTCGATTTACGACACCATGAAATTCATCAAGCCAGACGTCAGCACCATTTGCATGGGTCAGGCTTGTTCGATGGGCGCGTTCTTGCTGACAGCAGGCACCAAAGGCAAACGCTTCTGCCTGCCTAATTCACGTGTGATGATTCATCAGCCGCTGGGCGGCTATCAGGGCCAGGCGACGGATATCGAAATCCATGCGCGTGAAATCCTGAAAGTGAAACAGCGCATGAATGAGTTGATGGCGGAGCACACCGGCAAATCGCTGGAAGAGATTGAGCGCGACACCGAGCGCGATCGTTTCCTCTCAGCGAGCGAAGCGGTAGAGTATGGCTTGGTCGACTCAATCCTGACGCATCGCCAATAAGACACATCTGTCTGCCCCTTACGCTATAGTTAACGGGAAGCAGACAGATGGGTTGAATGAATATCGGCCGTTGATGTACGGCCAGTGCCGTACAACAAATTAGGTCTGAGAAAGAAAAGAGGTTAGCTGATGACAGATAAGCGCAAAGACGGTTCAGGTAAGTTGCTGTACTGCTCTTTCTGCGGCAAAAGCCAGCATGAAGTCCGTAAGCTAATTGCCGGGCCGTCAGTGTATATTTGCGATGAGTGCGTTGATCTTTGCAACGACATCATTCGTGAAGAGATCAAAGAAGTTGCGCCGCATCGCGAGCGTAGCTCACTGCCGACGCCGCATGAAATTCGCCATCACCTCGATGACTACGTCATCGGTCAGGAAAGGGCGAAGAAAGTGCTGGCGGTTGCGGTGTATAACCACTACAAACGCTTGCGCAATGGCGATACAAGCAATGGCATCGAACTGGGCAAAAGTAACATTTTGCTGATCGGTCCAACCGGTAGCGGTAAAACACTGTTAGCAGAAACACTGGCGCGCTTGCTGGACGTACCGTTTACCATGGCGGATGCCACCACACTGACCGAAGCCGGTTACGTGGGTGAAGATGTAGAAAACATCATCCAGAAGTTGTTGCAGAAGTGTGATTACGACGTGCAGAAAGCGCAGCGCGGCATTGTCTACATCGATGAAATCGACAAGATTTCTCGTAAGTCTGACAACCCGTCAATTACCCGCGACGTATCGGGTGAAGGCGTGCAGCAAGCGTTACTGAAATTGATTGAAGGCACTGTGGCCGCTGTTCCGCCGCAGGGTGGACGTAAGCACCCGCAGCAGGAATTCTTGCAAGTTGATACTTCCAAGATTCTGTTCATCTGTGGTGGTGCATTTGCCGGTCTCGATAAAGTGATTTCCCAGCGTGTAGAAACCGGGTCCGGTATTGGCTTTGGTGCAACCGTTAAAGGCAAATCGCAGAAAGCGAGCGAAGGTGAATTGCTGTCGCAGGTCGAGCCAGAAGATTTGATCAAGTTTGGTCTGATTCCTGAGTTCATTGGTCGTCTGCCTGTTGTGGCAACGCTGAGTGAACTGAGTGAAGAAGCGCTGATTCAGATCCTGCGCGAGCCAAAAAATGCCCTGACTAAACAGTATCAGGCGCTGTTCAATCTTGAAGGTGTTGAACTGGAATTCCGTGATGAAGCTTTAACAGCAATTGCTAAAAAAGCCATGTCACGTAAAACCGGTGCACGTGGTCTGCGCTCCATCGTTGAAGGGGCGTTACTGGAGACCATGTACGACTTGCCATCAATGGATGACGTTGAAAAAGTGGTGATTGATGAGTCAGTGATTGACGGTCAATCTGAGCCAATGTTGATTTATGGAAAGCATGAAGCCCAGGCTTCTGGCGAATAAATAAACAATTGCACCACGTTGTTATCTTAAAAAAGGGGAAAAATCTTTCCCCTTTTGTTTTTCTCTCGCCAGTGACATTGAATGTCGTACAAGCATCCCCATATACTCAATATCCTGTGGGTTTAACTGCAAAACCTCTAATTGCGCGGTACCCATCACCTGGCGGACATTAAACTAAGAGAGAGCTCTATGAATCCTGAGCGTTCTGAACGCATTGAAATCCCCGTGTTGCCGTTGCGCGACGTGGTGGTTTATCCGCACATGGTAATTCCGTTGTTTGTTGGCCGGGAAAAATCGATTCGGTGCCTCGAAGCCGCGATGGATCATGATAAAAAAATCATGCTGGTTGCACAGAAAGAGGCTTCAACGGATGAACCTGGCATTAACGATCTCTTTTCTGTAGGGACCGTCGCTTCTGTATTGCAGATGCTGAAACTTCCAGACGGCACGGTAAAAGTGCTGGTTGAAGGTTTACAGCGCGCGCACATCACCACGTTGGCTGATAACGGCGACCATTTCGTTGCCCAAGCCGAATATCTGATCTCGCCAGAAATTGAAGAGCGTGAGCAGGAAGTGTTGGTGCGCACCGCCATCAATCAATTTGAAGGCTACATCAAGCTCAACAAAAAAATCCCGCCAGAGGTCTTAACCTCACTGAACAGCATTGACGATGCGGCCCGTTTGGCTGACACCGTTGCAGCGCACATGCCGCTGAAACTGGCTGATAAACAGTCAGTGCTGGAGATGTCCGACGTCAATGAGCGTCTGGAATATCTGATGGCGATGATGGAATCAGAGATCGATCTGCTGCAGGTTGAGAAGCGTATTCGCAACCGCGTTAAAAAGCAGATGGAAAAAAGCCAGCGTGAGTACTATCTGAATGAGCAAATGAAAGCCATTCAGAAAGAGCTGGGCGAAATGGACGATGCGCCGGATGAATACGAAGCGCTGAAACGTAAAATCGAAGCGGCCAAAATGCCGACTGAAGCACGCGAAAAAGCCGAAGCAGAATTGCAGAAGCTGAAAATGATGTCGCCGATGTCTGCTGAAGCCACCGTGGTGCGTGGTTATATCGATTGGATGGTTCAGGTGCCTTGGGTGGCGCGCAGTAAAGTCAAAAAAGACCTGCGTAAAGCGCAAGAGACCTTGGATATCGACCATTACGGCCTGGAACGCGTTAAAGATCGCATCCTTGAGTATCTTGCGGTGCAAAGTCGCGTCAGCAAAATCAAAGGCCCGATTCTGTGCCTCGTTGGACCGCCGGGCGTAGGTAAAACCTCGCTGGGTCAATCCATTGCAAAAGCTACCGGACGTAAATACGTGCGTATGGCGCTGGGCGGCGTGCGCGATGAAGCGGAAATCCGTGGACATCGTCGTACTTACATCGGTTCTATGCCAGGCAAACTGATCCAGAAAATGGCGAAAGTTGGCGTGAAGAACCCGCTGTTCCTGCTGGATGAGATCGACAAAATGTCTTCGGACATGCGTGGCGATCCGGCTTCAGCGCTGCTTGAGGTGCTGGATCCTGAGCAGAACATTGCGTTCAACGATCACTATCTGGAAGTCGATTACGATCTTTCTGATGTGATGTTCGTCGCAACGTCTAACTCGATGAACATCCCGGCACCGTTGCTGGATCGTATGGAAGTGATTCGTCTGTCGGGTTACACCGAAGATGAAAAACTGAACATCGCCAAGCAGCATTTGTTGCCGAAGCAGATTGAGCGTAACGCGCTGAAAGATAAAGAGATCAGCGTTGATGATAGCGCGATTGTTGGCATCATCCGTTACTACACGCGTGAAGCGGGTGTACGTAGCCTGGAACGCGAACTCTCCAAACTGTGCCGTAAAGCAGTGAAAGCGCTGCTGATGGATAAGTCGAAAAAACACATCGTGATCAATGGCGACAACCTCAAGGATTTCCTTGGCGTACAGCGCTTTGATTATGGTCGCGCAGAGAGCGAAAGCCGTGTGGGTCAGGTGACCGGTTTGGCGTGGACGGAAGTGGGCGGCGATCTGCTGACCATCGAAACTGCCTGCGTACCAGGCAAAGGCAAGCTTACTTATACCGGTTCGCTGGGCGAAGTGATGCAAGAGTCAATCCAGGCAGCGCTGACTGTGGTGCGCGCGCGTGCGGAGAAACTCGGCATCAACGCTGATTTCTATGAGAAGCGTGACATTCACGTACACGTGCCAGAAGGTGCGACACCGAAAGACGGTCCAAGCGCGGGTATCGCGATGTGTACTGCGTTGGTGTCATGCCTGACCGGCAACCCAGTACGTTCAGATGTGGCGATGACCGGCGAAATCACGCTGCGTGGTTTGGTGTTGCCAATCGGTGGCCTGAAAGAGAAGCTGCTGGCCGCGCATCGTGGTGGCATCAAAACCGTGTTGATCCCGGACGAAAACAAGCGCGATCTGGAAGACATTCCACAGAACGTGATTGCCGATCTGGAGATTCACCCGGTTAAGCGTATTGAAGAAGTGTTGAACCTGGCATTGGAAAATGCGCCTTACGGCATGCAGGTTGCGACCGCAAAATAGTGATTAGTGGCAGAAACCGCTAAAAAGCGAAGCTGGCAGGCAAATTGGTGCTTGCCAGCTTTTTTTTGTGCCGCTAAGTTAGTGGGCTGCTGGATCAACGATTAAGATGAATACCGTTGTTTCGGCTCCACAGGCTTGATATAACTGGCTGCGCGTTCGTACCGGGCGGGAAGCGCAGGTGCGATGTGAATAATAAAAGAGGGGATGAATAGAGTGAATAAGTCACAGTTGATCGACAAAATTGCTGCAGACGCTGACATTTCTAAAGCAGCAGCGGGACGTGTTTTAGATGCATTCATGGACTCCGTCACTGAAACCCTGAAGGGTGGTGATGAAGTGGCACTGGTTGGTTTCGGTACTTTCTCTGTGCGTGAGCGTGCGGCGCGTACTGGCCGTAACCCGCAAACGGGTAAAGAGCTCACCATCCCGGCTGGTAAAGTTCCGGGCTTCCGTGCAGGTAAAGCACTGAAAGATTCCGTCAATTAATGACCGCTGACACATCCATTGAAGCATTTTCTTCCATGGATTGAGGACGTAAAAGCCGTTCTCATGTAACATACGGGCACATCTTTTTTGATGTGCCTTTTTTTATTCTTGATGCGCGGCGATAGCCCTTGGGTTGTTGTCTCCGCATGGTTGCCAACTGCCAGCCTGAACAGCAGTTGCACGATGATGACATCGTGTTAGAGCTTTACATTCACACTACAGCGGAGTGTTGTCATACCATGATGGACAATTTACGCGCGGCGTCGAATCATGTCGTGCTCAAGATTATTCTGGGATTGATCATCCTGTCTTTCGTACTCACCGGGGTGGGCAACTACCTGATTGGTGGCGGCAGCGATTATGCCGCTAAAGTCAACGGACACGAGATCAGCCGAGCAGAGCTGGAGCAAGGTTATAACAGTGAGCGTAATCGTCAGCAGCAGATGCTGGGCGACCAATTCTCACAGTTAGCCAGCAACGAAGGCTACATGCAGCAGATGCGCCAGCAGGCGCTGTCACAGTTGATCGATCAGGCACTGCTTGATCAATACATCAAAGATCTGCATATCGGCATCAGCGATGACCAGGTAAAACAGGCCATCTTCAATCAGAAAGCCTTCCAGACCAACGGTAAATTCGACAACGCCAAATACAGCGGCCTGATCACCAGCATGGGTTATACCGCCGATCAATATGCGGAAGCGCTGCGCAAGCAGTTGGCGACGCAACAGTTAATCAACGCGGTCGCCAATACCGATTTCATGCTGAAAGGCGAAACCAGCAAGCTGGTGGATTTGGTGTCACAGCAGCGTGAAGTGCGCCAGGCGGTGATTGATGTTAACGCGTTAGCCGCTAAACAAACCGCCAGTGATGAAGAAGTTAGCCAGTATTATCAGCAGCATCAAAACAGCTTCATGGCACCTGAGCAGTTCCGCGTGAGCTACATCAAAATGGATGCGGCTAGCATGCAGGAAACCGCCAGCGAAGCGGATATCCAGAGCTGGTACGATCAACATAAAGCGGATTATTCACAGCCACAGCGTAATCGCTACAGCATCATTCAGACCAAAACTGAAGCGGATGCGAACGCGGTTGTTGATGCGCTGAAGAAAGGTGAAGATTTCGCCACGCTGGCAAAAAGCAAATCTATCGACCCAATCTCAGCGCGTAAAGGCGGTGACATGGGCTGGCTGGAGCCAAGCACCACGCCAGATGAGCTGAAAACCGCCAATCTGACGCAGAAAGGTCAGCTGTCTGGTGCGATCAAATCGTCGGTTGGTTTCCTCGTGGTACGTCTGGATGATATCCAGCCGGAGCAGGTTAAACCTTTGGCTGAAGTGCATGACGCGATTGCCGACAAAGTGAAGCAAGAGAAAGCGGTTGATGCCTTCTACAAGATGCAGCAGAAAGTCAGCGAAGCTGCCAGCAACGATAATGAGTCGTTGGCAGGCGCTGCACAGGCTTCAGGCTTGAAAGTGACTGAAACGGGCTGGATCACGCGTGACAATCTGCCGGACGATTTGAACTTCGACCAGGTTAAGCAAGCGATTTTCAACGGTGGTTTAGTCGGCCAGAACGGTACGCCGGGCAATAACTCAGACATCATTTCTGTTGATGGCGATCGCGCCTTTGTATTGCGTATCAGCGAGCACAAGCCGGAAGCGGTGAAGCCGTTGGATCAGGTTAAAGCGCAGATTGTTGATACGCTGAAGCATGATAAAGCGACCCAGCAGGCTAAAGCCCAAGCGGATAAATTACTGGCAGATTTGAAAGCCGGTAAAGAAGACGCCCTGAAAGCGGCTGGCCTAACGCTCAGCGCCAGCAAATCGTTTGACCGCAATGCGCAAGACCCTGTCGCGCAGTCTGCCTTTAATCTGCCAGAACCTGCTGACAATAAGCCGTCGTGGGGCGTGAGCGAAGATATGCAAGGCAATGTGGTGCTGATCGCGCTGGATAAAGTTAGCGCGGGCAATATGCCGCAGGCACAAATCGATGAGATGGTGAAAGGTGTGACGCAAAACAACGCGCAAATCGCCTTTGAAGCATTGCTGGAAAACCTGCGTAAAGAGGCCAAGATTAAGTACGGCACCGCAGCACAAAACCAGTAAGCCTCACAAAAAAAGTTAAAACACTGCAACACCGAAAGGCCGCTTATGCGGCCTTTTCCATTTCTGAAAATGGCCTTTTGTATCCTGATTTGCGCTGTGACACCCTGCTGTGGCTGTCAAACACAAGGAGAAACACAGCATGGTGAAATCAACTTTTCATGCCTTATGCATTACGCTGGCGCTGGGCGGCGCAGTTTACACCACCGGACTGGCGGCTGCCGAAAGTCCCAGCGAAACGCAGGCCACACAAGTCTCGACGTCGCAGGAAGGGCAGGTCAGCATCAACTCCGCCACAGCCGAACAACTGGCTGCGGGTATGAATGGCATCGGACTCAAGAAAGCGCAGGCGATTGTCAGTTATCGCGATCAGTACGGTCCGTTTACCGCGATAGAACAACTCAAGGAGGTGCCGGGGATTGGCAGCGCATTGATTGAGCGCAACAGCACGCGCTTGAAATTGTGAGGCAACTCGCGACTTTGAACGATTGAAATAGTCCGGATTCAGGCTGTGCTATGCTCAACAGGTCTTACCAGTTGTCATTCTCAGCCTGAACAGGAGCAACAATGCAAACCACAATTAAAGTGCGCGGCTATCATCTGGATGTTTATCAGCACGTGAACAATGCTCGCTATCTGGAGTTTCTGGAAGAAGCGCGCTGGCAGTGGCTGGAGGATGTCGATGCGTTCCACTGGCTGCTGGAACAGCAGTTGGCCTTCGTGGTAGTGAATATCAACATCAATTATCGTCGTCCGGCGGTACTGGGTGATGTGCTGAATATCGAAAGTGAAGTGTCGCAGTTGAGCGGTAAAAGCGGAGTGATTGCGCAACGCGTATTGCTGGCGAGTGACAATTCCGTCGTTGCTGATGCGGCGTTAACCTTTGTCTGTATTGATTTGCGCACGCAAAAAGCGGTGCCGATGGAAGGGGAACTGCGCGAGCGTCTGGCGGCATTAATGGTGGAAAGTCACTGACGCCAACGGCGCCAGTGTGGACCGCGCCCGAATCAGTTCAGGCCGCTTTTTTGCTTCATCGCGGCCATCACCGCAGACGAATTGGCCTGATAATCCGCTAAACCGCGGGCGCGCAAATGGCAAGCCGCGCATTCGCCACAGCCATCGCCTTTAATGCCGTTATAGCAGGTCAGCGTTTCGGCCCGCACCAGCGGCAGTTGTTGCCAGTAATCGGCCAGTGCCCAGGTTTCTGCTTTGTTCAACCACATCAGCGGCGTTTCAAAACGGATGTTGCGCGCCATACCCAGGCTCACCGCGTTATTCAGCGCTTTAACAAACTCGTCACGGCAATCCGGATAGCCGGAGAAATCGGTCTCGCACACGCCGGTAATCACTGCTTCGGCTTCAACCTGATAGGCGTAAATCGATGCCAGCGTTAAGAACAGAATGTTGCGGCCCGGCACAAAAGTGCTGGGTAAACCGCTGGCATTCGGATCGTAAGTCGGCACCGGGATGTTATCGCGCGTCAGGCTGCTCACCGCGAGTTCGTTCAGCAACGTAACATCCAGCACTTTATGTGCACGCGCGCCGAGTTTGTGTGACAGTTCAGCCGCAACCTCAATCTCTTCACGATGGCGTTGACCGTAATCGAAGGTGACGCAATGCACTTCGTCGTACTGTTGCAGCGCTTGAATTAAACAGGTGGTGGAATCTTGCCCGCCACTAAAGACCACAACGGCTCTTTTCATCATTTGTTCCCCAAAAATCAGTGCGCCTATGGTACTGGCTCAGGCGCAGGCTGAACAGAGCTGGGCGGCGGAATCCAGGCGCGGGTGAAATCAAACCAACCTAGGCTATTCAGCTGAATCCCCTCAACGCCCGGCGGGGCAAAGACCTGATAGCGATAGTTAAACAACGGCAACAGATGTCCTTCGCGCATCAGTTGCTGAAATAATTGTCGAGTTAATGCGCTACGCTGCAAGGTATTGATCTGCTGGGAGATCCGGCTTAATGCCGGTTGTAGCATTTTCTCACGCTGCGGTTGCCACACCGCGTCATTCTCCAGCCAATTCACTAGTGTGAACAGCGGTGCATCACCAATCAGCCGATCGCCCATCACCACATCGGCAGCGCTAAGATCGATATCATCACGCCAGCTTTTTACATCATGGAATATACAGGTCAACGTGCAGCCATGTTGTGCCAGCAATAGAATCAACGCTTGCGCCATAACATGTAACTCGACCGGCAAATGGTAATGCAGCGTTAGCGTAGCCGGCAGGGAGATGACTTCTTGTTGAGCAATCGGCACCGGCCAGCCAGGCAACAGTTCATGGCTCGGCGTAATCAAGCCTTCATCCAGCGGCAACTGCTGAATCACGCCGCTACGCTGGATCAGAGCAATCAATGATTTGACCTGTTCGGCGCTGAAATGTGCCGAGATGCGTGGTGCCAAATAGCAGAATCCCAAGCTAATACTGCGATCAACCGGGCGCAGCGAAGCCAATTCATCAGGATCGCCAATGGCAATCTGCACCGGATGGCTGCAACTGGTTCCTAGATCGCGATCGAACAGTTGCGGTGTGATCCAATATTCCATGCGCTGAATCAGCGGACGCTGTAAATGCCAGCGTGCATGGCTTTCCAGACGCACCAATTCAGCGGTGAAATGGGTAAGTTTCCACGGCCCGCTACCGATATCGGGATATTCAGGATGTGGCAGCAAACAGAATTGGTGCGCCAAACGCTGCGGCAGCCAGTAATCGCTGGCACGCAACCTAATACGAATTGCCAGTGGATGGGGAGCTTCGATCTTTTCAACGGCGGCCAACAGGCGCGCGCCGCGCGGCGATTGCATAATCTGCTGCAACTGCTCAACCAATTGCGCCGCATGCAGCGGTTCATCGTTATGCCAGCTAAGTTGTGGGCGCAGCCAAAAGTACCAATCGCGGCCGCTTTCGTCATGCTGCCAATGGTGGGCGATATCACCTTCAACATCATCGTCGCGAAAACGCGTTAATCCTGAGAAGACCTGACGTGCCAGATGTTGTTCGGCGCGTCCGGTCAGTTGCAGCGGGCGCAACGGTTCCATGGCACGGTAATAGGGGATGCGCAAAACCGGTGATTGGTTTTGCCATTGGCCGCCCATTAAGGGGCGCAGCATCCGCACCAACCGTTCTGGTTGTAAGTCCAGTACTTGCAAAGCTTGTACCGCCTCGCCGGCAGCGAGTTGCTGCGTTAACAACTGCTGGCGCAGTTGTTCAGGCGACATTAGAAATGTCAGTTCGCCCTGTTTTCCTCTGCCGGATTCCCCGCGCCAGCGCAACCAGCCCGCATCCTGCCATTGGCGCAGCAGCGTGCGTACATGGCGTTCGCTGCAAAAACAGTGTTTCGCCATATCAGCAACGCTAAGACGTTGCGGTTCGCCGTGACTGATCTGCCACAGCCGCTGAAATTGATTAACCCGGTGAAGCTCGCGCATAGAATAAACCCGGAACAGTTTTTAAAAAGTATTCACTATTAGTTCCGTAATTACCAGGCGATAGTAAGCTCCTCATTCAGACAGGAGAATTTGCATGGCTCGCCTCGCGGCATTTGATATGGACGGCACCTTGTTGCTGCCAACGCATCGATTAGGTAATGAAACGCTGGCGACCCTACATGCATTGCACCAACGCGATGTCACGCTGACTTTTGCCACCGGACGTCATTTGATGGATATGCAGCGCGTACGTGAACAAATCACCTTGCCGGCCTGGCTGATTACCGGCAACGGCACGCGCATTCACGACTTAGAAGGCAATCAACTTTATGGCTGTGATTTAACCTCATCGGTGGCGGAAGAGGTGATTCACACCCATTGGCAAACGCTAGCGTCGATTCATATCTTCAACGATGAAGGCTGGTTCACTGATAAACCGTTGCTGGGCGCGCTGGAAGCGCATGCGATGAGCGGTTTCCATTATCAATTACGTGATTTACGCCAAATGTCGGCCCATGAAGTGACCAAAATTTGTTTTATTGCGCCACATGAGATGCTGCAAGCATTACGCACCGAGCTGCAGGCCGCATTGGGCGAGCGGGCCAATATCTGCTTCTCAGCGTGGGATTGTTTAGAAGTATTGCCGGTTGATTGCCATAAAGGCGCGGCGCTGGGCCGTTTGTGCGAGCATCTTTCGCTGACGCTGGAGGATTGCATGGCATTTGGTGATGCGATGAACGATCGCGAAATGCTGGAGCGGGTGGGCAACGGTTTCATTATGGGCAACGCAATGAATCAACTTAAAGCGTCGTTGCCGCATTTACCGGTTATCGGACATTGCGAGACACAGGCGGTGTCTCACTACTTAAATCACTGGATGACCACACCACACCTCGATTATTCCCCCGAATGCTGAGGCTTACAGTGAACCGGACATGATGTCCGGTTTTTTATTGCAGCTCACGCACCCACGGCTCGATATCGCCGATATTCTGCTGAACCCACTCTGGATTGTAATAGGTGTCGGGATAACGCTCGCCGCTGTCGCACAGCAACGTCACTAATGAACCCTGTTCGCCGTTTTCGCGCATGCGTTTTGCTACCTGCAACATGCCCCAGAAGTTGGTGCCAGTTGAGGCGCCAGGGCGACGACCGAGGATTTTCTCCAGTTGCAGCATCGCAGCTACCGTTGCGCCATCCGGCACTTTGATCATTTCATCAATCACCGCAGGCATAAATGACGGCTCAACGCGCGGACGACCAATCCCTTCAATGGCGCTGCCACGTTCACTACGCAACGTATTGTCGCGACTGTGCCAGTAGTCAAAGAATACCGAATGCTGCGGATCAACCACCAACAAGCGCGTGTTATGCCCTTGATAGCGGATGTAGCGGCCCAACGTCGCCGAGGTGCCGCCGGTGCCCGCGCTCATGATCAAGGTATGCGGCACCGGGAACGGTTCATGCGACATCTGACGGAAAATGCTCTCGGCGATATTGTTGTTGCCACGCCAATCGGTGGCGCGCTCGGCATAGGTGAACTGATCCATAAAGTGACCGTTGAGTTCACGCGCCAGGCGTTCTGATTCGCTGTACAGCTGACAAGGATCGGCAACGAAATGGCATTCGCCGCCATAAAAACGAATCATCTCGATTTTGCGTTTCGCGGTGCTGGCAGGCATTACGGCGATAAACGGCAAACCTAACAATTGCGCAAAGTAAGCCTCTGAAACCGCCGTGCTGCCAGAAGACGCTTCAATGATCGGCGTGTTTTCATTGATCCAGCCATTCGCCAATCCATACAGAAACAGCGAACGCGCCAGGCGGTGCTTCAGGCTGCCGCTGGGATGGGTGCTTTCATCTTTGAGGTAAAAGTGAATGCCTGGAAAATCATCTAGCTTGAAGCGGATCAAATGGGTATCTGCCGAGCGCTGAAAGTCGGCGTTAATTTCATTAATAGCGTGGCGAACCCAGAGTGTTTGCATGTTGCGTTTCCGTAATCATTATTGGGCATATTCTAAGGCACTGGCAGGAAAAAGAGGTTGCTAAAACCGCGCTATAATGGCGAGATTAGAGAAAAATTTTCTCCTGGAGTGGCAAATGTTAGATAAAACTGACCGCACTTTGCTGGCGCTATTGCAGCAGGATTGTACGTTGTCGCTGCAAAACCTGGCCGATGCGGTCAATCTCACCACCACGCCGTGCTGGAAACGCCTGAAAAAACTGGAAGATGATGGCATTATTCGTGCGCGCGTGGCGCTGCTCGACGGCGAGAAGATCGGTTTATCGCTCACTGCCTTTATGTTTGTTAAAACGCAGCAGCACAGCAGCGAGTGGTTTAAGCAATTTGTCGCCGTGGTGCAACAAATGCCGGAAGTGATGGCGTTTTACCGTATGGCGGGTGAATACGATTATTTGCTGCGTATTCAGGTCGCAGACATGAAGAGCTACGACAGCTTTTATAAGCGCCTGGTGAACGGCGTACCGGGGCTGATGGATGTGACATCCAGTTTTGCCATGGAAGAGATTAAATATACCACCGCATTGCCGGTAGCGCCCTAAGGGCAAAGAAAGAGACACGCTTGTGCGATTATTCAGCCAGTTAAGTTGGTATTTTTTGCGCGAGTGGCGGCGATATCTGGGCGCCGTCAGCTTGCTGATCGTGATTGCTTTGCTGCAATTATTGCCGCCGCATGTGGTGGGCGTGATTGTTGATGGCGTAACGCAACATCGCCTCAGTACTGGCCAGATCTTCATGTGGATCGGCGTGATGTTGGTCACTGCGGTGATCGTCTATCTGCTGCGTTACGTTTGGCGCGTGCTGTTGTTTGGCGCCTCCTACCAATTAGCGGTCGAACTGCGCGAAGATTTCTATCGTCAACTCAGCCGCCAGCATCCCGCTTTTTATTTGCGTCATCGCACCGGCGATCTGATCGCGCGCGCCACCAACGATGTGGATCGCGTGGTATTCGCAGCCGGTGAAGGCGTGCTGACGCTGGTGGATTCGCTGGTGATGGGTTTGGTGGTGCTGATTGTAATGAGTACGCAAATCAGCTGGGAACTGACGTTATTGGCGCTGATCCCGATGCCAATTATGGCATTCGCCATCCAAAAAGACGGCGCGCGTCTGCATCAGCGATTCAAAGTGGCGCAGGCGGCGTTCTCCAGCCTCAACGATCAAACGCAAGAAAGCCTGACCAGTATTCGCATGATCAAAGCCTTTGGTCTGGAAGATCATCAATCGCAGCAGTTCGCTGGGATAGCGGCGGATACTGGCAAGAAAAACCTGCATGTGGCGCGCGTTGATGCGCGTTTCGATCCGATCATTTATATCGCCGTTGGCTTCTCCAATTTGCTGGCGATTGCCGGCGGCGGCTGGATGGTATGGGAAGGTAATTTGACGCTCGGCCAGCTCACCAGTTTCGTGATGTATCTCGGTTTAATGATTTGGCCGATGCTGGCGTTGGCATGGATGATCAACATCGTCGAGCGCGGTAGTGCGGCGTGGAGTCGTATCCGTGCGCTGCTGAACGAAGCCCCAGCGGTGGAAGATGGGCAAAAAATTCTGCCATCGGAACCTGGCGTATTGCAGGTGGCGATTCGCGAATTCCGTTATCCGGCCAGCTCCAGCGCGGTGCTTAGTCATGTCAATTTCCAACTGAAACCGGGGCAAATGCTCGGTTTGTGCGGACCCACTGGCTGCGGCAAGAGTACCTTGTTGAGCCTGATCCAACGTCATTTCGATATCGATCAGGGCGACATTCGCTACCACAACACGCCGTTGCCGCAGTTGCGACTCGATAGCTGGCGCAGCCGTTTGGCGGTGGTCAGCCAAACGCCATTCCTGTTCTCAGATACCATCGCCAATAATCTGGCATTAGGTCGGCCCAATGCAACGCAGGAAGAGTTGGAGCGCGTGGCGCAAATGGCCTGCGTGCACGACGATATTTTACGTTTGCCGCAAGGTTATGAAACCGAAGTGGGTGAGCGCGGCGTGATGTTATCCGGTGGACAAAAACAACGCATCGCGATTGCCCGTGCGCTGCTGCTGAACGCCGAAATCCTGATTCTGGATGATGCACTTTCAGCGGTAGACGGCCGCACCGAACATGACATTCTGCATAACCTGCGCATTTGGGGCAAAGGCCGCACTTTGATTATCAGCGCGCATCGCTTGTCGGCGCTAACCGAAGCCAGCGAAATTCTGGTGCTGCAACAAGGCGCGGTAGCGCAGCGTGGCGATCATGACACACTGGCGGCAAATGAAGGTTGGTATCGCGATATGTACCGTTATCAGCAATTGGAAGCGGCGTTGGATGAGGATGAAGTGGCAGAAGGAGCGATCCGTGGCTAAAGCAAAACCTTTGTGGCCAACGCTGAAACGCCTGCTGGCGTATGGCAAACCGTGGCGCAAATCGCTGTGGCTGGCGGTTGGCATGCTGTGGATCGCGGCGGCGGCAGAAGTCACCGGACCGGTGTTGGTGAGCTACTTCATTGATAATTTAGTGGCAAAACATCAAATGCCGTGGGGCATTGTGGCGGGATTGCTGGTGGGCTTTGTGCTGCTGCAATTATTAGCCGCCGGTTTGCACTATTTTCAGGCGTTGCTGTTTAACCGCGCCGCGATTGGCGTGGTGCAGCAATTGCGCGTCGATGTGATGAACGCCGCGCTGCGCCAACCGCTTAGCGCATTTGATACCCAGCCGGTGGGGCAAATTATCTCTCGTGTCACCAACGACACCGAAGTGATCAAAGATCTGTATGTCACCGTGGTCGCCACGGTTTTACGTGCTGCCGCGCTGATTGGTGCCATGCTAGTGGCGATGTTCTCGCTGGATTGGCGCATGGCGCTGGTGGCGATTGTGATCTTCCCGCTGGTGCTGACGGTGATGCTAATTTATCAGCGCTACAGTACGCCAATCGCGCGCCGCGTACGCAGTTATCTGGCGGACATCAACAACGGCTTTAACGAAGTGATCAACGGCATGAGCGTGATCCAGCAGTTCCGCCAGCAAGCGCGTTTCGGCGAACGCATGGGGGAAGCCAGCCGCTCGCATTATCTGGCACGCATGGAAACGTTGCGTCTTGATGGCTTCTTGCTGCGCCCTTTGTTGAGCCTGTTTTCAGCCATGATTCTGTGTGGCTTGCTGATGTTGTTCAGCTTTGCCACACCCGGGGTGTTTGAAGTCGGCGTGTTGTACGCGTTTATCACCTATTTGGGACGTCTCAACGAACCGCTAATTGAGCTCACCACCCAGCAATCAATGCTGCAACAAGCGGTGGTTTCCGGCGAACGTATCTTCGAGCTGATGGATGCTGACCAACAAGGTTACGGCGGCGATAGCCAACCGCTTAAATCCGGTAGCATCACACTGCGCGAGGTCAGTTTTGCCTATCGCGATGACCGTGATGTGTTGAGCAACATCAATCTTGATGTGCCGTCGCGCAATTTTGTCGCGCTGGTTGGGCATACTGGCAGCGGCAAAAGTACCTTAGCCAACTTGCTGATGGGCTATTACCCGGTGACGCGCGGTTCGATTGAACTCGATGGTCGACCGCTGCCGCAGCTTTCCCATGCGGCATTGCGTCAAAGCGTGGCGATGGTGCAGCAAGATCCGGTGGTGCTGGCCGATTCATTGCTGGCCAACGTGCGTTTAGGCCGTGATATCCCGGAAGAGCAAGTGTGGCAAGCGCTGGAAACGGTGCAACTGGCACCGCTGGCGCGCAGTATGTCGGAGGGCATTCATACGCGGCTGGGCGAGCAGGGCAATAATCTTTCGGTTGGGCAGAAGCAATTGCTGGCGCTGGCGCGCGTGTTGGTGTCATTGCCGCAGATTCTGATCCTCGACGAAGCCACCGCCAATATCGATTCCGGCACCGAGCAGGCGATCCAGCATGCGTTACGTGCGTTGCGTCAGCACAGTACCTTGGTGGTGATTGCACATCGGCTTTCCACCATCACTGAAGCCGATCAGATTTTGGTGCTGCATCGCGGCCAGGTTGTTGAACGCGGTACGCATGCTGAATTGCTGGCCGAGCAAGGTCGTTATTGGCAGATGTATCAATTGCAACAAGCGGGCGATGAACTCGCGGCGGGCATTCCCGTACACGCTGAAGGGTGAATTGCACCTTTTTTGCACAGTTTTCTCGGAATGTTCTGTATTGATGCACTTCTTTGAGGCTTAAAGCACCAAATTGGTGCGTTAATGCAACACCTTTTCTGTTCTCTCTCCCCAAATTGCGTCGCGCATCACATAACGAAGCGCGATGCAGCGCGCCTATGCTACTGACATTCCCCTTTTTTTATTTATGGCACAGCGTTTGCTTATATCTCTGCGTGTCCGCGAAGACTCACTCAATTTCTTATCTGGAGGGGAACGTATGAAGCTGGTTACCGTGGTAATCAAACCATTCAAGCTGGAGGACGTGCGTGAAGCCTTATCCTCTATTGGCATTCAGGGACTGACAGTTACCGAGGTGAAAGGTTTCGGTCGCCAGAAAGGTCACGCAGAGCTTTATCGCGGTGCCGAGTACAGCGTTAACTTCCTGCCAAAAGTAAAAATTGATATCGCTATTGCGGACGATCAACTTGACGAAGTGGTCGATGTCATCAGCAAAGCCGCTTATACCGGCAAAATTGGCGACGGTAAGATTTTCGTCGCAGAACTACAGCGCGTTATCCGTATTCGTACCGGCGAGACCGACGAAGCAGCACTGTAACTGGGGCTCTGAATTGTGATGGGATGGAAAGAAATGAATAAAGTAATGACGAAGTTGGGCCTTGCTAGCCTCGCGCTGTTACCGTCTCTGGCCATGGCGGCAGCTCCTGCCGTAGCGGATAAAGCCGATAACGCCTTTATGATGATCTGTACCGCGTTAGTACTGTTTATGTCGATTCCGGGAATTGCGCTGTTCTACGGCGGTTTGATTCGCGGTAAAAACGTGCTGTCAATGTTAACGCAGGTGGCGGTGACCTTCTCTCTGGTGTGCGTGCTGTGGGTGCTGTATGGCTACTCGCTGGCGTTCAGCGAAGGTAACTCCTTCTTCGGTAACTTCCAGTGGGCGATGTTGAAAAATATCGAACTGAAAGCCGTTATGGGCAGCTTCTACCAGTACATTCACGTGGCGTTCCAGGCTTCCTTCGCCTGTATCACCGTGGGTCTGATTGTTGGTGCTCTGGCTGAACGTATTCGCTTCTCTGCGGTGCTGATTTTCGTGGTGGTCTGGCTGACGCTGGCTTACCTGCCAATCGCACACATGGTTTGGGCTGGTGGCTTGCTGGCGCAAGACGGTGCGCTCGACTTCGCGGGTGGTACGGTTGTTCACATCAACGCCGCGGTTGCTGGCTTGGTCGGTGCTTACCTGGTGGGTAAACGTGCTGGTTTCGGCAAAGAAGCCTTCAAACCGCACAACCTGCCGATGGTGTTCCTCGGTACTGCGATTCTGTATGTAGGCTGGTTCGGCTTCAATGCCGGTTCTGCTTCATCGGCTAACGAAATCGCGGCGCTGGCGTTCCTCAACACCGTTGTTGCAACTGCGGGTGCGGTGCTGTCTTGGGTGTTTGGCGAGTGGGCGATGCGTGGCAAACCTTCTCTGCTCGGTGCTTGCTCGGGCTTCATCGCGGGTCTGGTGGCGATTACCCCAGCCTGTGGTTATGTCGGTGTCGGCGGCGCGCTGATTATCGGTCTGGCAGGTGGTTTGGCTGGTATCTGGGGCGTCACTACTCTGAAAAGATGGCTGCGTGTTGATGACCCATGTGACGTGTTCGGTGTACACGGCGTGTGTGGCATCCTCGGATGTATCCTGACTGGCGTGTTCGCTTCCTCTTCACTGGGCGGCGTGGGCTACGCAGAAGGCGTGACCATGGGCCATCAGGTTTGGGTACAGTTGTTCAGCGTGGGCGTCACCATCGTGTGGACCGCCGTTGTGGCCTTCATCGGCTTCAAACTGGCAGATATGATTGTTGGCCTGCGTGTTCCAGAAGATCAGGAACGTGAAGGTCTGGATGTGAACAGCCACGGCGAAAACGCTTACAACCAGTAAGAGCCGGGCTGAAGAAGAGCAGTGCGCTAAAACTATAAAAAGCAGAAGGGGCGATAATATCGCCCCTTTTTTTATGCGTCGCGTTGGCGCATCACACCTTCCTGCACCGTGGTCGCCACCAAGGTGCCATCCTGCGTATAAAACTCACCTCGAACGAAACCACGCGCGCCAGATGCTGAGGTGCTGACCACGCTATACAGCAACCATTCCGTCAAATCGAACGGGCGATGGAACCACATTGAGTGATCGATAGTGGCAACTTGCATATCCGGCTCCAGGAAGCCTTTGCCGTGTGGCTGAAGCGCAACCGGCAGGAAGTTGAGATCGGAAGCATATCCCAGCAGATATTGGTGGATGCGACGGTCATCTGGCAATGCGCCATTCGCACGAATCCAAACCTGACGTACCGGTTCATCGACACGCCCCTTTAGCGGATTGTGAATCTGCACCGGGCGGATATCCAACGGGCGTTCGGCGAGGAATTTCTCTTTCAGTTTGAGCGGCAAATGGGCGGCCAGCTTTTGCGCCAAATCCTGTTCTGACGGCAAATTATCCGGGCCTGGCACCTTCGGCATGGTGTTCTGATGTTCAAAACCACTTTCGGGCGCCTGGAATGACGCTGTCATGTAGAAGATCGGCTGGCCGTTCTGCACCGCGCTGACGCGGCGAGCGCTGAAGCTTTTGCCGTCACGCAGCGTTTCGACATCATAAATGATGGCTTTCTGGCTATCGCCCGGGCGCAGGAAATAGCTGTGGAATGAGTGGATGATGCGATCTTCTGGCACCGTTTGCTTTGCTGCGTACAGTGCTTGCCCCACTACTTGACCACCAAACACCTGTCGCAGGCCAAGATCTTCGCTTTGCCCGCGAAATAACCCTTCTTCCAGTTTTTCCAAATTTAATAAATTAAGCAGGTTGTGCAGTGCCTGGCTCATAGCGGATTCCTCAGTAATACCGATGGAGTGAGTTTGAAAGATCCGACCAGTTTCCGTCAATGATTTTGCCGTGATTTCAGCGAGCTGGCAGTGGCTTTAGGCATAAAGCCGATTTTTGTGCCAGAATTAAGGGCATTCAGCGGGTGAAAAGCTACGGAGTAAAATACCCGCCGACAATCATAGTGTTCATAAGGAGACGACATCGATGAAACTCTGGCAAGTTATTAGCGGTATTACCTTGGCCGCGGCGATCAGCGGTTGTGCCGATCACAGTAAACCGATTGCAACCCCGACGCTCGGTTCAACGGTGGTAGGGCAGCCGGATGCGATTAAGCAGCCTAACGTGAGTGGTTCGGTGTATATCCGTCAGCGTATTGCGCTGCCACCGGATGCCGTTTTGACCGTGACGCTGGCGGATGCCTCCCTGGCCGATGCGCCATCGAAAGTGCTGTCGCAGCGCGCGGTGCGCACCGAAGGGAAGCAGTCGCCGTTCCAGTTTGTCTTGCCGTTCAATCCAGCCGACATTCAGCCTAATGCACGCATTCTGCTGAGTGCGGCGATTACTATTGATGGCAAACTGGCGTTTATCACCGATACGGTGAAACCAGTGATCAATCAGGGCGGAACTAAAGCGGAACTTCTGTTGGTGCCGGTCACTAATATGGCGATGCCCGCGCAGCCGGGAGCAGCGACAATCGTGCCTTCGACGTCACCGACGCAGGTCACGCCATCGTCTTCGGTGCCTGCGCCGACAAGTTTGTAATTTGATTTTGGACGAGAAAGCGCGCAGTACGTCATCATTGTTACGTAAAGCCGCTGTCTCGTCCCTGATCGCTCAGCACACGCCATCCCTGGCGTGTGACGCTTTACTTCACAACGATGACATAGCGCGTGTTAATCATTGTGCGGTTTGCTAAGGTCAAAACAGCATTCGTTTTGCCACTAATATTCCCAGCGATACTTTTCCAGTTCGATTTCGCCTGCATCACTCACTTCAATGCCTTCCGCTTCTAACGCATCGCGCTGGCGAAACAGATCGTCACCTTGCAGTGAAATTCGCCCATGACGATTAATCACGCGAAACCAGGGTAATTTGCTGCCTTGCGGTAATCGCCGCAACACGCCGCCAACCTGACGCGCCGCACGCGGTGATCCCGCAAGTAACGCCACATCGCCATAAGTGGTGACCTTGCCTTTCGGAATGGCGGCAATGATTTGCCAAACGCGCTCGGAGAAGTTGTTTTGGTCGCTCATTCGCGCACCTATTTCAAACAGGAAGGGGCAAATTTTAGCATGCAGAAGGGTAGACAGCAGCGCATTGCTGTGTGCTTGTGCAAGAAACCAACGGTTGTCGGGCCTGCGCTTGCAATTGCCAGGGGCTTACTTGATAATGCCTGCGCTCTCGAAATGAGGGCACCTCAATGGGGGCCCTGTTGGTTCTCCCGCAACGCTAACTTGTGAACTCGGTCAGATCCGGAAGGAAGCAGCCGCAGCAGGCGACGCGTGTGCCGGGATGTAGCTGGCAGGGCCCCCACCCAATTCTAGCCCGCCCAAAAACACCCACTTATTTCATGCGCAGAGAAATCGGGCACTCCTTTGCCGATGAATCATTCCTTGATTAAACGAAGATATTACCGAAGCGATTGGGGGAGAAATCTTAGCGGACGAACTTCCAGACAGAAACGGGCACTTTGTCATACAGCTTATTCATCGTCAGTTCAGCCAGACGATGGTCGGCTGCAGAATAGAATACCGCGAGTTCATTATCAGGTAATTCGTACTTGTTTTTTTCGATCACTCTTTCAAGCGTATCGATTGAGCGACAGCGGCGCAGTCGCATCAAATAATCTGTTTTGGTTAAGGCTTGGTTGCTCATAAATAAACCGGTCTCAGTCTGATGCTAAAAGGAATGGCTAGGTTGTTGGAGATAAGCGCACTCTTCGGCAAACAGATTAAATAAACGTTTTGCTGAACGCTGCCATCGTTGTAGATCCTGAGTATTGATTCCATAACTGCTAAAAAGCATAAAGGTATCATCAAGATATTCATCGATTTGCGTAATCAAGGCTTCATCTTCAACGTGCTTAATTTTGTAATTCATTGTGAAAGAAGCGATATGCTCAATCAAATCGTTGAGCTGTAAATTGCTTTCCGAAGTAGGATCATTAACCCAACCATGATGGCTGTCGGTCAAGGTCGCCATACTTTCGTCGAACAAGTTCTCACACAGGTATTTAAGCTGGGCAATATCATGCCGTTTCGGTGAGTATTCGTCCATCTTTTTCCCCTCCATAGCTAGCACAGTTACCGCAGCGCGGCGAGATTAGGAAAAGCTACCAGGAAGCGATTACGAATAAAAATGTATTCAGCGACTCCTTCAATGTAATCCACAATCATTAGCTTTGCTCACCTCAATTACCAAATATTACAATTCGTCGGCAGGAGAGGGGCGCGTATTGTCAATCACTTCAAACACCAGCGCGCCGGGCGTTACCTGGAACATCACTTCTTCACGACGCTTAAATGTTTCATTTAAATCCAGGCAAGGATTAAATAAATTCCAGCTGAAATCGTAAAGCATTTTAAATCGATTGTTGTCACTTGGCTGAATAGAAATAATGTGGAAGCTGTCGGGAACTAATTGCGCGTTTTGAGAATACCACTGTAAATCACCGGCTAATGCCTCGGCTATTTTGAGAATATTCCCCTGGATAATTCCCAGTAACTTTCCGCAATCGTCCTCATTCATAGCAATATCACAATGAATAATAGACGTCATTGGGTAACCAGTAAAAGAATCATGTTTATATCATTGAGCTTATCGCCACATATTGCAAGTCGCTAATAAACAGAAAGAGTAATCGTTGTGATGGGTTTCATAACTCAATCTGGCCAAAACGGTGAATTACGGCGGCTGCAAACATCAGAAAACAAGTTTTGAAACACTTTTGCTCAAGCATAAGCGTGTAAGAATCAGATAGTATAATTGTTATGTTATAACATTTTTGGTTGTTTAAGATGAATCACAGCGGATTACTTCTCTCACTCGGCGGCCGCCTGCTGATTGCGCTAATGCTGATCGCCTTCTTAGCGTTGGCTTTGTGGTGGGGAATGCAGAAATGATGCAATTCAACTGCTTACAGGCTGGCTATCAGGGGCGCGCAGTCACACCAGTGGTGAATGGCGAGCTGGCAACGGGCAGCATGACGGCACTGATTGGCGCCAACGGCACTGGAAAATCGACCCTGCTAAAAACCATTGCCGGTTTATTGCCACCTATTTCGGGAAGCTGTGAATTACAAATCTCACGCAAAGCGCTGGGTTGGTTGCCGCAGCGCAGTGAACTCGAAACCCGCTTTCCTTTAACCGCGTATGAACTGGTGGCGATGGGTTGCTGGCCGCGTTGTGGCTGGTTTGGTGGCATCAATCGGGCGTTGCGTCTGGAAATTGATGCGGCGCTGGATGCGGTGCAAATGCGCGAGTTCGCCGACGCTCAACCATCCACGTTATCCGGCGGGCAACTTCAGCGCGTACTGTTCGCACGTTTAATGCTGCAACGTAGCCAACTTTGGCTGCTCGATGAACCCTTTAATGGCATTGATACACAAACCGTCGCGTTGCTGATGTCGATCCTCGAACAGCAGCAGCAAGCCGGCACCACATTATTAGTGGTGCTGCACGATCGCCCATTGGTGGCACGTCATTTTCAGGATGTGCTTTCGCTTGATGAAGTGGATTCCGCACAAACGCCGCAATTACGCAGGGTCGCGTCGTGACATTAATTCAACCGTTTATCGAATTTGGTTTTATGCGTCGCGCGCTGGTTGCTTGCGTGGCATTGGCGCTCAGCGCAACGCCGTTGGGGGTTTTCCTCTCTCTCCGCCGCATGAGTTTAGTCGGCGATGCCTTATCACACGCGGTATTACCTGGTGCTGCCATCGGCTATCTGGTGTCGGGATTATCGTTGGTGGCGATGGGAATTGGCGGTTTGATTGCCGGATTGGCGGTGGCGTTGCTTTCGGGCGCGGTCAGTCGTTACACCCACTTAAAAGAAGATGCCAGTTTCTCCGGCTTCTACCTCGGTTCACTGGCGCTGGGCGTCACGCTGGTCTCATTACGCGGTTCCAGTGTCGATCTGTTGCACGTGTTATTTGGATCGCTGCTGGCCGTGGATAACGCCGCCATCTTGCTGGTCGGCGCGATTGCGGCCTTCACTTTACTGATGTTGGCCGTGATTTTTCGCCCATTGGTGATTGATGCCTTTGATCCCGACTTCCTGCGCGCGCAGGGCAAGTGGAGTGCGCCGCTGGTGCACGGCTTGTTCCTGATGCTGGTGGTGCTCAATCTGGTGGCCGGTTTTCAGGTACTCGGCACCTTGATGTCGGTGGGTTTGATGATGCTGCCTGCCACTAGCGCGCGTTTCTGGAGTCGCCATCTCGCCTGCATGCTCGGCATCGCCATGCTGCTGGCGATTATCTCCGCATTCGTTGGACTGATTTTATCGTGGCATTTCTCGCTGCCGGCTGGACCGGCGGTGGTGCTGAGTGCTGCGGTGCTATTTCTGCTTTCTGTTTTGACAGGACCATGTGGCGGCCTGTTGCGCCGTAAATAATGAAACCAATAAGGGGATATGAATGAAAAAGTTACCGCTGAGTTTGGCGATGGGCATGATGTTAGCGAGCCCGCTGACGATGGCGAAAACCATAGATGTTGTAGCCAGTTTCACTGTGCTGGCGGATATCGTCAAGCAAGTGGGCGGCGAGCACGTACAGGTTAAATCGTTAGTTGGCCCGAATGGCGATCCACATACCTTTGAACCGACGCCGCAGGATAGCCAGGCGTTGTCAAAAGCGGACGTGGTATTTGTTAGTGGTTTGGGCATGGAAGGCTGGATGGATCGCCTGATCAGCGCTTCAGGCTATAAAGGCACCATTGTGGTTGCGTCGAACGGCGTGAACACGCGCAAAATGGAAGAGGATGGTAAAACCGTCACCGATCCACACGCGTGGAACAGCATGCAAAACGGTATGATCTACGCTACCAACGTGATGAATGCGTTGATCAAAGCCGATCCGCAAGACGCGGCGGATATCCGTAAAAGCGGTGAAAGCTATATTCAGCAGTTGCAGAAACTGGATAGTTGGGCGAAAACAGCGTTTGCCGACGTGCCAAAGAACAAACGTAAAGTGCTGACCAGCCATGATGCGTTTGGTTATTTTGGCCAGCGTTATGGCGTGAGCTTCCTTGCGCCAGTGGGTTTCTCAACTGAAGCCGAAGCCAGCGCCAGCGATGTTGCCTCGATCATCAAACAGCTGAAGGCCGAGCACATCAAAACTTACTTTATGGAGAATCAAACCGATCCGCGTTTGGTGAAACAGATTGCCAGCGAAACTAATGCACAGCCGGGCGGTGAATTGTATCCAGAAGCGTTGTCAGAGGCCAATGGCCCAGCCGCGACCTATGTCGCTGCGTTCAAGCACAATGTCGATACCATGTTGCAAAGCATGAAGTAAAAAAAAGGCCGGGGAGCATCCCGGCCAATTATCACGACACTTTCCTACCTTTTTTTCTTTCTTCCCTGAACCGCCTTAAAGCGCGGGTTGGTTTTGCAAATCACATAAATGCGACCTTTACGACGCACCACTTTGCAATCTTTGTGACGGGTCTTGGCAGACCGCAATGAACTCAATACCTGCACGATAATTCTCCGGCTTACTTGTTGCGCGTCAGGAAGCTACCGAAACGCTGGTTGAAGCGCGCGGTGCTGCCTTCTTTGGCGAAGTCTTTCTGCTTGCCGGTATAGAACACGTGGGATTTAGAGGAAACATCCAGCGTCACGTACGGCAACACTTCACCTTCGAACTCAATGGTGCGCTCCGTTTTAATCGTGGAGCCGATTTTGAAATATTCGTTAGCTGAGGTGTCGTGGAACACCACTGGGCGATAATGGGGATGGATATTCGGTTTCATCATAACCTCGATATGTAATGTTATACTATAACAATAGTATGAACCCGAAGCAGAATGATTGCAACCGTGTCGAATATGAGGAATTGGCGAGGGCAGGGAAGTGGCAATAAAAAAGGCCGCATCGGCGGCCTTTTCATCAGGAGGAGAACTTAGTGTTTGTGCTCGACAGGATGTCCCTGTTCAATCTCCGCTTTGTTCTTGCTAAAGCGACGACGCACGACCACGAAGAACACCGGAACGAAGAAGATAGCCAGCGCGGTCGCTGTTACCATCCCGCCCATTACGCCAGTACCTACCGCATTCTGTGCGCCAGAACCGGCACCGGTGCTGATTGCCAGCGGCATTACGCCAAGGATAAAGGCCAGTGAGGTCATCAGAATCGGACGCAGACGCATACGAGATGCTTCCAGCGTTGATTCAACCAAGCCTTTGCCTTCCTTCTCCATCAAATCCTTAGCGAATTCAACGATCAGGATGGCGTTCTTCGCCGACAACCCTATGGTGGTTAACAAGCCCACCACGAAGTAGACGTCGTTACTCAAGCCACGCAGCGTGGTGAAGATCAGCGCACCGACCACACCCAGCGGTACCACCAACATTACTGAGAATGGAATCGACCAGCTCTCATACAGCGCTGCCAGACACAAGAACACCACAATCAGCGAGATGGCATACAGCGCTGGTGCCTGGTTACCGGACAAGCGTTCCTGATAGGACATGCCGGTCCAGTCGTAACCGATACCCGCAGGCAGTTTCGATGCCAGTTGTTCCATCAGGTTCATCGCATCACCGGAGCTCTTACCTGGCGCTGCTTGGCCGAGAATCTCCATCGATGGCAAGCCGTTATAACGTTCCAGACGCGGTGAACCGTACTGCCATTTCGCCGACGCGAAGGCGGAGAACGGAACCATGGTGCCGCCGCTGTTACGCACGTACCACTTGCTGATATCGTCCGGCAACATACGTGAATCGGCCTGGCCCATGACGTACACCTTCTTCACACGACCGCGGTCGATGAAGTCGTTGACGTATGAACCGCCCCACGCGGAGCCCAGCGTGGTATTGATGTCAGACAGCGACACACCCAACGCCTGCGCTTTTTCCTGATCGATAATCAGTTTGTATTGCGGCGTATCTTCCATACCGTTTGGACGCACGCCCACCAACGTATCCGGATGCTGGGCAATCATGCCGAACAACTGGTTACGCGCGGCGGTCAGCTTCTCGTGACCCAGGTTACCCTGATCGGTCAACATGAAGTCGAAGCCGGTGGCGTTACCCAATTCGATAATCGCTGGCAAGTTGAACGGGAACACCATCGCATCTTTGATTTGACCGAGCGCCTTCATGGCACGACCGGCAATCGCAGGCACTTTCAGGTTGGCATCGCCACGCTCATCCCACGGTTTGAGGCTGACGAACGCGATACCGGTGTTCTGTCCACGACCGGCAAAGCCGAAGCCGTTAACAGTAAACACCGAATTCACGCTGTCTTTCTCTTTGTTCAGGAAGTAATCCGTCACTTGATCCAGCACTTTCTGGGTACGTTCCTGGGTTGCGCCGGCCGGCAGCTGCGCCTGCGCCAGTAACAGACCCTGATCCTCTTCCGGCAGGAAGGAGGTTGGCAGTTTCAGGAACAAATACGCCATGCCCACCACAATCACCAGATAGATCAGCAAGTAACGGCCGGTGCTACGCACAATGTGGCCAACGCTATCCACGTAGTGGTTGGTGCTCTTATCAAACAGGCGGTTAAACCAGCCGAAGAAACCGGTGGTTTTGCCGTGCTCGCCTTTCTTAACGGGTTTCAGCATGGTGGCACACAGCGCTGGCGTTAGAATCAACGCCACCAGCACCGACAGCGCCATCGCTGAAACGATGGTGATTGAGAACTGACGATAAATTACGCCGGTTGAACCGCCAAAGAATGCCATCGGAATGAATACCGCTGACAACACCAAGGCAATACCGACCAATGCGCCCTGAATCTGCTCCATCGAACGTTTGGTGGCTTCTTTCGGCGGCAAGCCTTCTTCAGCCATAACACGTTCGACGTTCTCGACCACCACGATGGCGTCATCCACCAGCAAGCCGATGGCGAGCACCATCCCGAACATCGTCAGGGTGTTTATCGAGTAGCCAAAGGCGCTGATAATCGCAAAAGTACCCAGCAAGACGACCGGAACGGCGATGGTTGGAATCAACGTCGCGCGGAAGTTTTGCAGGAACAGATACATCACCAGGAACACCAGCACGATCGCTTCGAACAGCGTTTTCACTACTTCGAAAATCGAGATCTTAACGAATGGCGTGGTGTCATACGGGTAAACGGTTTTCATGCCAGCCGGGAAGAACGGCTGCAATTTTGCCAGCTCGCCTTTAACCGCATCAGCGGTATCCAGCGCATTCGCACCGGTTGCCAGTTTGATACCGATACCGGAAGCCGGTTTACCGTTATAACGGGCAATGATCTCGTAGTTTTCACCACCGAGTTCAATTTTCGCCACGTCACGCAGACGCACCTGCGAACCGTCCTGATTCACTTTCAGCAAGATATTGCCGAACTCGTCTGCGGAAGTCAGACGGGTTTGCGCAATGATCGAGGCATTCAGCTGCTGGCCCGGCACTGGAGGCGTACCACCCAACTGACCGGCGGCGATCTGGGTGTTCTGTACTTTCAATGCACTGATCACATCCACTGGCGTCAGTGAATAGTTGTTCAGCTTGTGCGGGTCGAGCCAAATACGCATCGCGTACTGCGCACCAAACACCTGCGTATCACCGACACCAGGCATACGGCTGACCGGATCTTTGATGTTAGAAGCAACATAGTCAGAGATATCGTTCTGCGTCATGCTGCCGTCATCACTGACGAAACCGGCCACCATCAGGAAGCTACTGGAGGATTTCTTAACCTGAATCCCCTGTTGCTGCACTTCTTGCGGCAGTAATGGCGTGGCCAGCTGCAGTTTGTTCTGCACCTGAACCTGCGCAATATCCGCGTCAGTACCTGACTGGAAGGTCAGCGTCAGCGTCAGCGTACCTGACGAGTCACTGCTCGATGACATATACATCAGGCCATCGATACCGTTCATGTTTTGCTCGATGACCTGCGTCACCGAATCCTGCAGCGTTTTCGCATCAGCACCAGGGTAAGTGGCCTGGATTTCAACCGCCGGCGGCGCAACATTGGGATATTGCTCAATCGGCAGGCTGATAATCGATAGCACACCGGCCAACATGATGATGATGGCGAGCACCCAAGCAAAAATGGGGCGATCAATAAAGAACTTAGCCATGTATCAGTGGCTCCTGTTTATGACGATGATTTAGCAGACGGTGATTCTGGCGCAGCTTTGGCATCATCGGAGACTTCTTGTGGCGTTACCTGCGCACCCGGTTTGGCACGCTGGATACCGGTGGTGATCACCCGATCGCCTGCTTTAAGACCTTCCGTCACCAGCCATTTGTCGCCAAATGCCTGATTAGCGGTGATATTACGAGATTCCACTTTGTTATCTGCACCGACGACCATCGCCGTAGCCTGGCCGGTAGGGGTACGCGTTACGCCCTGTTGCGGCACCAGCAATGCATTGGGATTGGTACCTTCGTCCAGACGTGCACGTACAAACATGCCTGGCAGCAGGCGACCGTCCGGATTGGGGAAGATGGCACGCAGGGTAATTGAACCGGTGGTTTCATCCACGGTCACATCAGAGAATTCCAATGTGCCTGGCTGGCTGTATGCGCTACCGTTTTGCATCAACAAGGTGACGTTGGCTTTACCGTCATTCTGTTTAAGCTGACCCGATTCCAGTTCACCGCGTAAACGCAGGAATTCATCGCTGGATTGGGTCACATCGACATACATAGGATCGAGCTGTTGTACCGTTGCCAGCGCCGTGGTTTGCCCGCTGGACACTAACGCACCTTCGGTCACTGACGATTTACCAATACGACCACTAATCGGCGAGGTCACTTTGGTATACGCCAGATTGATGCGTGCGGTTTCAACATTGGCTTTGGCAGCCTGAACTGCCGCGGCGGTCTGTGCGGCGGTACCCGCGGCGGTGTCATAATCCTGCTGACTGATGTACTTAGTACCCAGCAGCGGCTTATAACGGGTGATAGTTAACTGCGCAACGCGCGCATTGGCTTCGGCCTGGACTAAATCGCCTTTCGCGCTGTCATACGCGGCCTGATAAGTGGCGGGATCAATCTGATACAGCGATTGACCGGCTTTGACGTCACTACCTTCAACAAAATTGCGCTTCAGAATAATACCTGACACCTGAGGACGAACTTCCGCAACGCGGAACGCCGAAGTACGGCCCGGCAACTCAGTGGTAATTTTCAATGGCTCGTTTTTTAACGTCACAACACCCACTTCTGGGGGCTGCTGCTGGGCGGCTTGCTGGGATTTATTATCATCACATCCTGTTAACACAAAGCTGCCTGAAAGCATCAGGACGGCCGCCAGAGGCGCTAATCCTCTGTTTTTATTCATAAATAAACCTCTAGTGTCCGATATCAAATGATCAATGGATCACAAACCGATAAACCCATTGCTGCGTTAAAACACGGGTCGTGCTATGGTACATACATTCACAAATGTATGTAAACTTGATAGTTTGTAAAAAAAGCCCTCTATGGCACGAAAGACTAAAGCGCAAGCTCTTGAAACACGGCATCAAATACTTGACGCCGCATTAGCACACTTCTCTATACACGGTGTGGCCGCCACGTCTCTGGCGGATATCGCAACAGCGGCCGGCGTCACGCGCGGAGCTATCTACTGGCATTTCAAAAATAAAGCCGATCTATTACATGAGATCTGGCTGCGTTGTGACGCTGGGCTGGACGATGTGGACCTTGAGTATCAGACAAAATACCCTGGCGATCCACTTTCTGTTGTACGTTCAATGTTGATCTATATCCTTGACGCCACTGCAAAGGATCCGCAAAGACGCGCATTAATGGAGATTATCTTTCATAAATGTGAGTTTGTCGGCGAAATGTCGACGTTACAGGACATGCAGCAAAGTTTACTGCAAGAGTGTTACGATCGAATTGAAAACGTACTACGTCTTTGTATTGATGCGGGTCAGTTACCGGCGGGACTGAACACACGCCAGGCCGCACTGCTGATGCGCGGCTATATTAATGGCATGATGGAAAGCTGGTTATTCAATCCACAAAGCTTTGATCTGGCGGAAGATGCGCCGCAATTGGTGGATGCATTTCTTGATATGCTGCGGCTTAGCCCGACGCTCATCACTCAGCCTTAGTTTCCGCCGCCTGTTTTTGCTGGTAATCACGCTGCACAATCGCCAGCGCCGCTAAAACCGTGGCGGTGGGAACCTGATTCTCTTCCAGCAGTTGAATCAAATCGACGGCCAGTTTCACTTCATCCGGTGCGCTCTCCAGTGACATCACTCCTCCTAAATACGTAATTTTGCCGCGACCAGCAGCATCAATAGTGCGCCGATTAGCGCGCTGATAAATCCGGCTGGCGCAAGGGTGGCAAGATCGCCGGTGGTAAAATACGTGGCGATATAGCCACCAATCAGCGCGCCAATCATGGCCAGCATCAGCGTGGGAACGAATCCGCCCGGACGGCCGGGAAAAATCACTCGCTTGCACCAGCCTGCGGCCAGGCCAATTACTATCCACATCACCAGCGTCATGATTTTGCTCCTCTTTCTATTGCCATGAGTATAGAGGAAAAGCAGCAACGATCAGCGGGCGGTAAATTGCAGCTCCAGTTTGTAAATCGCCGCGCGGCAACGTGCCAGGCGCTCTTGCAGCTGATCGACTTCACGCATTAATTGCTGCTGGATGCTCAAGGTTTCTGCGCGCGCCAAATGCTGCTCACGCTGTGCAATCATCGTCAATAAGCGTTGTTCATAGCCTTGATACTCATCAAGCTTGTGCTGACGCGGATCGACACGCGGACGTTCGCGCTGTACGCGCAGTTGTTGGCTCTGACATTCACGCTGCAACGCGGCAATTTGATCGACCACTTTCTCTGCTAACCACTGACGACGCGCCACATCGGTATCCGTGGCGCTTAACTGGCTGATGTTGCCTTCCAATTCACTCAGATAATCGGCCAGGCGTGTGCCGCGGGTGCGAAACAGCTGTGTATCGAAACGCGGCTGACGACAAGCACCATCCGGCTGCTGCGCAATTTGCTGGCGCAGTATATCTAGCACGGCGTGCAGGCGCTGTTGTGCGGGCGGTTGGGGCATCACTCTGTTTCCGTCTGTGTTAACGTAACGCTGTTTTGACTCATTTCAGGCATCAGGCATGCAGCGTATTTTACTACTGAGCCTGGGCTGGCTGGCGATTGTGCTAGGAACGCTGGGCATTGTATTACCTTTATTACCGACGACGCCATTTGTGTTGCTGGCGGCCTGGTGTTTTGCCCGTTCCTCGCCGCGTTTTCATCATTGGTTGCTGTGGCAATCGCCGTTTGGTCGTTATATCCGCCATTGGCAGCAGCATCGCGCGATGCCGCCCGGTGCCAAGTTGCGCGCCATGTTGCTGATTGTGATTACCTTTTCTGTGTCAATCTATCTGGTCAATCTGCTGTGGGTACGCATGATGCTGGGCGTGATGTTGTGCCTGTTGCTGCTGTTTATGTGGCGCATTCCGGTGGTAGCAGAAAGCAGCGACAACGCTGAACCGTAGCGTCAGGGTTGCATTTAGCCGGGTATTTGCATAGATTTGGGCATCTTCGTGTGTGGCTTCCCCTATTAACGTCTCTCCTGAACCCGGTTTCCGGGGTTTGGCGCTAGAGAAGCTGCGCGTATTAGATATTTTCTCCAGGCGTAACATTTATGACCGCAACTGCGCAGCAGCTTGAACTCATCAAAAACAGCATCAAAAGCATCCCTGACTATCCGAAGCCGGGCATTTTGTTCCGCGACGTCACCAGTTTGATGGAAGATCCGCAGGCGTATGCTGCGTCGATCGCCATTCTGGTTGAGCGTTATCGTGGCAAAGGCATCACCAAAGTGGTGGGAACCGAAGCACGTGGCTTCCTGTTTGGTGCGCCAGTCGCGTTGGGTTTGGGCGTGGGTTTTGTGCCGGTGCGCAAGCCGGGTAAACTGCCGCGTGAAACCTTCAGTGAAAGCTACGAGTTGGAATACGGCACTGATGCGCTGGAACTGCACAAAGATGCCATAAAACCAGGCGATGTGGTGCTGGTGGTGGACGATCTGCTGGCAACCGGCGGGACGCTGGAAGCGACGGTCAAACTGATCCGCCGCGCCGGTGGTGAAGTAAAAGATGCCGCCTTCGTGATCAATCTGTTCGATTTAACCGGTGAAGCACGCCTGACCGCCATGGGCGTTCAGTGCTTTAGCCTGGTGAATTTCCCCGGCCACTAAGGCCTGTGCGCTCCGCGGTGTGGCGGGGCGCAACCTCCGCAAAGTTATCGGTTGCTGATCCCGTTGTGGCTGTTAAACTACTGCCAAAATAAACAGGGTTTGCGATGCTGCATTTTCTCCCTTCTCCCTAAAATCCAGTGATTGAATCCACATGAGCTATCAGGTACTTGCGCGAAAATGGCGTCCCCAGGCTTTCGCTGACGTAGTCGGTCAGGAACATGTGCTGACTGCGCTGGCCAACGGGTTGTCACTGGGACGAATCCATCATGCTTATCTCTTTTCTGGCACGCGCGGCGTGGGTAAAACCTCCATCGCCCGTCTGCTGGCAAAAGGGCTGAATTGTGAAACCGGCATCACCTCGACGCCGTGCGGACAATGCGATAACTGTCGCGAAATCGAACAAGGCCGTTTTGTCGATCTGATTGAGATCGATGCGGCTTCGCGTACCAAAGTCGAAGATACGCGCGATTTACTCGATAACGTGCAATACGCCCCGGCGCGTGGCCGCTTCAAGGTCTACTTGATCGATGAAGTGCACATGCTGTCACGTCACAGCTTCAACGCACTGTTGAAGACGCTGGAAGAGCCGCCTTCACACGTTAAATTCCTGCTGGCGACCACCGATCCGCAGAAGCTGCCGGTGACCATTCTGTCGCGTTGCCTGCAATTCCACCTTAAAGCGCTCGACGTCGAGCAGATTCAGCAACAGCTGGCGCATGTGTTAACGCAAGAGCAGATCGCTGCCGAGCCGCGCGCATTGCATCTGCTGGCGCGCGCTGCCGACGGCAGTATGCGTGATGCCTTAAGCCTGACCGATCAGGCGATTGCCATGGGGCAGGGCAGCGTCACCCGCGACACCGTAGCGCAGATGCTGGGTACGCTCGACGATGAACAGCCGTTGGCGTTGATTGAAGCGCTGGTTGATGGGCAGGGTGAACAGGTGATGGCGCTGCTGAATCAGGCGGCGTCGCGCGGCGTGGAGTGGGAAGCGCTGCTGGTGGAAATGCTGCGCTTGCTGCACCGCATCGCCATGGTGCAACTGTTGCCGAGTTCGCTCAGTGATGACGATATCAGCCAGGCCGATCGCCTGCGTGAACTCGCGCGCGTGCTGCCGCCTGCCGATGTGCAGCTTTATTACCAAACGCTGTTGATGGGGCGCAAAGATTTGCCGCTGGCGCCGGATCGTCGCCTCGGCGTGGAAATGACGCTGCTGCGCGCATTGGCGTTTCATCCGCAAGCCACTATTGCTGAACCGGTTGCGCGTCCCAGCTTAATGCCGCAGGCCGCACCGCAAGTTGCCGCCAGCGCCGCGCCTGCCAGCGCAAAACCTGCGGCAACGCAGCCGCAAATGGCACCACCTGTTAACGAAGCACCGCCAATGTCGGATGATTATCCCGATATGCAGCCGTCGCCCGATCTGCTCCCCGATTCCACCAGCCAGTTATTACAGGCGCGAACGCAGTTGCTGCGTCAGGGAGCCGGCAAAGCAAAAAAGAGTGAGCCGGCAGCGCGTTCCGCGCGGCCGGCGAATCCGGCGCTGGAACGTCTCGCCAGTGTCACTGAACGCGTGCAGCAGCGTGCCACTGAATCCACGGTAAAAGCGCCAGCCAAACCGGAAGCTTATCGCTGGAAAACGCAGTTGCCGGTGGAAGACAAGCCTGAACCGGTGGCGACGCCAAAAGCCTTGCGTTCAGCGCTGGAGCATGAGAAAACGCCTGAGCTGGCGCTGCGTCTGGCAGAAGAAGCCCAGCAGCGCGATGCGTGGGCAGCGGAAATTGCCGCGCTGACGCTGCCGAAACTGGTGCAGCAAGTGGCGCTCAACGCGTGGAAAGAAGTGGCCGAAAACGGCATTACGCTGCATTTGCGTAGCAGCCAACGGCATCTAAATTCTGCCTCTGCTAAGCAATCGCTAACAGAAGCGCTGAGTCAATCAGCCGGTCAGCCGGTTGAATTGACCATTATTGAAGACGATAATCCCCAGGTATTGACGCCACTGGAGTGGCGGCAGGCCATTTATGAAGAGAAGCTGACGCAAGCGCGTCAGTCGATCAGTAGTGATACCCACATTCAGACATTGCGTCGATTCTTCGATGCCGATTTGGATGAAGAGAGTATTCGACCGGTGTGAACATGCTGCCGCGCGTTAATTGCGCGCAGCCCCAGCAGAGAGAGAAAACTATGTTTGGTAAAGGCGGATTGGGCAACCTGATGAAACAGGCCCAGCAGATGCAAGACAAAATGGCCAAGGTTCAGGAAGAGATCGCCGCGCTGGAAGTCACCGGTGAATCTGGTGCTGGCCTGGTTAAGGTAACCATCAACGGTGCGCACAATTGCCGTCGTGTCGAAGTCGATCCAAGCTTGCTGGAAGATGACAAAGACATGCTGGAAGATCTGATTGCTGCGGCTTTCAACGATGCGGCACGCCGTATCGATGAAACGCAGAAAGAGAAAATGGCGTCCGTTTCTAATGGTATGCAGCTGCCACCTGGCTTCAAGATGCCGTTCTGATGCAAACCAGTCCACTGCTTGAATCTTTGATGGAGTCGTTGCGTTGCCTGCCGGGCGTTGGCCCAAAGTCGGCGCAACGCATGGCTTTTCAGCTGTTGCAGCGCGATCGTAGCGGTGGCATGCGTCTGGCGCAGGCATTGACCCGCGCGATGTCGGAAATCGGCCATTGCGCCGATTGCCGCACCTTCACCGAGCAGGAAATCTGCACCATCTGCGCTAATCCGCGTCGTCAACAAAACGGCCAGATTTGCGTGGTGGAAAGCCCGGCAGATATCCACGCCATCGAGCAGACCGGCCAGTTTGGCGGCCGCTACTTTGTGCTGATGGGCCACTTGTCACCGCTGGATGGCATTGGTCCGCAGGATATTGGCCTGGATCGGCTGGAGCAGCGTCTGGAAAGCGAAACCTTAACCGAGGTGATCCTCGCCACCAATCCCACGGTGGAAGGGGAAGCCACAGCCAACTACATCGCTGAGTTGTGCGGGCAATATGGCGTTGATGCCAGCCGCATTGCGCACGGCGTACCGGTTGGCGGTGAACTGGAAATGGTCGATGGCACCACGCTGTCGCACTCGCTCGCTGGACGCCACAAGATTAAATTCTAATCACTTGCCGATGTCTTCACGGACATCGGCTTGAATTCTCCCGCTTCATCCCCATTTATCTCTCAACGTTTCATTAACCCCGATTCAGTTGAGGTAGCAATGACCACCATTAAAGGACAAGAGACGCGTGGCTTCCAGTCAGAGGTAAAACAACTTCTGCACCTGATGATCCATTCCCTCTATTCAAATAAAGAGATTTTCCTGCGCGAGCTGATTTCCAACGCTTCAGATGCCGCCGACAAACTGCGTTTCCGCGCGCTGTCGACGCCCGATCTGTATGAAGGCGACGGCGATCTGCGCGTACGTATCTCGGTCAACCCGGAAAACCGCACGCTGACGCTCAGCGACAACGGTATTGGTATGCGTCGCGATGAGGTGATTGAAAACCTCGGCACCATCGCCAAATCCGGCACCAAATCTTTCCTTGAATCGATGGGTTCCGATCAGGCTAAAGACAGCCAATTGATCGGCCAATTCGGCGTTGGCTTCTACTCGGCCTTTATCGTGGCCGACAAAGTCACCGTGCGCACCCGTGCCGCTGGCGCAAAAGCCGACGAAGCGGTGTTCTGGGAATCGGCGGGCGAGGGCGATTACACGCTGGGCGAGATTGAGAAAGCCGATCGCGGCACCGAAATCACGCTGCACTTCCGTGAAGGCGAGGATGATTTCCTCGATGCATGGCGCGTGCGTAACGTGATCAGCAAATATTCCGATCACATCGCGCTGCCGGTTGAAATCGAAACCAAAGACGAAGAGAGCGGCGAAAGCAGCTGGGAAAAGATCAACAAAGCCCAGGCGCTGTGGACGCGCAACAAGTCTGAGATCAGCGACGACGAGTACAACGAGTTTTACAAACATATCGCCCACGATTTCAGCGATCCGGCGATCTGGAGCCACAACCGTGTGGAAGGTAAGCAGGAGTACACCAGCCTGCTGTATCTGCCGTCCCGCGCGCCGTTCGACATGTTCAATCGCGACAGCAAGCACGGCCTGAAACTGTATGTGCAACGCGTCTTCATCATGGATGACGCTGAGCAGTTCATGCCGAACTATCTGCGCTTTGTGCGTGGGCTGATTGATTCCAACGATCTGCCGCTTAACGTCTCGCGTGAAATCCTGCAAGACAGCCGCGTAACGCAAAGTCTGCGCGCCGCGCTGACCAAGCGTAGCTTGCAGATGCTGGAAAAACTGGCAAAAGACGACGCGGCAAAATATCAGCAGTTCTGGAAAGAGTTCGGTTTGGTATTGAAAGAAGGCCCAGCTGAAGACAACGCCAACCAGGAAGCGATTGCCAAGCTGCTGCGCTTTGCCACTACTCAGAGCGAAGGCGCTGAGCAGACCATTTCGCTCGAAGATTATCTGACGCGTATGGTGGAAGGTCAGGACAAGATTTACTACATCACCGCTGATAGCTATGCCGCGGCGAAGAGCAGCCCGCATCTGGAGCTGTTCCGCAAGAAAGGCATCGAAGTGCTGCTGCTTTCCGATCGCATCGACGAATGGATGATGAGCTACCTCACCGAGTTCGACGGTAAAACCTTCCAGTCAGTGAGCAAAGCAGATGATTCGCTGAGCAAGCTGGCCGACGAAGAGACCGAAGAGCAAAAAGAAGCGGAAAAAGCGCTGGAGCCGTTTGTTGAGCGAGTGAAAACCTTGCTGGGCGAGCGCGTGAAAGAGGTGCGTTTAACACATCGCCTGACCGATACACCAGCGATCGTCACCACCGATGCCAATGAAATGACCACGCAGATGGCGAAGCTGTTCGCGGCGGCAGGTCAGGAAGTGCCGGACGTGAAGTACATCTTCGAAATCAATCCGGATCATACGCTGGTGAAACGTGTGGCGGATACGCAGGACGAAACGCGCTTTGCCGAGTGGGTTGAGTTGCTGCTGGATCAGGCGCTGCTGGCGGAACGCGGCACGCTCGACGATCCAAACCAGTTTATCCGTCGTATGAACCAGTTGTTGACGGCGTAAGCCAGAGCACGGTCGGCATCAATGCCGACCCTACGTTCGGACCCTTAAGGTCGCCATTCATGGTGACCTTTTTTTATTCCTTTAACGGCTTAATGCAACGCCTGATCGCGCAACCAATCGCGAAACAAGGTGATTTCCGCATCGTGCTGGCGTGAAATTTTGGTCATCATCAACGTCGCGCGATCGACGCGCACAAAACCCAACGGCGCGATCAGCGTGCCATCGTTCAACTCCTGACGTACCAACAAGCGCGGCGCCATAATCACGCCCAAACCGTTTCTTGCCGCTTGAATCCCCAACGTCAAATTATCGAAATGCTTACCAATCCAGAAATTACCGCGCGCGCCGCTGGTTTTCGCCCATTCAGCCCACGCATGCAGCCGCGTATCGGCGTGCAGCAGCGGCAGCGTCGCCAGATCCTGTTCACTGTTAAAACGCGCGGCAAACTGCGGAGCGCACAGCGGGCCGATGTAATCATCGCTGATTAGCGTGGCATCAATATCTTCATCCGGCGACTGCTCAGCGCTCAGGATCAACACATCGGTGTGCTCGCTGCGTAGTTGGTCGATCTCAACCAGCGGCTGAAATTGCACTTCAATATCGGGATAGCACTGATAAAAGCTGGCGATGCGCGGAATCAGCCATTGCGAGAGAAAACTCGGTGCGCACGAGACGCTGAGATGATGACGCATGCCGGTGCGAATGCTTTCGCAGGTGGTGGAGAGTTCGCTGAAGGCTTTCTGACAGCTAACCAACAAGCGCTCACCGTGTGAGGTTAATTTGACGCGTCCATTGGTGCGCACAAACAGCGGCTTACCCATCCAGCTTTCCAGCTGGCGAATCTGATGACTTATGGCGCTGTGGGTCACATGCAGACGTTCGGCTGCCACGCTAAAGCTGCTGTGCAGTGCCGCCTGGTGGAAATAATGCAGTGCACGTAACGATGGAAGCGCGGTCATACTCATCCCCTGTGTAAAAACCTAACAGGGATTGTCAGTTTATATCATTTTAATGTCCAGCCGCATTGGCCTAACCTTTCCCCCAGATTATGGCGGGTTGACGGGTGCGCCTCTCTGTGGTTACCCGCCATTTTGCTGCCACCTTTCAGCTCCAGCACACAGCACAATAACAAAGAGAAATGTCACGCGATGGCTCCACAACTTGCTACTGCCAGGGCGGCGGCGGCGCGCGATAAGCTTCGCGGCTTGCTATCCCGTCATTACCGGCTTGAAAATTACGATCTATTCTTTGCGCCTTCGCTGCATATCGCGCGAGTGCTGCTTTCACAACTTTTTCTGCGTCAGGAACAAGCGCGCAATCAAACACGTTACGCCTCGCATTATCCGGTCAGCGAACTCAGCGTGCTGCCAACCTTGCCGATGATGGCGGGCAATGTGGCGTTGGTGGAACACGTTGATATGCAACAGGGACGCGTTCGTGCACTGAGCGAATGCCAAAGCCAGGGCGTGACTGATGCCTCAGAATCCTTTGCCACTCAACTTCATCGCCGCCTGGTGAGCGACGCGCGCTTATTTGTCGCTCGCCTCGATCGCCATGCCGCGCTGTGCGGCGATTTAGTGTTAATCGCCTTGCGCACCGCCGATTTCAGCACGCTGGTGCGCAGCGAACTGCGGCTGTTCGAACAAGGATTAACCTTGGGTGAGGCACCAGCACAGGCGCTGGCAATAATGGATAACGGCGAATGGCGTCCGTTCAATATCGCCACTGTCGAAAGCATCGCGCTGGATTTCCCGTTGATGCTGCACTCCATTCAGCAACCGGGTTTGCCGTTTGCATTGTTCCCGTTACCGGAAGGTCTCAACATCAGCAAGCTGCCGCAGGATATTCAGGTAGTGACTGAGCACAATCGCATGCAGCTGCATGCCAACATCCGCGGTGCGTTAAACAAACATCAGAACGTCACGCCAACGCTTAAAAAACGCCTGAAAGAAGCGCTGGTGCTTAGCCGTGATTCCTAAAAACAGGCGCTCTGCTAGTATTCGCCGCTAAAGCAGGTCAAAGTAGACCTTTGCCGGCGAGCGTGCCCGTTTCCTTGTGGTGCGCGGGTCATAATGGTATGTTCTTCGCCTTCTCAGATTGATCAATGCGATTCGCAAGGGGAATTACGCAATGCGTATTATTCTGCTCGGGGCACCGGGCGCAGGTAAAGGCACTCAGGCTCAATTTATCATGGAGAAATACGGTATTCCGCAGATCTCCACCGGTGACATGTTGCGTGCGGCAGTTAAAGCCGGTTCGGAACTGGGCCAACAAGCAAAAGCGATCATGGATGCCGGCAAGCTGGTAACTGATGAGTTAGTGATTGCGCTGGTTAAAGAGCGTATCGCGCAGGAAGACTGCAAAAACGGTTTCCTGCTCGATGGCTTCCCACGCACGATTCCTCAGGCTGATGCCATGAAAGAAGCGGGAATCAAGGTCGACTACGTGCTGGAGTTTGCCGTACCGGACGAGCTGATTGTGGATCGTATTGTCGGACGTCGCGTGCATGCGCCATCTGGCCGCGTTTATCACGTCGTCAACAAGCCACCGAAAGTGGAAGGTAAAGATGACGTGACCGGCGAAGAGCTGACCACGCGTAAAGATGACCAGGAAGAGACCGTGCGTAAGCGTCTGGTGGAATACCATCAGCTGACCGCGCCGCTGATTGCCTATTACGGCAAAGAAGCGCAAGACGGCAACACCGAATATCACAAAATCGACGGCACACGTCCTGTCGCTGAAGTGAGCACGCAGTTGGCCGAAATCCTCGGTTAAGGCGTTCAAGGGCCGGTTGACCGGCCCTTTTGCAGCAATTGCTTTCCCCTCCCACGTTTTCCGCTACAATTTCCCCCTGATTTTGAATGTGACCCATTCGTTTCGACATCAAGGAAATACAATGAGGCAAGAAAAGCCCGGGGTTTTGCTGGTCAACTTAGGTACACCAGATGCACCCACCACACCTGCGGTTAAACGCTATCTGAAACAGTTCCTAGGTGATCCACGCGTGGTTGATACGCCGCGTTTATTATGGTGGCCGATTCTCAATTTCATTATTTTGCCGTTCCGCTCGCCGCGCGTGTCAAAACTGTATGCGTCGGTGTGGATGGAGGAAGGCTCGCCGCTGATGGTGTTCAGCAAACGCCAGCGTGATGCTTTAGCCCAACGCCTTGATATGCCGGTTGAACTCGGCATGAGCTACGGTCAGCCAAGTCTCGACAGCGCGTTAAAACGTTTACTGGATCAAGGCGTCACCAAGCTGATCGTTTTGCCGCTCTATCCGCAATTCTCCTGCTCAACCGTTGCGGCGGTGTGGGATGGTTTAGCCACCAGCTTCAAGCCACTGCGTTCGTTGCCGGATGTGGCGTTCATTCGCGATTACGCCGAGCATCCGGCTTACATTGCGGCGCTGAAAGCCTCGGTCGAACGTTCATTTGCTCAGCACGGTGAACCCGATTTGTTGGTGCTGTCGTATCACGGCATTCCGCAGCGTTTCGCTGATGAAGGCGATGATTATCCGCAGCGCTGCAAAGACACCACCGATGCGCTGGCCGCCGCCTTGGGCATTGCGCCGCACAAAATCATGATGACCTTCCAGTCGCGCTTTGGTCGCGAACCCTGGTTGACGCCTTACACCGATGAAACCATGCAAGGTTTGCCAGCCAAAGGCATCAAACATGTGCAGGTGATGAGTCCGGGCTTTGCCGCCGATTGTTTGGAAACGCTGGAGGAGATCAGCGAGCAGAACTGCGAATTCTTCCTGCATGCCGGTGGTGAGAAATTCGAATACATTCCCGCGCTTAATGATGATGCTGAGCATATCGAAATGATGGTGCAGCTGGTCAACGCGCGCCGTTAAAGTGGTGGCAGAGAGTGTGTTATCATTCTCTGCCTGATTTTCCCTGACGGCACTCCAGATGAAATTTCCCGGCAAACGCAAATCCAAACACTATTTCCCGGTCAACGCGCGCGATCCGCTGCTGCAAGCCACGCAGCAAGAGCAGGAAGAGGGCAGTTGGGTCGTGGGTATCGACCAAACGCTGGTGGATATTGAAGCCAAAGTCGATGACGACTTTTTGCAGCGTTACGGTCTCAGTGCCGGTCATTCGTTGGTGATTGACGATGTCACCGCGGAAGCGCTCTACAACGAACTGATGCGCGATGAACTGATCAGCCATCAATTTGCCGGTGGCACCATCGGCAATACGCTGCACAACTATTCAGTATTAGCCGACGACCGCTCAGTGCTGCTCGGCGTGATGTGCAACAACATTCAGATCGGCGGCTATGCCTATCGCTACCTGTGCAATACCTCCAGCCGTATGGACCTTAACTTCTTACAAGGCGTTGATGGCGCAATTGGCCGCTGCTTCACGCTGATTGGTGAGCAGGGCGAGCGCACCTTTGCCATCAGCCCAGGCTTGATGAACCAATTACAGGCCGACAGCATTCCCGAAGATGTGATCGCTGGCGCATCGGCGTTGGTGTTGACCTCGTATCTGGTGCGTTGCCAGCCGGGCGAACCGATGCCCGCCGCCACGCTGCGCGCCATTGAATACGCGAAAAAACACAATGTGCCGGTGGTGCTGACGCTCGGCACCAAATACGTGATTCAGGACAATCCGCAGTTCTGGCGCGATTTCCTGCGCGATCACGTGTCGATTGTGGCGATGAACGAAGAAGAAGCGTTTGCGTTGACCGGTGAGCAAGATCCGCTATTAGCGTCGAATATGGCGCTGGATTGGGTTGATTTAGTGTTATGCACCGCCGGGCCGACCGGCTTGTACATGGCGGGATTCACCGAAGACGAGTTCAAGCGCAAAACCAATCATCCGTTGCTGCCAGGCGCGCTGGCGGAGTTCAACCAATATGAATTTAGCCGGGCGATGCGCCACAAAGATTGCCAGCAACCGTTGCGTATCTTCTCGCACATCGCGCCGTACATGGGCGGTCCGGAGAAAATCATGAACACCAACGGCGCAGGCGATGGCGCATTAGCGGCGTTGTTACACGACATCACCGCTAACAATTTCCATCGCCAAAAAGTGCCGAATTCCAGCAAACATGGCCGCGTGTATCTGACCTATTCGTCGCTGGCGCAAGTGTGCAAATACGCCAACCGGGTGAGTTATCAGGTGCTAAACCAGCATTCACCGCGTTTAACACGCGGCTTGCCGGAGCGGGAAGACAGCTTAGAAGAGTCGTATTGGGATAGGTAAATAGGTAGGGTCGCCATTCATGGCGACCTGATTAATTACCGCACAATATTAAATCGGGCATTCACGCACAATCGGATTCTGCGCAATCTCTTCTTCCAGCACATTCAGCATGCTATTAGCAATTTCGCGCTCGCCCATCACCACGCGATTAGCGCCGCGTTCCAAAATGTACGTCACTTCATCGTCGTAATGTGCACGCGCGATAATCTCGATATCGGGACGCTTCTCGCGTGCCGCCGTCACCACTTCGCCCGCTTCATAGCCATTGGGAATGGTCAGCAGCAGCCAGCGCGCGCAATCCAGACGCGCCAGTTCCATGGTATCGACGCGTGCCGCATTGCCCAGCACCGCTTTAATCCCTTGCTCACGCAGCGCTTCAACGCGGGGACGCGAATTCTCGACCACCACCAATGGCACATCGGCTTCCATCAGTTTTTGCCCTAACAGGCTGCCGACACGACCGTATCCCACCAGCACCGCGTGATTACAGATATCCACCGGAATCTGCTTCTCATCTTCAATGGCTTCTTCCAGCGTCTGCTCTTCAATGGTCTCGGTTTTATCGAGATAGCGTTCCAACAAGGTAAACAGAATCGGGTTCAGCATGATGGAGAGGATTGCCGCCGCCAGCACCAGATTACGGCCTTCATCGCTCAGCATGCCGAGTGAGATGCCGAGACCAGCCAGAATAAAGGCGAACTCACCAATCTGCGCCAGGCTGACCGAAATGGTCATCGCGGTGCGACGCGAATGGCCAAGCAACGTCACCAACAACCAGGCTGCAATCGATTTACCCAGCACGATAATTGCCAGCGCGCCCAACACTGCCAGCGGCTGTTCAATCAAAATCATCGGATCAAACAGCATGCCGACCGAAACAAAGAACAGTACGGCGAACGCATCACGCAGTGGCAAGGTATCGTGCGCCGCGCGATGGCTGAGTTCCGACTCGTTCAACACCATGCCAGCAAAGAAGGCACCGAGCGCAAAGGAGACATCGAAGAATTCGACCGCACCAAAGGCGATGCCCAGCGCCAGCGCTAAAACGGCAAGGGTAAACAGCTCGCGTGAGCCAGTGGCCGCGCTTTTGGCCAGAATCCACGGCACCACGCGACGACCCACCACCATCATCAGCACCATAAAGGCGACAACTTTGCCGATGGTTAGCATCAAATCCCACAGCAGCAGCGTTGGGCTGGCGTTGCCCTCTTCCAGCATGCCCGCAATGGCCGGCAGCAGCACCAGCGTCAGCACCATCACCAAATCTTCCACAATCAACCAGCCAATGGCGATTTGCCCACGCTGACTATCAATGAGTTGACGTTCTTCCAGCGCGCGCAGCAACACCACGGTACTGGCGGTTGAGAGACACAGGCCAAAGACCAAACCGGTCATCCACGACCAGCCCATGGTCCACGAAAGCCCCATTCCCAGCAGCGTTGCCACCGCAATTTGCGCGATGGCGCCAGGAATGGCGATAGACTTTACCGACATCAAATCCTTGAGCGAGAAGTGCAATCCGACACCAAACATCAGCAGAATCACGCCGAGTTCAGCCAGTTCCGGCGCAAGATTGGTATCGGCGACAAAGCCGGGTGTGAAAGGGCCAGCGAGCACGCCAGCTAATAGGTATCCAACCAGCGGGGAAATACGCAGGCGATTTGCCAGCATACCAAGGAGAAAGGCGAGGACCAGTCCTCCGACAATGGTAGTGATCAACGGGGTAGTGTGATGCATGCCTGTCTCCTTGTGTGCAAATGTATCCGCTTGTAACAACTTAGTGTAATGCACAATCACGCACTGCGTTTAAACATTTGAGCGGTAAAAGGCGACTAAATTGAAAAAATGAGACTAAAACGCAGCTGAAGCTCCATTTTCCTCAGTTATCTCATAATATCGGCAGATTTCATGCAGAATGAAGGGGGCAAGGAAAAATAGTTGCCCCCCTAAACAGGCTTAGGCGTGACGATTATCAGGCAGGAAAGCGGTCAAAAGGCCGATAAGTGGCAGCCAGGCACAGATTTGATAGACCCATTCGATGCTGGTGTGGTCAGCCACCACGCCCAACACGGCAGCGCCCAATCCGCCCATGCCGAAGGCGAAGCCGAAAAACAGTCCAGAAACCATACCGATACGTGTCGGCATCAGCTCTTGCGCGTACACCAAAATGGCGGAGAAAGCCGAGGCAAGAATCGAACCGATGATCACGCTCAGTACGCTGGTCCACATTAAATTGGCGTGCGGCAGCAGCAGGGTAAAGGGCGCAACGCCAAGGATGGACACCCAAATCACGTATTTACGCCCAATTTTATCGCCAATCGGCCCACCAATAATGGTACCGGCCGCCACCGCGCCGAGGAAGGCAAACAGATGGAATTGCGACGCTTGCACCGAAAGCCCGAATTTCTGCATTAAATAGAAGGTGTAATAGCTGCTGATGCTGGTGAGATAAAAGTATTTGGAAAAAATCAGCAGCAGCAAAATGCTCACCGCCAGCAGCACTTTTTTGCGTGGCAGCGGATTCACCGGCACCACTTTGGCGGCAGATTTGCTGGCACGTTGTTGATGGCTGTACCAACGGCTCACTTGCAGCAGCACGATAATGCCTAGCAAGGCCGCCAGCACAAACCAGCCCAAATGGCCTTTGCCATAAGGCGCGACGATCATCGCCGCCAGTAACGGACCGAGCGCGCTACCAAAGTTGCCACCGACCTGGAACAGCGATTGTGCCAAACCATGCCGACCGCCAGACGCCATGCGCGCCACGCGTGAGGATTCAGGGTGGAACACCGACGAACCGCTACCGACCAGCGCCGCAGCCAGCAACACTTGCAGATAACTGGTGGAGAAGGTCAGCAAAATCAGCCCGCACAGCGTAAAGGCCATGCCGACGGGCAGCGACCAGGGTTTGGGATATTTATCAGTGTAATGGCCGATAACCGGCTGCAATAGCGATGCGGTGACCTGGAAGGTCAGCGTGATCAAGCCGATCTGCACAAAGTTAAGATTGAAATCCTTTTGCAGCATTGGATAGATAGCCAGCAACAGCGATTGCAGCATATCGTTGAGCAGATGCGCGAGGCTGATGGCACCTAAAATGCCAAAAGCAGTACGGCCGGGCGCGCGCGCCGGTGATGCGATTTCACTTGCCATAAAAATCCTGAAGGGGGGTTTTAGTTATCAGATTGTTACTACTTGCTGACTCTATAAGCCTTTCGTCTTGAGTTAAAGGGCCAACTATGCGACACAAGAGGGCGATAAAGCACATTAGGTTTGGAAAACGCAGCATAAGGAGATCGGCTTTGTTTTTATCACCGCATAAAGGGCGCTGGTTGGCGCTGATCATGTTACTGCTGCCAATGCTGGCGCAGGCGTGGCAAACGGATCGCAGTTATCGTTTTAGCATTCTGCACACCAACGATCATCATGGTCGTTACTGGACCAACGCCCAAGGCGAATACGGACTCGCCGCGCAAAAAACCTTGATGGATCAACAGCGCTATGATGTGCAGGCCAAAGGCGGCGGTGCATTGATTCTGTCGGCGGGTGATGTGAATACCGGCGTACCGGAATCGAACATGTTGGATGCCGAGCCCGATATTCGTGGCATGAATTTGGTTGGCTACGATGCGATGGCGTTGGGAAATCACGAATTCGATAAACCGCTCAGCGTGCTGCAAAAGCAGCAGAAGTGGGCCAAATTCCCGTTCCTGTCGGCCAACATTTACCAAAAAGGCACCGATAAGCGCTTGTTCAAACCGTGGGCAACCTTTAATCGCATGGGATTGAAGATCGCGGTGATCGGCCTGACCACCACTGACACGCTGCGCATTTCCAATCCAGAAAACATCGCCACGCTGGATATCCGCGATCCGGTGAAAGAAACCGAGAAAGCGGTAGCCGAATTGCGCGCCAGCGAAAAACCGGACGTGATTATCGCGCTAACCCACATGGGCCACTACGATGACGGCCAGCACGGCAGTAATGCGCCGGGCGATGTCGAACTGGCGCGCAGCTTGCCGCCGGGCACCATCAACGTGATCATTGGCGGCCATTCGCAGGATGCGGTGTGCATGGAAAAAGACAATGTCAGCGTGAAGGATTATCAACCGGGCCAGCCTTGCCAGCCGGATCGTCAGAGCGGTGTGTGGATCATGCAGGCGAAGGAGTGGGGCAAATATGTTGGACGCGGTGACTTCACCTTCAAAAATGGCGAGTTGACGCTGGATAGCTATCAACTGATTCCGGTCAATCTCAAGCACAAAATCAAGAACCTCGACGGCAGCGAATCCTGGCTGACCTGGCAGGAAGAGATCCCACAAAACAGTGCGATGATGAAACTGTTAACGCCGTTCCAATTGCGTGCCGCTAAGCAGCTGGACGTTAAAGTCGGTAGCAGCGACGGCGTATTTGTCGGTGAACGCGACAAAGTGCGTTTTGAGCAAACCAATCTCGGCCAGTTGATTTTGCGCGCGCAAATGGCCGCCACCAAAGCGGACTTTGCCGTCATGAGCGGCGGCGGTATTCGCACGTCTCTGGCGCAAGGCAATCTGAGCTTGCGCGACCTGTTGCAGGTGCAGCCGTTTGGCAATCAGGTGGTTTCCGTTACGCTAACCGGCAATGAGTTGCTGAGTTATCTGGCCACCGTCGCCAACATTAAAATGGATTCCGGCGGCTACGCGCAGTTCAGCAATATCAGTCTGGTGGCGGATGGCCAAGGCGTTAGCGAGGTGAAAATTAACGGTGAGCCGCTGCAAAAAGACAAAACCTATCGCATGGCGACCAATAGCTTTAACGCCAGCGGCGGCGACGGTTATCCCGCGATTGAAACCCATGCCGGTTTCACTAATAGCGGGCAACGTGATGCGGATGTGCTGCGCGAGTATGTTAGCCAGCATTCACCGCTGAAAATCAGCGATTATGCGCCGAATGGCATTGTACATCTGACCGAAGCGCAGATTCAGGAGCGCAACAAAGCGCAGGAGAAGCCACAAAAGAAGCCCAGCTATCCGCAGATGATTCTGGCGTGGATCTGGCCGCGGGCGGCACAACACTAACATCGTGCACTAACCGTAGCGGCGCGATTCATCGCGCTCTTTTGACCTAATTCATCGCGATTAAAATGCGCAATAAATTGCGCCGCTACGGATTGTGCGAGCCTTAACGGCGCAAAATTATTATCACGCGCGACAGGATTTTTGCGTCACCCAACGCTGACGCAATTTATCCCACGCCCAGTTGTAGGCCATGGTATACGGCAGGAAGAACAGGAAGAACGCCACTTCAACCATAAAGGCTTGCAGCAGGCTAATATCCAGCATCCACGCAGCAATCGGTAGACCAATCACAATAAATCCACCTTCAAAGCCCAGAGCATGTAACGCACGCAAACCAAGACCACGTTTAGCCTGCGGCGGCCAGATACGGTCAAAACCGGCGTTATAAATCATGTTCCACAGCATGGCGACGGTCGATAACATGATCGCCAATGCGCCCATCTGAAACAGCGGTTTATCCATAACCCAGGCAGCCAGCGGTGCAACTGTGATAATCGCCAACACTTCAAAGCCTGCGGCATGACAAAAACGTTCTTTCAGCGAACGGGTACGCATATAAACCTCCAAATTGGTTAGGACGCGCATTTTCTCACTGCGTGATGCTAAGATAAAATGAATACCTATCGATAAAAGCGATGGTTCACCATGAAATACTCCCCAGAATCCCTTGAGGCGTTTGTGCAAACGGTGGCGAGCGGATCGTTCTCGGCGGCGGCGCGCGCGTTAGCAAAAAGTCAATCAACCATCAGCAGCGCAGTGGCGAATCTGGAAGACGATCTCGGTTTCACCTTGTTTGATCGCAGTGGACGCCAGCCGGTGCTCACTGAGCAAGGCCAGCGCGCGTTGGCGCAGGTGCAGCAGATTTTGGCGGCCAGTCAGCGGCTGGATGAACTGGCGATGCGCTTGTCGCAAGGCGTTGAGCCGCGCTTGAGCATGGCGATCTCCGACTTCTGGCAGGCCGATCATCACGTCAATTTGCTCAATCGCTTTGAGGCGCGTTATCCCGATATCGAGTTCGAATGCATGATTGCTGAAGATGCCGATGCCATCGATCTGATTCAGGCCGGTCGCGTGCACCTTGGCGTGGTGCGCGCACAACCACAATTGCCGCCAGATATCGCGGTGGCGCGCTTACAGGTTGGCGCGCAGATGGCGATTTATCTGCATCAGGATCACGCGTTTTCGCAGCTGGATCAGGTCAGTGAAGGGCAACTCGGCGAGCTGCGGCATCTGCGGCTCAATACGTGGGTACAAAACCGCGATCCGTTACCGGCCGGGCGCGTCTGGTCGGCGCCGTCTTATTTATTACTGCTGGAAATGGCAGAACAAGGCTTTGGCTGGAGCGTGCTACCACGCTGGCTGGTGGAGCAGTTTGGTCATCAGGTGCTAAAAGAGTTGCCGGTGCCGGGCTGGCCGCAGCGCATTGCGGTGGATGTGATTTGGTCGCGACGCAATCCACCGGGACCGGCTGGGCGCTGGATGATCGATCAGCTTTGCGCCCAGCAGCCCGATTAATCGCGTCGGGCGATATCGGCCAGCGGCGCGTCGAGCAGGCGAGACAAATCTTGTGCCGCCAGTTCCAGATCCAATCCGCGTTTGCCGCCTGAGATAAAGATGGTAGCAAACTCCGCCGCTTGCTGGTCGATCACCGTTGGCAGACGTTTTTTCTGCCCCAGCGGACTGATGCCGCCCACCAGATAGCCGGTTACGCGCTGCGCCAGTTGCGGATCGGCCATATCGGCTTTTTTCGCGCCCAATGCTTTGGCGACTTTTTTTAGGTCCAGCTGAGTCGAGACTGGCGTGACTGCAACCGCTAAGGCTTTGGCGTCACCGTTGAGCGCCACTAACAGCGTTTTGAAAACCTGGCGCGCATCCAGATTCAATTTTCGTACCGCCTCGTCACCAAAATTGGTTTCGTGGCTGTCGTGATCGTAAGGATGCAGGGTAAAGGTGACTTTTTGTTTTTCCAGAAGTTTTACCGCGGGCGTCATGATCGTTCCTTGTTAGGAAAATTCTTATTTCAGTTTTGGTGGAAAAATAGTGGCGAAATTCTGAACTTTGCGCGAGAATTGCCCCGCGCCAGTAAGAGATTGCTGGTGATAACCAAAATCATAAACAAATTCCTCTTTGACGGGCCAATATCACTATTGGCCTTCTTTTTTGGTTTTTTTCACGTTTGGCTACACACATCCGCATCGTCGGTCACCATAAATGGCGACCCTACAACGGCGGTTCAGTGGGCGTATTTCCGCATCATGGGTATTGGTCACCATAAATGGCGACCCTACAAAAACGCTCAGAATATTCGTAGGGTCGCCATTTATGGTGACCGCAAACCGCGTTAACGCTTCAGCAATTCCGGCAAATTATCGTCGCCGTACAGGTGCAACGCGCCGACCGCCACCACATAACGTCCTTTCGGTAACGCCAACAACAACTCGCGCCAATGCTGATTACGGTTGCGCATCAGCGTATCGTTTAACTCGCTACTAAAGGTGCTGGGCAGCGCGACCGGTTGCTGCTTGGGTGGCGTATCCAGCCACCAGCTGATCATGGTTTGCAGCAGGCGCGCGTTGGTGTGCCAATGCTCCAGCGTATCCAACAGCAGCGCTAAGCCGTCCTGCGGCAGCGATTTCAACAAGGCGATCTGCGTTTCCGGGCCTTCCAGCTCGATAATGCGTTTATTCGCCGCCTTCGCTGCCTGCAACAGCTGATAATCAATACCGAACTGTGGACGTAATCCCAGCCGCTGCGCCTGTTGCGCTTGCAACATCAAGGCGATCTGCCAAAACGGCAGCGTGTCAAACACGCTGATCGATAGCGAAACCTCATCGCACAACGCTTGCAGCCGCTGCAGCGTCGCCTCTTCTAAGCGGGTTGCCAGCGGCGGACATTGATCGTCTTCGCTAAACGGCGAGCCGCCTTGAGTGATATCGGCTTCCACCACCAGCGCATCAGCTTTGTTAAGTTGACGCAGCAAACCTGCGGGCAGCGGCTGCATATCGCGCGTGCCCATATGAATGCTGCCCGCCAGATGCAAACGGCGATCGCCCAGTTGGATATCCATGGCCGGCCAACTGTAGCTAGCCGGGAAAAGGGTCGCGATCCGTTGTTGGATGCTGTGCCACAGACCGTGTCTCATTCCCTGTCCTTTTAAATGCAAAAATCCATGCTAGCGATTTCGCTCACTGAAAAACAGGGCCGTGATGGCTATTCACGCGGCGCAGGCTTGAAGCGCAACAAGCGATTCGCATTGCTCACCACGGTAATCGATGACAGCGCCATCGCCGCACCCGCCACAATCGGGCTGAGCAACATTCCGGTAAACGGATAAAGCACGCCCGCCGCAATCGGAATGCCGAAGCTGTTATAGATAAATGCGCCCAGCAAGTTCTGCCGCATATTGCGTAGCGTGGCGCCAGCAATCGACAGCGCATCGGCAACGCAGTGCAAATCGTTACGCATCAGCGTCATCGCGGCGGTTTCTACCGCGACATCGCTGCCGCCGCCCATTGCGATACCGACATCAGCCTGCGCCAGCGCGGGTGCATCGTTGATACCGTCGCCAACCATCACCACTTTGCGGCCTTGCTGCTGCAACTGGCTAATCGCCTGCGCTTTGCCATCCGGTAGCACACCAGCAATCACCTCATCAATACCCGCTTCAGCGGCAATAGCTTGCGCCGTTTTTTGGTGATCGCCAGTCAGCATAATTAAGCGATAGCCTAACTGATGCAGCCGTTGCAGCGCCGCTTGGCTCTCCGGACGCAAGCTGTCGCGCAGCGCGATCAAACCCAGCAATTGATGACGATCGGCGAGCAATACCGGCGTAGCTCCTTGTGCCGCAAAGCGCTCGATATCGGCTTGTGCGGCGCTGTAATCGATGTGCTGTTCATCCAGCAACGCTTGATTGCCCAGCAGCAGCGTTCTGTCGGCAACTTTAGCGCTGATGCCTTTGCCGCGTATTGTACGAAATTGCTTAACCGCCTCGCTGCTGACATCGGGGGCCGCCGCAATAATCGCTTTTGCCAGCGGATGGCTAGAACCTTGCTCCATCTGCGCGGCGGCGCTGAGTACTTGCTGGCGATTCCAGTCGCCATAGATCAACACATCGCTGACCTGCGGCGTGCCGCGCGTTAAGGTACCGGTTTTATCGAACACGATGGTGTCGACTTCGCTGGCGCGCTGTAAGGCATCAGCATCCCGCACCAGCACGCCCAATTCTGCGGCGCGCCCGACGCCTGCAATCACCGACATCGGTGTGGCTAATCCCAACGCGCAAGGGCAGGCGATGATCAGCACCGTGGTCATGATCACCAGCGTGTAAGCCAATTGCGGCTGTGGGCCGACCCAATACCAGATCGCGCCGCTGATTAGCGCAATCGCTACCACCACCGGCACAAACACTGCCGAAATGCGATCGGCTAATCGACCGATATCCGGTTTGCTGCTTTGCGCCTGACGCACCAAATTAATGATGCGTGCCAACGTGGTGTGGCTGCCGGTGGCGCGTGCAATAAAGTGCAGCGTGCCATCTTGCACCAATGTGCCAGCAAAGATTTTTTCGCCGGGTTGCTTGGCTTGCGGCACGGCTTCGCCGGTGAGCATCGCTTCATCAAACCAGGCTTCACCGTTAGAGACTTCACCGTCCACCGGCACGCGATCGCCGGTTACCAGTTTGATGGTCATGCCCGGCTGCACTTCGCTCAACGGCAGCAGCGTTTCGCTGCCATCCTTGATCACGCGCGCCTGCGCTGGAGTTAAATCCAGCAAACGTTCCAGCGCTTTCGAGGCACGCTGGCGTGCCCGTTGTTCCAGCGCATGCCCCAGATTAATCAGGCCAACGATCATCACGCTGGCTTCGAAATAGAGATGTCGCGCTTGATGCGGGAAAAACGCCGGCCACAACGCCACGCTCATCGAATAGAGCCACGCCGCGCCGGTTCCCAACGCCACCAGCGTATCCATAGTGGCGCTGCCGTGGCGCAAACTGCGCCATGCGCTGCGATAGAAATGGCCACCGGCAATCATCATCACCAGCAAGGTGATGACACCCAGCGAACGCCACAGCGTTTGGTTTTCGGCGCTCAGCATCATATTGTCGCCGAGCATGCCCCAAATCATCATCGGCACACCGAGCAGCAATGCTAATGCTGATTGCCAGCTAAAGCGGCGCATCGCTTGTTGGGCGCTAACTTGCTGGCGTTCGCGGCGGGTTTGTTCATCATCGATCACTTCGGCGGAATATCCGGCTTGATCGACGGCGCGCACCAGCGCATCGGCTTCTGCATCCCCTAAAATCAGCGCGCTGCGCTCGCCGAGATTAACGCGTGCCTGGCTCACGCCGGGCACCTTTTGCAGAGCCTGCTCCACACGGCTGACACAACTGGCGCAGCTCATACCACCAATCAGTAAGTGATGCACCGCTTCCGTGGTTGCTGCCGGTTGCGACTCCGTTGTCAGCGCCTCCGGCGGCGGCTCTGTAGCTGTCAACGGTTCAGGCTTTGGGTGGGTTGTGCCGTCTTTTAATACTGCGTGATAACCGGCCTGTTCAACGGTAGCGATCAGGTCGTCAGCGCTCGCCGCACCGGTCACGCGTGCTTCTTGCTGGGTAACCTCGGCTTGTTCAACATCACCGCGTTGTTCCAGTGCTTCTTTTACGCGTTTAACGCAGTGGCCGCAGGATAAGCCATCCAGCGCCAGCAGTTGGGTATGTGACATGCTTAACTCCTCAGTTAATGATTTTGACTGCATGCAAGATATGCATTAGAACTAGATGCTAAACCTTCCCCTGAATGGAAGGTCAAGAGGTGAAAATGAACATCAGCGATGTGGCAAAAAAAACCGGACTCACCAGCAAAGCAATTCGCTTTTACGAAGAGAAGGGCGTGGTGACGCCACCGGCGCGCGGTGAAAATGGCTATCGCCATTACGCAGCGCACCATCTCGATGAATTGAATCTGCTACGCCAGGCGCGTCAGGTCGGCTTCACGTTAGAAGAGTGCCGCGAGCTGGTGGCGCTGTTCAACAATCCGGCGCGGCATAGCGCGGATGTTAAAGCGCGTACTTTGCAGAAAGCGGATGAGATCGCTGCGCACATTGAAGAGTTACATGCGATGCGCGCGCAGCTGCTGGCGCTAGCGGAAGCCTGTCCGGGCGATGACAGTGCAGAGTGCCCGATTATCAATCACCTTGCCGGTTGCTGCCGTCAGGCGGATGGCGAGCGCGGTTGAATCATCAGCGTGATACCGACAACGCCGGTAACGATCACCTTGGTGCCTGCGGGCAGATCGCTATCGGCCTGCACGCGCCAACTGCTGTCGCCAATGCGCACGTGGCCCAAACCGTTTTGCAGCGTGCTATCTAGCGTCAGTTGCATGCCCATCAATTGGCTGCCGCGCTGATTCAGCGTATTGGCTTGTTGCGATGATTCGCGATAGCGCATCCAGCGATACCAGAAAAACACGCAAAGTAACGTCAAAACCGCAAACAAAACGCCTTGTCCGGTCCAGGATAGCGGAATTACCCACTCAGTGACGCCAACCAGCACCGCCGCTAATCCGCTCCACAATAGATAGCCGCTGGTGCCGAGCATTTCGGCAGCCAACAGCAAACCGCCGAGCGTGAGCCAGAACCAGTGTGGATGCGCGATCAGCTCCATCAGGATCATGGTCTTCGCTCCTGACGGCTCTCCTTCAGCAGTTCACTGATGCCGCCAATCGCGCCCATCAAACTGCTGGCATCCAGTGGCATCATTACCAGTTTGCTGTTGTTGGCTTCACCGATTTTTTGCAGTGCATCAGTGTATTTCTGCGCCACGAAGTAGTTCACCGCCTGAATATCGCCAGCGGCGATGGCTTCAGACACCATGCGGGTGGCGGTGGCTTCGGCTTCGGCCTGACGTTCGCGAGCTTCAGCTTGCAGGAAGGCAGAGGTGCGTTCGCCTTCCGCTTTGAGAATTTGTGATTGTTTATCACCCTCAGCGCGCAGAATCGCTGCCTGGCGCACGCCTTCCGCCGCCAGAATGTCGGCACGTTTGGTGCGTTCGGCTTTCATCTGCGCATTCATTGCGGCAATCAGTTCCTGCGGCGGACGCACGTCACGGATTTCGATACGGGTGATTTTCACGCCCCACGGGTTGGTCGCTTCATCGACGATATGCAGCAGGCGCGTGTTGATGTTATCGCGCTGCGACAGCATTTCATCCAACTCCATGCTGCCGAGCACGGTACGGATATTGGTCATGGTTAAGTTAAGGATCGACAGCTCAAGATTGCTGACCTCATAAGCCGCACGTGCCGGATCGACCACTTGAATGAAGCACACCGCATCAATGGTGACGTTGGCGTTGTCTTTGGAGATGATTTCTTGCGAGGGGATATCGAGTACTTGTTCCATCATATTGATCTTGCGACCAATGCGATCCATGAACGGCACCAACAAATTCAGGCCGGGCGCCAGCGTTTTGGTATAGCGTCCAAAGCGTTCAACCGTCCACTGATAACCTTGTGGAACAATTTTTACGCCAGCCCACACCACCACCAGTGCGAACAGAATCAGAACGGGAATCACCGTTAACATATAACCTCCTGGCTGTCAGATTGTCGGGCCGAGTCGCTTCGGCCCGTTTAACGCGCGGTACCGATCAGTACAGCAGCGAGTAAAGCTGGCGACGATAGCGCGTGGCGAGCGTGTCGCCGGTGCCGAGCGCAGCCAGAATTTCCTGGAACATTTTACGTACTTGGCCATCACCGACGCTGAGATCGCTTTTCAGGAAGCCGAACAGCAGTTCCAGCGCTTCTTCGTTGCGGCCCACTTGATGCAGCTGTAACGACAGTTTAGCAGCCAGTTCGGCATTGGTTGGATCGCTGGCTAACTGTTCCTGCAACAGCTGAATTTCAGGCGTATCGGCGGCTTGTTTCAGTAGTTCGATTTGCGAAATCAGGCTTTGATAACGGGTGTCCTGATCCTGCAACGGCACCGCGTCCAGCACGGTTTCCGCTTCATCGCTGCGGTTCAACGTGATCAGCACTTCAGCTAACAGGAAGCCAATTTCACTGTTTTTGTTGCTGAGCTGCCACGCATCTTTCAGCAGCGGCAGCGCTTCCAGCGGTTTACCTTCATGCATCAGTTGCATTGCCTGCTGCGCTTTCATCTCTTCTTCACGTGGCAAGACTTTTTGCAGCAGGGCGCGAATCGCCTCTTCCGGCTGCGGTCCCTGGAAGCCATCTACCGGCTGACCATTCTGGAACAGATACACGGTTGGGATGGAACGCAGGCCAAACTGCGACGCCACCATCTGCTCTTTATCACAGTCGAGCTTCGCCAAAAGAAACTGACCGGCATACTCCTGCGCCAGGCGCTCCAGCACCGGCGTCAGTTCCTGACAATGCTGACTGCGATCGGACCAGAAATAGAACAGCACCGGCAGCTGCATTGACTGCTCTAACGTCTGTTGCAGGTTGGTTTCGTTGATGTCGATAATCAAAGCGTGTGACATGAATACGTCTCTTGGCAGAAAGTGTATTGAAGATATGGGGGCAAGGCGCCCCGGTTCAAGTTCGAATCTGTGTTGCAGCTTAGTTGCTGCGCAAAATGCGATCCAGTATCCAACCTGGCAGCAGACGTTTGAGCAGGCTCATCGCCCAAGTCACCATCGTCACTGGATAGCGCAGGCGCGGATGTTTGCTCTCTAACGCATGACGCAGCTTTGGCAGAATCGCTTCCGGCGGCAAGGTAAAGCGCGCGGCAATGCCCGGATTGCGCACCGGTTTATCTTGTTGACCTTGATGGACGTTGTCGCTAAATCGGGTGCTGATCGGGCCGGGTTCGATCAGGCTGACGCGCACGCCAGAATCGCGGACTTCAAGGCGCAGCGCATCGCTCCACGCTTCCAGCGCCCATTTGCTGGCGGCATACGCGCCGCGTCCTGGCGTGGAGATCAGCCCTAAAACCGAGCTGGTATTAATGATGCGTCCATTCCCGCTGGCTTGCAGCGCGGGCAGCAGGCGCATAGTCAATTGATGGGTGCCAAACAGGTTGGTGGAGAACTGTTTTTCCAATTGCTGACGTGAAACGCTGCTAAGCGGGCCATATTGACCAAACCCGCCATTGTTAAACAGCGCAAACAGGTGCGATTCGGTGAGTTCCAGCACGCGATTGGCGGCGGCATCCACGCTGGCGGCATCATCCAGATCCAGCTGTAAACCGATAAAACCCAATGCGTCCATGCGCGCCACATCCTCGTCGCGGCGGCAGGCGGCAATCACGCGATAGCCGCGTGATAACAGATCGTTGGCGGCGACTAAACCAATGCCGCTGGAACAGCCTGTGATGAGAATTGTTCTTTGCATTTATTTACCTGTTAAAAATCACACGTCTGCATTAATCATGCTTTACTAGCGGAGCCAGTTCGGTCGCCATCAAATTGGCGATAAACGGCTGAGCATCCGGATTGGGGTGAATTCCGTCCTGCTGCATCCACTCCGGTTTCAGATAGACCTGCTCCATAAAGAACGGCACCAAAGGAATGTTGTACTGCTGTGCCAGACGCGGATAGATGGCGCTAAACGCTTCGGTATAGCGACGTCCATAATTAGCAGGTAGACGAATCTGCATCAGCAGCGGCTGCGCCTTAGCGGCTTTTACCTCGTCGATCACCTTGGTCAGATCCGCGGCGATATTTTGCGGCGGGAAGCCACGCAAGCCATCGTTACCGCCCAATTCGATTAACACCCAACGCGGTTGATGCTGTTTTAATAGGTTCGGTAAACGCGCCAGCCCTTGTCCGGCGGTATCTCCGCTGATGCTGGCGTTAACAATTTTGGGCTGCTGTTGCCAGGTTTTATCCAGCAGGCTCGGCCAGGCTGCGGTCGCTGACATGCGATAACCGGCGCTCAAACTGTCGCCCAGCACCAACAAGGTGTCGGCGGCGGCGATGCGGGACACCAGCAGAAGCAATAACAACAGGAAGGGATAATGCCAGCGGAAAACATTGTTGCAGTTCATCATCTTACTAAGTCCGTCGGTCAGGGAGAGCATCAGCTGACCATCCTTACCGGAGTTGAGCTGGTTGTCAAACCAGCTGAGACCATTGCCTTGATTGGCGAATCGGGTTCGGGCAAATCGACGTTGCTGGGGATTCTGGCTGGATTGGATGATGGCAGCAGCGGCGAAGTGCATCTGCTTGGCCAGCCGCTGCACAGCATGAATGAAGAGCAGCGTGCCGCGCTGCGCGCGCGTGAAGTCGGCTTTGTATTTCAATCCTTTATGCTGGTGCCAACGCTTAACGCATTGGAAAACGTGCAGCTTCCAGCGCTACTGCGCGGCGATAGCGATCGCGAAAGCCGCGCGCAAGCGGTGGAATTGCTCACCGTGTTGGGGCTGAAAGATCGTCTGCATCATCTTCCCGCGCAACTTTCTGGTGGCGAACAACAGCGTGTGGCGCTGGCGCGTGCCTTTAGCGGCCGTCCAGGCTTGCTGTTTGCCGATGAACCGACGGGCAACCTGGATCGCAAAACTGGCGACCGCATTGCCGATCTGCTTTTCTCCCTCAATCGCGATTTCGCTACCACGCTCATTCTGGTGACGCACGATGAGCAACTGGCGGCGCGCTGCGATCGTCGTCTGCGCTTGCGCGACGGCAAATTGTGGGAGGAAACATGATTTGGCGCTGGTTCTGGCGCGAGTGGCGTTCGCCTTCGCTGCTGATTGTTTGGCTGGCCTTAACCTTGGCGGTGGCGTGCGTGCTGGCGCTGGGATCGATCAGCGATCGCATGGAAAAAGGTTTAAGTCAGCAAAGCCGCGATTTTATGGCGGGCGATCGCACGCTGCGCACCACGTCGCCCGCGCCGGATGCGTGGCTTACCAAAGCGCGGGATGAAGGATTGTCGGTCAGCAGCCAACTGCATTTTATGACCATGACCTTCGCGCAAGAGACGCCGCAGCTGGCAGATGTTAAAGCGGTAGATGATGCCTATCCGATGTTTGGTACGCTACAAACCAACCCGCCAGGATTGCGTCCGCAAGCCGGAACGGTGCTGGTTGCGCCACGTTTGCTGGCGCTACTCAATCTTAAGGTTGGTGATAATGTTGATGTCGGCGATACCACGCTGCGTATTGCTGGCGAAGTGATTCAGGAGCCGGATGGCGGTTTCAATCCGTTCCAAACCGCGCCGCGTTTGTTGATGAATCTGGCCGATGTCGAGAAAACTGGCGCAGTGCAGCCCGGCAGCCGTTTGAGTTGGCGCTACAAATTTTCTGGCGAACCGGCTCCGTTGGCGCGGTATGACAGTTGGATCGAACCGCAACTCAAAGCCGATCAGCGCTGGATCAGCGTGGATAATTCGGAAGATGCGCTCGGGCGCTCGATGCAGCGCGCGCAGCAATTTTTACTGCTCTCTGCGCTGTTGACGCTGATGCTGGCGATTGCCGCGGTGGCGGTGGCAATGAGCCATTATTGCCGTAGTCGCTACGATTTGGTGGCGGTGCTGAAAACCCTCGGAGCCTCACGCAAAGCCTTACAGCGGCTGATCATCGGCCAATGGTTGGCGGTGCTGTTGCTGGCCGCTATCGTTGGCAGCGTGTTGGGGCAGGGGATTGAAGTTATCCTGCTATTGATGTTGAAACCGGTGCTGCCGGGCGCGTTACCGGCCGCCAGCTTCTGGCCGTGGTTGTGGGCGATTGGCGCGATGTTTGTCATTTCGCTGCTGGTGGGATTACGCCCGTATCGCCTGCTGATGGCAACGCAGCCGCTGCGCGTGTTGCGGCGTGATGCGGTCGCCAATGTTTGGCCGCTGCGCATTTATCTACCGGTAATGGCGTTGGTGGTGATTGGCTTGCTGGCGCTGTTGATGGGCGGCAGCAAAATGTTGTGGGCGCTGCTGACGGGCGTGGTGATGCTGGCGCTGCTGCTGGCGTTGTTGGGTTGGGGCACGCTGCTGCTGCTGCGTCGATTGGTGGTGCGCAATCTGGCGATGCGTTTGGCGATCAATCGCCTGCTGCGCCAACCTGCGATGACGCTCAGTCAGCTGGCAGCATTTTCGTTGTCATTTATGTTGCTGGCGCTACTGCTGGTAATGCGCGGCGATCTGCTGGATCGCTGGCAGCAGCAATTGCCCGCCGATAGCCCGAACTATTTCCTGTTGAACATCACCAAAGATCAGGTGCCGCAAGTCAGCGATTTCCTCACCGGGCATCATCTTAAGCCGGAAACCTTCTATCCGATTGTGCGAGCGCGTTTAACCGAGCTGAACGGCAAAGAAGCCGATCCAAAGATGGATAACGCGCTGAATCGTGAACTGAATCTGACGTGGCAGGCACAGCGCCCAGACCACAATCCGCTGATCGCTGGTGATTGGCCGCCGAAAACCGGTGAAGTGTCGATGGAAGGGGAACTGGCGGATCGTCTCGGTGTGAAGCTCGGCGATACCTTGACCTTCAGCGGCGATACTCAGCAGTTCAGCGCAAAAATCACCAGCTTGCGTAAGGTGGATTGGGAGAGTTTGCGGCCCAACTTCTTCTTCATCTTCCCGCCGGGCGCGCTGGATCAACAGCCACAAACCTGGCTGACTAGCTTCCGCATGGATAACAATCCGGCGCTGCTGGCGCAGCTCAATCGCGCCTTCCCGACGCTGAGTTTGCTGGATATCGGCAGCATGATGCGCCAGATCGGCCAGGTGTTGACGCAGGTCAGCCAGGCGCTGGAAGTGATGGTAGTGCTGGTGACGATTTGCGGCGTGTTGTTGCTCATGGCGCAGATTCAGGTTGGCATGCGCCAGCGTCAACAGGAGTTGGTGGTCTATCGCACGTTGGGGGCCAGTAAACGTCTGCTGCGCGGGACTTTGTGGTGCGAGTTCGCGCTACTGGGCGTGGTTTCGGGGATTGCGGCGGCGTTAGGTGCTGAAGCGGCGTTGTGGGGATTACAGCGTAAGATCTTTGATTTCCCGTGGCAGCCAGATTGGACGCTGTGGTTTGCGCTGCCAATTTTCGGCGCGCTGCTTTTGTCGCTGTGCGGCGGCTGGCTGGGCGTGCGATTGCTGCAAGGAAAGGCGCTATTTAGACGATTTGAAGCGGCTTAGGTAGGTGGTCGCCATGAATGGCGACCCTACAAAATCTGCGTAAGGTCGCCATTCATGGCGACCTTGTTAATTACAGCTTTTCAACCGCCCACGCAATACCACTCGCATACTCTTCTGGCAGCAGCGGCACCAGCGCATTCAGCGCGGATACCAAACGTACCTGATCGCTATCGGTCAGATTAAGATGTCCGACCTTACGGCCCGGACGTACTTCTTTATCGTACCAATGCAGATGCACCAGCGGTTGTTGCAGCCAATCGAGATTCACTGCGGTGCCAATCAAATTCACCATCACTGACGGCGCAAACACCACCGGCTGCGGCAGTGCTAAGCCCAGAATGGCGCGCAGATGCAGTTCGAATTGGCTGATTGACGCGCCATTTTGCGTCCAGTGTCCGCTGTTGTGCACGCGCGGTGCCAGCTCATTAATCAGCAAGCCTTCTGGCGTGATGAAACACTCCATCGCCATAACGCCGACATACTTCAGCTCATGCATGATGGCGCTGAGCATCGCTTCGGCTTGCTGTTGCTGTGCGGCATCGGCCTGCGGGAAAGCCACGCTGGTGCGCAGAATACCGTCCTGATGCAGGTTATGCGTCAGCGGATAAAACACCGTGCTGCCATCGTGTCCGCGCGCGCCGACCAGCGACACTTCGCCGCTGAAGTTGATGCCTTGCTCGACGATGCATTCGCCGTAGCACTCGTCCGGCAGCGCATCAGTTTCATTGGCGCGCAAACGCCATTGACCGCGACCGTCGTAGCCGCCGGTACGACGTTTAACAATCGCCAGCTCACCCAACGTGTTAAACACGCTCGGCCACTCGGCTTTATCTACCAGCAATTGCCACGGCGCGGTAGCGAGATTGAGTTGATCCAGCAGCTGTTTTTGCGTCAGGCGATCGGCCAGACGCGGGAAAATATCGCGATTCACAAACGCCGGATGGCTCGCCAGTTCGCGGGTTAACGCGGTTTCCGGCCAACGTTCGATCTCAGCGGTGATCACGCTTTCGGCGATAGGCAATGCCGACGGTTCGGCATCCAATCCCACCGGAAATACCGCGATGCCCAGTGGTTCACCCGCCTGGCGCAGCATGCGGCCTAACTGACCATTACCTAATACGCAAACCGGCTTCATGCGTCCTCCCGCGGGTCCGGGTTATTCAGCACTTCATCGGTCTGCGTTTGACGCCAGTTGGCGAGGCGCGTGGACAGCGCTTGATCGTGGATCGCCAGGATTTGCGCTGCCAGTAACGCCGCGTTAGCCGCACCGGCTTTGCCAATCGCCAGCGTACCGACCGGAATGCCGCGCGGCATCTGCACGATGGAATACAGGCTATCGACACCGCTCAGCGCGGCGCTTTGCACCGGCACGCCCAGCACTGGAACCAGCGTTTTCGCGGCCAGCATGCCCGGCAAATGGGCTGCACCGCCGGCACCGGCGATGATCACCTGATAGCCGTTTTCGGCAGCGCTTTCGGCGAAGCTGAACAGTTTGTCTGGCGTGCGGTGAGCGGAGACCACTTCGACGTGGAACGGAACATCCAGGCTGTTAAGAATTTCCTCGGCGAACTGCATGGTAGCCCAGTCACTTTTGGAACCCATGACAATGGCGATACGAGCCGGGGTGGCGTTGGATGACATGCGGTCAACTCCTGTGAATATGCAAAACGAACCTGGCCGGGCGGGCAGGCGAAGAAGGGCACAGAGAATAGCATGAGATGGCAGCAAGGAAAACGGTTGCGTAGGCGGAAAACGGGCATTGATGCCCGGATTTCAGAAGGGGAATTCGATCAAGCTGACGCCGCTGGCATCCACCTGAATCATCGAGCCGTTTTCATGCCAGGCACCGAGCACCGCACGTTGCACATTTTCGCCGTGCAGCGAGAATTGATGAATGGCGGGGCGATGGGTGTGACCGTGAATCAGAATCGGCGTCTGTTGGCGCGTCATCGCCGCTTCCACCGCTTGCTGATTGACGTCCATGATGCTCAATGATTTGTGCTGATTGGCTTGTTTGCTGCCATTACGCATGCGCGCGGCAATGCGCATCCGCAGGCGCAGCGGCAAGGCGAGAAACAGCCGTTGCAACCAGCGTTGATGCACTTTGGCGCGAAAGCGTTGGTAGCCTTGATCATCGGTGCACAAGGTATCGCCATGCATGATCAACACGCGTTGGCCATAGAGTTCCAGCACTTTTTCTTCCGGCAGCAAGGTCATGCCAGCGGCGCGCGCAAAACGCTGACCGAGCAGGAAATCACGATTGCCATGAATGAAGAATTTCGGCACCGGTAGTGCCTTGAGCGCCGCAGCGATTTGCTGATGCAGCGGATTGGGATCGTCGTCGCCAATCCACGCTTCAAACAGATCGCCGAGGAGATAAAGCGCATCGCATTGTTGCGCTTCACCCTGCAAAAAATGCAGAAAACCGGCAGTAATTGCCGGTTCTTGAGTGCACAGATGCAGATCTGCGATAAACAGCGTGCGCGACATTACTCGCTAACAGTCACTTTCTGGATGACAACGTCGTCAACCGGAACGTCCTGATGCATGCCGCTGCGGCCAGTTTTCACCGCTTTGATTTTCTCAACAACGTCCATGCCTTCAACCACTTCTGCGAACACGCAGTAACCCCAACCTTGCAGGCTTTCGTCACGGAAGTTCAGGAAGTCGTTGTCTGCCACGTTAATGAAGAACTGGGCAGTAGCAGAGTGAGGAGCCTGGGTACGCGCCATCGCCAGCGTGCCTTTGGTGTTTTTCAGGCCATTGTTCGCTTCGTTGCGGATGTCTGCTTTGGTGTCTTTCTGCTTCATGCCAGGCTCAAAACCACCACCCTGAATCATGAAACCGTTGATTACGCGATGGAAGATAGTGTTATCGTAAAAACCTTCCGCGCAGTATTCCAGGAAGTTCTTCACGGTAGCCGGCGCTTTGTCATCGAAGGTTTTAATTACGATATCGCCATGGTTCGTCTGGAAAGTGACCATTATTTTCTTCCTGTAAAGTTTGTCGTCAGTGTCAACTACCACGCCGCAAGGCAGCGCGGCTTTTTTGTAGACGCTTCTTATATCACAATTTCCAATAACGCGTCAGTAACCGGACTTCAGTTGGCAAGCGAGCGATGCACAAGTCAGAAAAATACGGCACAATAACCGGCTTGATGTTTGTCAGTTAAGCGATGTGGTTGTGGTCACCCTAAAGGGCGACCCTACAAACCCTGTCGTAGGGTCGCCCTTTAGGGTGACCACATAAAAACCAAACTCACTTTTATAACGTTCGAATCCCGCACACGTAAACCAAACGGAACCGTCAATGCTAAAGATCTATAACACCCTGAGTCGACAGAAAGAGGAATTTAAACCTATCCACGCCGGTCAAATCGGCATGTATGTCTGTGGTATCACGGTTTACGATCTCTGTCATATCGGTCATGGGCGGACTTTTGTGGCATTCGATGTGGTGGCGCGTTATCTGCGTTACGTGGGCTACACGCTGAAGTATGTGCGTAACATCACCGATATTGATGACAAAATCATCAAACGTGCCAATCAGAACGGTGAAAGCATTGAAACGCTGACCAACCGCATGATTGCCGAAATGCACACCGATTTTGCCGCGCTGGGCATTTTGCCACCGGATCTCGAACCGCGCGCCACGCGCCATATTGATGAAATCATCGAACTGGTCGGCAAGCTGATCGAACGCGGTCACGCATATGTAGCCGACAACGGCGACGTAATGTTCGACGTGCTGAGCGACAAAGATTACGGCGCGCTATCGCGTCAGGATCTGGAGCAGCTGCAAGCTGGCGCACGCGTTGAAGTGGCGGATGTGAAACGCAATCCAATGGACTTCGTGCTGTGGAAAATGTCTAAAGCCGATGAACCGGCGTGGAATTCGCCATGGGGCAACGGTCGTCCAGGCTGGCACATCGAATGTTCAGCGATGAACTGCAAACAGCTCGGCACCCATTTCGACATTCACGGCGGCGGCTCGGATCTGATGTTCCCGCACCATGAAAACGAAGTGGCGCAATCCACCTGCGCGCACGACGGCCCATACGTGAATTACTGGATGCATTCCGGCATGGTGATGGTTGATCGCGAGAAGATGTCGAAATCGCTGGATAACTTCTTCACCGTACGCGACGTGTTGCAGCATTACGATGCCGAAACCGTGCGTTATTTCCTGATGTCGGGCCACTATCGCAGCCAGCTCAACTATGGCGAAGATAATCTCAATCAGGCGCGTGCCGCGTTGGAGCGTTTATATACCGCGCTGCGTCACACTGATGCCAACGCCACCGCAGCGGGCGGCGAAGAGTTTGAAGCGCGTTTTCGTCTGGCGATGGACGACGACTTCAACACGCCGGAAGCCTATTCGGTGCTGTTCGACATGGCGCGTGAAGTCAATCGCTTGAAAGGTGAAGACAACGCGGCGGCAGATGCGCTGGCAGCGAAACTGCGCCAGATCGCCAACGTTCTCGGTATCTTGCAGCAAGATCCTGAGCAATTCTTGCAAAGCGGTGCGCAGGTCAATGACGAAGAAGTGGCGGAAATCGAGCATTGGGTGAAAACCCGTGCCGATGCGCGTGCCGCTAAAGATTGGGCGCAAGCGGATGTGGCGCGCGACAAGCTCAACGAATTGGGCGTTATCGTCGAAGACGGGCCGCAAGGTTCCAGCTGGCGTCGTAAATAACCGGAGAGGGCGAGAAATCGCCCTTTTTTATTATGTCGATTGAACAGATCCAGATTCGCGGCTTTCGCTCGGTACGCAACCTCACGTTACCGCTGCAACAGCTCAACGTAGTCAGCGGCCCAAACGGCTGCGGCAAATCCAATCTCTACAAAGCGGTGCGATTGCTGCACGAAGCGGCCAGCGGACGTTTGGCCTTGGCGCTGGCGGAAGAGGGCGGCATCCAGAAAGCGATGTGGGCGGGCGGATTGCGACGCGGCGATCGTCGCCACGATCCTAAACGTCTGTCGCTGGCGGTGGTGATGGACGATATGGATTATCAGCTGGAGGTCGGTTTTCCTGAGCCGCTAGCCACCAGCATGTTCAATCTCGATCCGCTGGTGAAAGACGAACGCATTTGGCTGAGCGGCCAGCGGCGACGTCCTTCGTCGTGCATTATGCAGCGCGAAAATCAGACTGCGTTTCTGCACAACGTCGATGGCGAACGCGTGGCGTATCCGGCGGTGCTGCATCCTGAAGAGTCGCTGTTTGGGCAACTGGGTGAACCGCATCTTTATCCGGAACTGTCGCAGGTGCGCGAACGGCTGCGCGAGTGGCGCTTCTATCACGAATTTGCCGTGTGGCCGGGATCACCGATTCGTGCGCCGCAAATTGGCGTGCGTGCGCCGGTGCTGTCGCATGATGGCAGCAATCTGGCGGCAGCGTGGGCGACGATTGTCGAGCGCGGTCATTCCGAATTGCTGTTTCAGGTGATGGCCGAAGCCTTCCCCGACAGCGAATTTCACGTTGATGTACAGAATGGGCGTTTTCAGATGCTGATGTCGCGGCGCGGCATCTTACGTCCGCTGGAAAGTGCCGAGTTTTCGGATGGCACGCTGCGTTTTCTGTGCTTAGTGGTGGCGCTGCTCAGCCCGCGTCCGCCGCAGTTTATGGCGCTCAACGAACCGGAAAACAGCCTGCATGAAGATTTGCTACCGGCGTTAGCACGACTGATCGCCGAAGCCAGTCAGTTCAGCCAACTATGGATCACCAGCCATTCGCCAAAACTGGCAACGCTGATTGCTCAACATACGGCGGTGAATCATATCGAGTTGCAACAAGTAGAAGGGGAAACCCAGATTTTGTAGGGTCGCCATTCATGGCGACCACCACAATCTTAAGCAACAACCGTAATCTTATAACCGGCAAACTCAACTTTCTGGCCTGCCACAATCTTGCAACGCTTGCGCGTTTCAACTGCGCCATCAACGCGCACTTCACCATCAGCAATCACGGCTTTCGCCTGCGCACCGCTTTCCACCCAACCTTCGATTTTCAGCAGATCGCACAAATCAACGTGGGCATGTGTACCGAGAGAAAAACTGGCCATTATGCCTCCTCTATATCGTGAAATTCTTCGCACGCTGTCAGCGTGTTTTGGATCAAGGTGGCAACGGTCATTGGACCGACGCCGCCCGGAACGGGCGTGATGTAAGAAGCGCGCTCAGACGCCGCTTCAAACTCCACATCGCCCACCACTTTGCCGCTCTCCAGACGGTTGATGCCGACATCGATCACCACCGCGCCCGGCTTAATCCAGTCGCCCGGAATAAAGCCCGGTTTACCCACCGCAACCACCAGCAGATCGGCGTGCTCAACGTGATGACGTAAATCTTTGGTAAAACGGTGCGTCACTGTGGTGGTGCAACCGGCCAGCAACAGTTCCATGCTCATCGGACGGCCAACGATATTCGACGCGCCAACCACCACGGCGTTCAGGCCGTAAGTATCGATGTTATAGCGCTCCAGCAGCGTAACGATGCCGCGCGGCGTACATGGACGCAGCTTTGGCGCGCGTTGGCACAGACGACCAACGTTGTACGGATGGAAGCCATCGACATCTTTGTCCGGCGTGATGCGCTCCAGCACTTTGACGTTATCGATGCCAGCCGGCAGCGGCAACTGCACCAGAATGCCGTCGATTTCGTTATCGTTGTTGAGCGTATCAATCAGCTCCAACAACTCCGCTTCGCTGGTGGTCGCGGGCAGATCGTAAGAGCGCGACACGAAGCCGACTTCATCACAGGCGCGACGTTTGCTGGCGACATAGATCTGCGAAGCCGGGTTTTCACCCACCAGCACGACTGCCAAACCTGGCGCACGTTTACCGGCCGCCAGACGCTGCTGTACTTTTTCGGCAACCTCAAGGCGCACCTGCTGCGCAATCGTTTTACCGTCAATAATTTTTGCTGCCATCAGAGAGGAAATCCATCTGTAGAGGGTTAGATCGGGGATGGCGCCTATTCTGTCAGAAGCGCGTGCGGCTGTCAGGTAGAGATTCGCTTTGCGCGCCGCATTCCCGATTTTTTCGCCGTGACGAAACACCGCGTTAGCGCTTATGATGCCGGGCAGTGAATGATATGGATGACGTGATGATTTGGTTAATTCTCGCCACGCTGGCGGTGGTGTTTGTAATAGGTTTTCAGTTGCTGACCGCCAGCTCGCGCCATGCGGTGCAGGCGCTGAACAAACGGCTGCAACTGCCGCCGGTGCATCTCGAATCGATGCTTTCATTGATGGGCAAAGAGGCGGCCAAAGAGTTCACCGACTACATCGTGGGCGATAACGACACCCATCTGCACAATGGCGCGGCGGTGCTGCTGATTTGGCAAGTGCTGATTGTCGATGGCAGCGACGAGAATGTGCAGCGCTGGCACGGCATCTTAAGCCGCGCAGGCTTTCCGGCGTTGATATCACGGCAGCAGCTGTTGCTGGCGTTGGGCTTCTTACGCCAGCTTGAGCCGGACAGCCAGGAACTGCACGCGCTGCGTGAGCAGTACAATGCGCACTTCACGCAGCAAGGGATTGAGCTGGAAGGCGAAACCGCGCAGGGCGGCAATTTGGTGTCGATGAGCGACTGGCGCAAGCGGCATTAAGGCGTTTTGGTTAATCTGCCAGCACTTCGCTGCGCTTCAAGGGCAAAAACGTTGACGCGCGAGCCGCTGGACGTATAATCCGACCCCATCACTATGCGCCCTTAGCTCAGCTGGATAGAGCACCGGCCTTCTAAGCCGTAGGTCACAGGTTCGAATCCTGTAGGGCGTGCCAAGTGATTTCAATGAGTTACGCCAGATTTAATCCCACCTGATTTTCACCTTGTGTCGTATTTGTGTCGCCACTTCCCAAAAGTGAGTCAATTTTGCGCGCATGCTCCGTTAAATGATTCGGTGCCAAGTGAGCGTAACGACTAACCATTTCGATACTTTTCCATCCTCCTATTTGCTGTAATGCCGATAAAGGCTCTCCAGCCTGAATAAGCCAGCATATCTAGGCGTCTCTTAGGTCATGGAAGAACGATCAATGCAAACTTAAGCAAATTACTCATTCAAAGAATCGGTACTTCAGCCATGATTAACCAAATCTTAAAGCTGCGAATAAGTTAACTCAGTGATTACTTCACACGCGAAAAAATGCAGCCTCTAGAGCCATCGTTGTTATCTCAACACTCATTCTTTCTCGAACCTTAGAATTAATTGTATGCTCATCAGATAGTTTCGTAGCATTTCTGCTCCAAATAAGCGTCATCATGAAGCTTGCCAATATTTGTGATTCGAAGTGACCTCCAGGAAATTTGTACTCATTGGGCCTATGGTAATTAAGTCCGGCAGCTTTTATGAGATAATCCGGATAAATATCACTTTGTTTACATTGTCGAATACTCGCTTAGAAATTAACCCATAATGATGTTTCCGCTCATCAGGGCTAAGTTTCTAAACCGAGTGAATCCGACGAGTTTTGATTAGAAAATGAGAACATATTTACATGGCTAAATCACCAACCAAGAAAGCTGGCAAAGGCTTCGAAGAAACTCTATGGGATACAGCTAACCAGCTGCGTGGCAGCGTAGAATCCTCCGAATACAAGCACGTGGTGTTGAGCTTGGTCTTTCTGAAATTTATTAGCGACAAGTTCGACGCTAAGCGCACAAAATTGATCGACAACGGTCAGGAAGCCTTTGTTGATATGGAGGTCTTCTATCAGCAGGATAATGTTTTCTTCCTGCCAGAAGAGGCACGCTGGTCTTATGTTAAAGCCCATGCCAAGCAGGATAACATCGCAGTAATCATCGATACGGCGCTGTCTACTATCGAGAAACGTAACGCCTCGTTGACGGGGGCCCTGCCTGACAACTACTTTTCCCGTCAAGGTTTAGAAGTAAAAAGACTCGCCTCCCTCATTGATAGTATTGAGAACATCGACACCCTTGCTAATGAATGCGATGTTACCGAAGAGGATTTGGTAGGAAGGGTCTATGAATATTTCCTTGGCAGGTTCGCGGCAACTGAAGGTAAAGGCGGTGGTGAGTTCTATACACCTAAAGCAGTGGTGACCCTGCTCGCTGAGATGCTTGAGCCTTATCAGGGCAAGATTTACGACCCTTGCTGTGGCTCAGGCGGCATGTTTGTCCAATCTCTCAAATTTATCGAGAGTCATCAGGGGAAAAGCAAAGACATCGCTATTTACGGTCAGGAGCTGACCAGTACTACTTATAAGCTGGCTAAAATGAACCTGGCTGTACGTGGTCTTTCCGCTAATCTAGGAGAGCGTGCTGCCGATACCTTCTTTGCCGATCAGCACCCGGATCTAAAGGCTGATTTCATTATGGCCAATCCTCCCTTTAATCTGAAAGACTGGCGCAATGATGCGGAGCTGACCAACGATCCACGTTTTGAGGGATTCCGAACTCCTCCAACCGGCAATGCTAACTATGCCTGGATCCTGCATATGCTCTCCAAGCTGAGCGAAGACGGTACTGCTGGCTTTGTGCTGGCTAATGGCTCCATGAGCTCGAATTCCAGCGGTGAAGGCGAGATTCGCCAAAAGCTGATAGAAGATGACCGTATCGAATGCATGATTGCCCTACCGGGGCAGTTGTTCTTCACCACCCAGATCCCGGTTTGTCTGTGGTTTATCAGCAAAAGTAAGCAGGCCAGCGCTAAGTATGGCTATCGCGATCGCCGCGGTGAAACCTTATTTATCGATGCCCGCAAGCTTGGCACTATGGTGAGCCGTACCCAAAAAGAGCTGACTAAAGAGGATATCGCCACCATTGCGGATACTTATCACGCTTGGCGTAGTAGCGAGAGCGAACTCAAGCGCCGCATTGAGGCCAAGGAGATCGGTGTCAAGCGATACCAAGATCAAGCCGGTTTTTGCAGGGTTGCTACCCTTGAAGATATTAAGGCCAACGACTTTGTGCTGGCTCCGGGCCGCTATGTAGGGGCCGCAGATCAGGTGGATGACGGCACCGACTTTGAAACCTCGATACATACATTGACCCAAATCCTCTATAGACAATTGGATGAAGCTGCAAAGCTGGATCAGGCGATTCGCTCCAATATGGAGGCGTTGGGTTATGGGGAATAATTGGAAATTGATCCGGCTGGCTGAAGTGATTGAGCAAGTAATTGATAATCGTGGGCGAAATCCTGAAAGCTATACGGAGGTGGGAATACCAGTAATAGATAACGTATTAATCAAAAGCCAAGGAATGGTTGATTTATCCATGACACGGCGTTTTATTGACCAAAACACCTACGACACTTTTTTGAGAAAGTACTCCGAACCTGGTGATGTGCTCCTAACTCTTGTTGGAAACGGTTATGGGCAAGTAGCAATTACGCCAGATGAGACTTGTGCAATTATACAAAATACAATTGGTCTTCGCTGCAAAGAAGGTTTCTCGAATAAATATCTTTATTATTTACTGAAATTTAACGTTGGCAAATTACGTAATCTCGATCGCGGTGCTGCACAACCCAGTATTAAAGTTGGTGATATTCTCGATCTTGAATTTAGTTTCCCTGATTTTTCTCGTCAAACTTCTATTAGTGAGAAACTTTACAGGCTCGACGAAAAAATCACTATCAACCACAAGATTAATCAGACTTTAGAACAGATGTCACAAGCGCTGTTTAAATCTTGGTTCGTAGACTTCGATCCCGTGGTTGATAATGCGCTGGATGCAGGTTTTTTTGAGCAAGATTTAGAATTGCCTGATGAACTATTGCGCCGTGCTGAGGCCCGAAAATCCGTGCGCGAAAGCAGCAATTTCAAGCCATTGCCGGACGATATTCGTAAGCTATTTTCTGCTGCTTTTGAGCAATGCTCCGAACCTTCTCTTGGCTTGGGTGGTTGGGTGCCAAATGGGTGGCCAATTAAAAGTGTGTCTGAAGCTATTTCTATTAATCCAAAAGTGAGTTTGGCTAAAAATATTATTGCAAAATTTGTCGATATGAAAGCTCTTCCTACAACTGGTTATTCAATAGAAGAGATCATCGAAAAGCCTTTTACTGGTGGAATGAAATTCAAGCAGCATGATGTATTGCTTGCCCGTATAACACCATGTTTACAGAATGGAAAAACAGGTGTAGTAGACTTTTTGTCCGATAATGAAGTAGGTTTTGGCTCAACAGAATTTATCGTTCTCCGTGGTAATGAAAATATACATTTCTCTTATGTTGCTTGTTTAGCTCGACATGAAAAATTTAGACAGCATGTTATGCAAAGTATGGTTGGTTCATCGGGACGCCAGCGGGTACAAAATGGTTGCTTTAATAACTATCAGATCGCAGTTCCATCCCTCGAAATAATGAATGGTTTTGCTAGTTTAGTTTCACCTTCTTTTATGAAGTTAAAACAAAATACTAATGAAAGTATTTCGTTAAATCGGCTTCGCGATACCTTGCTACCTAAACTAATCTCTGGTGAGCTGCAAATTAGCGATACCAAGGTCGATACCGCTGATAATGTATTGGCATAAAACACACGACCGCTATACGAATTATTTATGATGAGGAGGTAATTACCTCCTTAGCTACATTGACAAAAACAAGACAAGAAGCCATTGCCATGAGCCATATTTTCACAGAAGCGAAGCTGGAACAGGCCATTATTGCCCTACTGGGACAGCACTCGAATGCGGTTGGCCAACCCTGCTACCCTCATTTTGTTGGTTGCAATGTGCCGCGCAAAGAGAAAAGTGAGGTGCTGATTACCGATGACCTGCGCCAGTATCTGGCGAAACAGTATCAAACTGAGGGGATCACGGAAGGGGAGATTTCTCACATCCTTCATCAGTTGCAAACTCTACCTGCCAGCGATCTCTATCAGAGCAATAAAACCTTCTGTCACTGGCTCAGCAACGGCTTTTTACTTAAACGTGAAGATCGTAATAAGAAAGACCTCTATATCGAGCTGATAGACACCAACACCTTGCCAGAGCAGTTAGCCAGCTTATTTTCAGGGCATGGCGAAGAGGTGGTTGAGGTGGGCAATAATATCTACCGATTGGTCAATCAACTAGAAATTGAAGGCCATACCCGTGACGGCGGGCTGCAATTGCGTATTCCCGATGGCATCTTGTATGCGAACGGCTTGCCGCTGGTCGTCTTCGAGTTCAAATCGGCTGTACGTGAAGAAGAAGCCACTACCTATGATGCGTGGCGCCAACTTTGTGTGCGCTACAAGCGCGATATTCCTAAGCTGTTTGTCTATAACGCCCTTTGCATTATCAGCGATGGGGTGAACAATAAGCTGGGTAACCTGTTTGCTCCTTACGAGTTCTACTACTCTTGGCGCAAGGTGCACGGTAACGAGTCCACAGAGCAAGATGGCATCAATGGCCTCTACACTCTGATACAAGGGCTATTTCATCCGGTCCGTCTGTTAGATGTGTTGAAGAACTTCGTTTTCTTCCCAGACACCAGCAAACATGAGGTGAAGGTTTGCTGTCGCTACCCGCAGTATTACGCCGCCCGTAAGCTTTACTACAACATTAAAAAAGAGCGCAAGCAGATAACGGGCAGCGGCGAGAATATTGGTGGTTCGGGTAAAGGGGGAACCTACTTTGGTGCTACCGGCTGCGGCAAGAGCTATACCATGCAGTTTCTTGCACGACTGCTGATGAAGAGCGTTGATTTTGCCAGCCCGACCATTGTTCTCATTACAGACCGCACTGATCTCGATGAACAGCTCGCGAAGCAATTTTGCAATGCCACTGCTTTTATCGGTGATGCGGTGATTGAACCGGTCACCAGCCGTCAGGATCTGCGTGACAAGCTGGCCGGATGCGCCAGCGGTGGGGTATTCCTGACGACCATCCACAAGTTTACTGAAGATATTCAATTGCTCTCCAGTCGCAGCAATATCATCTGCATTTCTGACGAAGCTCACCGAAGCCAGATTAACCTCGACCTGAAGATCAGCATCGATTCTGAAAGCGGAACGGTGAAAAAGACCTATGGCTTTGCTAAGTATCTACACGACTCGCTGCCTAACGCGACCTATGTTGGCTTTACCGGCACCCCAATCGATGCCACCCTGGATGTGTTCGGTCCGACCATCGATAGCTACACTATGACCGAGTCAGTTAACGATGAAATCACTGTACGTATTGTCTACGAAGGGCGAGCTGCCAAAGTGGTACTCGATAACAGTAAGCTAGAAGAGATCGAGCAGTACTATCAAGAATGCGAAAAACTGGGTGCTAGTGAACAGCAGATTGAAGAGAGCAAGAAAACCACAGCCAATATGAATTCCATCTTGGGCGATCCGGATCGCATCGAGGCATTGGCTAAGGATTTCTCCCAACATTACGAAAAACGTGTGAAAGAAGGCTCGACTATCAAAGGCAAGGCAATGTTTGTCTGTGCCAGTCGCGAGATTGCCTATGATTTTTATAAAAGATTGAAGCTACAGCGCCCCGAGTGGTTCGAGGCGAAACAGGCTATCGAAGGTGCAACCCTCAGCGAGCAAGAGAAAAAAGAGTTGATGAGTCTTCCTCTGGTAAACATGGTAATGACCAGAGGCCAGGATGATGATGAGGCGATGTATGCTTTGCTCGGTACTAAGGAGTACCGCCGTGAGCTGGACAAGCAGTTCAAGAATCCTAAGTCCAATTTCAAAATTGCCATTGTGGTAGACATGTGGTTGACCGGATTTGACGTGCCTGAACTTGATACCATCTACATCGACAAGCCGTTACAAAAACACAACCTGATCCAAACTATCTCGCGGGTAAATCGCCGTTTTGAGGGTAAGGAAAAGGGGCTGGTAGTCGATTACATAGGCATCAAAAGCCGAATGAACGTGGCATTGGCTATGTACTCAAAGGCTGATAAATCCAACTTTGAAGATATACAGCAGTCACTGATCGAGGTGCGTAATCACCTGCATCTGCTTGCGCAGGTGTTTCATAATTTCGATAGCAGCGATTATTTCTCTGGCGCACCGACATTACAACTGGAATGCCTCAATCGTGCTGCGGAGTTTGCTTTACAGACTAAGAAAATTGAGCTGCGCTTTATGGGATTAGTGAAACGCCTGAAAGCCGCCTATGACGTCTGCGTTGGCAGTGAAGAGATCACTCAGGCAGAGCGTGAGCGAATCCATTTCTATCTTGCCGTGCGTTCTATCGTCTACAAGCTGACCAAAGGTGATGCTCCGGATACCGCGCAGATGAATCAGAAAGTGCGTGAGATGATTGCCGAAGCACTCAAGGCAGAAGGGGTAGAGGAGATCTTTACCTTAGGGGAAGACAAAGCCGAGACCATCGACATATTTGATGACGAATACATGGCTCGCATTGGCAAGATCAAGTTGCCCAACACCCGTATGCAACTTCTGCAAAAAATGTTGGCAAAAGCCATCAGCGATTTTCAAAAAGTGAACCAACTTCAGGGCATCAATTTCTCAAAGCGTTTCCAGGCCTTGGTCGAGCAGTACAATCAGCGTAAAGAGAACGACGTGCTCAATGGTGAAGAGTTCGACACGTTTACCCAGCAGATGACCGATATGATCTACGACATTAAAACCGAGATGATGTCATTTGCAGATATTGGCATCGACATTGAAGAGAAAGCCTTTCTCGATATCCTGGCGCATATGTGCAAGAAATACGATTTCACATATGACGAGGATAAGATGCTGGAATTGGCCAAGGATATGAAGGTGATTGTCGACGACAGCGCCCAGTATCCGGACTGGAGTAACCGCGACGATATTAAGGCCAAGCTGAAAGTAGACCTTATCCTGCTGCTACACCGCTATGGCTTCCCTCCTGTGGCAAACGATGAAGTCTACAAAAGTGTGTTAGAGCAGGCAGAGAACTTTAAGAAGTACCTGTATAGCTGATTTATTACATTGAGGTTTGGTATGAAGTTGCATAGATGGCTGTTTACCGCCTCAAACTGAACTTTCTATTATTTATAGGCACTTTAAAGTCATTTTAAAGTGCCTTACCCAGAGAACCTGTGAAGAATATTTCACAAAGTTGATTTTTATTGTTTATTGCAGTTTCTTAATTTATAGAAAAATCCTGTCTTGCTGTTCTCAATAATAAATCTGTCATCATATTTTGCTCGACGGAAAAATGTTATTCCATTTATTGTTGCCTGCTGCTTAATGCCATCCATCACTGTTTCAAGTCGAGGGGAGGTAACATTATTACCCAGCATGTGAACAGTGAATTTATCTCCTTCATCAAGCACTTCAGCTGATTGAGGCATAAGTACGTTTTCGGAGTGTGAGCTGGTAATTCTTATATCGCAAATATACGAGCCGGGGCCCAAATCTTCACTAGAAAAAGCTGAGCTTGGAGCTATGAGGATAGATACGATTAAGATTATATTTTTCATGTTTCTCCACATTTGGATGCGTTTATGTCACTTAATTGCTTATCGACCACACTAAAAAAAACTTCAATGAACAGCTCTTTTTACAAAACAGTGATTGATGATGGTTTAAAAATCTTCTTCGTAGCCTTAGCAAAAAAAAGGCCGTTCTAATTTTGGTAGCTGAAGGAGATAGAGTTAATGGATGGCGCATATGGTTATGCCCGCTCAATCTGGGTATTTTCATCTCGCAGCTTTCCGACTTTAATCCGCACCGTTTCCGGCATCGCATTCAGATTAGCCTCCCGCAGCCCCAGCATCATGTTGTATCCATTAAACAATCCGGCATCGCCCAGCCGGGGCATTGGCAACAATCTAGTTGGAACCGTCAGCCAAAACCGCAAATCATAGTCACAGCCCAGATAGGTTCGCAGCAGCGCCATCACATCATTCCTCAGCTGTCCGCTAGGCATCCAGCCCTTGGCTTCATCAGGATCGTCTGTTGAAAGCTCAACCCGTGAGCAGTAACCGACTACGCGAGTTTCATCGCCCAAGATCGGATTCTGATCAAGCCTCATGCTGTTGTTCAGTGAGAGCCGGGCGCGTTTTGCCACCGGCATCGTCACTGGATGGTGTGCGAAAACCTCAACTTTCGTGTTCGGTGCCTGGCTGTTGATCACCGCTGCGATGCCTTCAGCTGTGTGCGTGGTGTGCAGCAGCGGTTTCAGTATCGCCAGAAGGCGTGACGAGGGCTGATCGCCGCTGTGGGTGATACCGGTTAGCGCCATCAAGCTTTGCGAAACCGTATCGGTACCGCCCGGCTCAAAGGTGGCCGGATAACTGTACTTGCGCCAGATGCGGTAAAACTGCGTCATCAGTCGGTGATTGAAGATATCCAGAAACGCGGCCATCGCATCCGCTCCATCACGTCCTTGGTTGATGTCATCAATGATGCTGGTGGGTAGTGGCGAATCCACGCCGTACAAGCCGAAGAAGTTGGTTCTGACCGTTGGCGGCGCATCCGGATTATCAGTGTCAATTTCCGTGCGTTTCAGTTCCCCAGCGGGAAAGCCCAGGTGCGGGTTAGGGCGAAAACGCACCGGATCACTCTCCGGCGTGCGACCCGTGCCGAGACGGCTGCCGGTTGTCTGCTCGAGCAACTGGCAGAAGCGGTAAAAGTTATATCGCGCCGTCTGGTCATTGCCTTGATCGTCCAGCCAGAAAGGCGGCAGCGGTTGACTCTGTTCGTCGCTCACATCAGCACCCGGTCAATGCGTCGTTCGGGCCAGGCCCATTCGGTTCCTGAAGCGGTCAGCAGCACCGTCAACTGGGTAAAGCGGATGACGCTGGCGTATTGCGTAAGGAACTGTTCCAGCAACTCGCAGAACAAACGGGCATCGCCAATGCCGCTAAACTGCGTTTCATCAAGCGCCACGCGGATGCGCACGCCGTGCCAGCGATACGAGGAGTTGTAATCCTGACGCCAGCTGACATGACGAATACCGTTGATGCGGCGGCGGTTGTTATCGTCGTCGCTCCAGTCGAATAACGTCAGCACGGCTCTGAGGCTGGCAGCATCCTTAATCATCTGGCTCAGGGCTCGAGGATGCAGCAGCGACATCAGATGCCACTGATACCGCTGTGTGGTTGGCGGGTAGTACGGCAGCGTCGGCACGCTGCGGGTCTGTCCGCGCATCACAAGATTACCGGTGGTGTAATCAGCATCAAACAGCGCCTGTTGCAGCGCCATACGCGGAAACGCGCCGTTGGTACAGGTGAGATCCAGCAGCAGCTTCACACCGAACTGCTGCTCATGCGCCCGGCCACCCAGCATCAGCAGGGTGTCATGTAAGCCGCTGACGCTGCGCCAGATGCGCGTATGGAAGTAGCGCTCAGGCCACGTGGACGCATATTTCAGCATCCCACCTTTCTGCCGGAAGTGACTGTAGGGCGTATAGGGATAGTGTTCATCATCCTCCTCATCCTTCTGCACCACCGTGTCGACGCTGTAGATTTCGGTATGCCCGTCGGTAAGGCGGTGTGGGCGCAGGCGATAGTCCAGCTCCGCAGGGCGGGTCAGCAGCGGCTCTCCGGCAAGGCGGAACAGATTAATCAGCGTCACGCAATGCATGCGAAGGGCATCTTTCGCGATGGCAACGTCATACGGTAATGCGCGGCTCAGCACCAGTTCCAGCTCAATGTGCGTGGAGTCAGGCGCGAGGCTGATGTCTTGCGGGCAGTTCAGCATCAGAAAGAAAAAGCGCGACGGCGCGGTGAAATATTCCAGCCACGGTCTTATTTCACCGCACAGTGCCGGGCTGTCGCTGCCGGGCCACAGTGAAGGTAGTGAATGCTGCCAGCACGGCGTGAAGCTGGCCGCAAACGGATACGGTTCCGGGTCACCGCTGTAATGCAGCCGCACGTCGCGGATATGCTGCGTCAGCGTCTGATAGAGCAGCGACTGCTGCACGCGGTCACCTGTGATATAGAGCGGAATATCACGCAGATGAAGCGTGCGTGGCTCGCTCTGCACGGGAAAAGAGAAGCGCAGCCTCAGTGTCTGAAGGCCGTCCGGGCGGGTATGACGCATGACGCGCTGCAGCCGGAAAGGATGAATGACCAGATCCTGCGTGGTGCGGTACGGGCAGCGCATGCCGCTCTGGCGTTCAGCGGTACTTACTGGCAGGCTCAGCAGGCAGGTTCCGGCTGCAAGCGTCTGTGCCTGCAGGTACGTCTCTGGCTCTGCCGGATTCAGCTCCACCACAGCGGTGGAAGGCAGTGTGCGGTTGATGACCGGCAGCAGCTGGCTCAGCAGTGGCTCAGTCAGCTCGGGGATATCATCATCAAGCTTGCGCCGCATCTGCGCCATCATCAGCGAGAAGCCCTGGAACAACTGCTCCACCGACTCCTCTCTCTTCAGCGACATGCCATCTACGCCGAGACGGCGGCCGGCCTCCGGATGTTGCTCAGCAAACTCACGCGCAGCGGCCTTTAGCCAGCGCATCTCACTGTCAAAGTAGCGTAAAAATTCGTGGTCTGACACGGTCACTCCCTGTTCCGTACCCGCAATTCGCGGTTATTCAGTTCGATAATGCTGGGGTTATCCGCGTCCATCTCTGTGCGCGGCAGCGTAATGCGCCAGCTGTCCTTCGCCATATCCGGATAGAGGAAGAAGGCCGCCACCGCCACGGCCTGTACGTCATCCTCCAGCGGAACATCCACCGTGGTGGTGTTGCCCGGCAGCACCCTGACGCTGACCGGCGTGCCCGACAGACTCTGCGCGAGCGCGACACCGTCCTGCCTGAGCAGAGTGCTGTAGCTGGCCTGGGTAAATGCTGCGGTGCTGCGCAGCGGCCAGATGCGCACTTCGACCGGTGAGGACATCTGGCCTTCATCGCTGTTCAACGCGGCGCGGGCAGTCAGTTGCAGGTGCAGCGTCTCCACCGTCGGGTAAAACACCGCCCGGCTGACGCTGGTGGCCCCTTTTTTCACGCTCTGAGTGAGACCACAGCTTGTCAGCATCAGTGCCACCGCCAGCGGCAGGACAATACGGGACAGTGCTAATAACTTACTGCTCATCGTTACCTCCGTAATCGGCAGAGAAGACGGTAGCTGGCAGCTTAAAGCCCCGCAGCTTCAGCAGGTCGAGCGGCCCGCCATAGCTTTCCGTGCGCATAATTAACGAGAGCGGCTGTCCGTTCCTGCCGCTCCAGCTGACCCGCCAGCGGCTGCCGTCAATCTGCTCGCGACGGCTCTGGTCCAGCAGGCGTATCAGCGCCCACGGACCGCTGAAACTCTGTGCTGTTTCCGGCGGCAGTGCGGCGTCACCGCTCTGATTGAGAGGAATGTAGCTCAGCACCGCCTGTGGGCTGGCGGTCTGCCTGTCCGGCCAGCGGAAGGACTTCCATTCTGCCTGCTGGTTGAAATACTTCAGCACGGCGTCGTCAAGCAGCAGCGTGGTTTCCATAATGCCGCGTTGCGGACGCATCTGAATGTCGAAGCGCAGGCTGGCTTCTCCCGAGGCAAAAGCCAGCCGCCCTGTACGTGACAAAAGGTTGATGGCGTCGAAAAATGCAGGACTGACAGTCAGCGTCTGCTGCGCGGAAGCCACCGGCACCCATTCATCGCCCTGCTTTTCCACTAAGCCATGTAACTGCTGGCTGACAAACTGCTCAACGACACCGCTATGCGGAGCAATGAAATGAGCCAGTAGCGGTACAGAGGCGTCGCTGGTACTGCTGACAAACGGGTATCGCCCGCCAAAACCTTCCTGCCAGCTGTTCACCACCCGCTGTTGCCAGGCACCGTTAAGCGCCGCTGCGGCAGGCTCCATTACGCTCTGCCAGGCCTGATCCAGCGGTTCGTTGAAGGCGGCAGTGGCAAATCCGCTCCAGTCCTGACCGAGGCTGGCCGCCAGCAACGCTCCCCGGCTGCGGGAGATAGCTAGCACGCTGTCACGGCTGTTCAGTGCCTCTTGCATCAGGGCGAGCATCCCAGCCTGCGGGTCGCTGGCAGTCGTTACCTGCTGCAACATCAGACGCACCTGAGTAACTTGCAGCAGATAATCCTGCAGCGTCAGCCCACCGGGTGGTGCGCTGCCATTTTTTCCGTCTTCAGCAGGCATCAATGCCAGCAGCGGCGCGAAGGTCTGCGCCACCACGTCAGCGGGTTTGCTCTCCATACGGCTAATGCCGAAAACGCCTGCATCGCTGTCACCGATTACCAGCTGTTTTGCCGAATTCAGCAGCGACTCACCTGCGGTACGCCCCTCCTGGCCGACGCCCGCCTGCCAGCGCAGCAGTGTCAGCAACGGCGGCAACGGCGAGCGTTGGCTGTCGCCCAGCAGGCTTAGCTGGTCGAGTGTGTCGCTCAGCGTGGCACCCCGCTGCCACTGGATACTGTTAATGAACGCCAGCCACGCTGCTGCATAATCGGCGAAATAGCGTTCAGTGAGGCGGGTACGCAGGGCCTCCTCACTCAGCACCTTTACGGCGGCAGTTTTGCCGTCGTCCAGCACCCGGTCAGTTGTTATCTGACGGCTGGCGGCCACGCGGGCAATCAGCGAGCGCACGTCCTGTTCCCAGGCCTCGCGGGTGAAAATCCCCGGCAGGGTGGCGTCAGTGTAAAGCAGGCTGTCGCCATCACGTCCGGCCATCAGGTCGCTCAGGGAAACGGCGGCATGGTGCTTCATCGCCTGCTGCAGCACCGACTGGTAGAGCACGTTCTCACTGTTACGCAACCCTTTTTGACTGCGCAACAGCGTGCGTACGGCGGCCACCAGCGGCGCGTCCGCAGACTGACGCCAGTCGGGATGGTAAGGCAGCTCGCGGCTGTAAAATCCCAGCATATCAGTAGAGAGCATCAGCCATTCACCAGGCCGAATGCTGCTATCCGGCGCATGCCACAGCGGGGCCAGTGTCTGGTTAAGAAACGCGGGTTCTGCCTGCTCTGGCTGGGTCAGCATCAGGTACGCTTTCAGTTGGTCATAGGCTTCCGTCGCGCGGGTACGACGTGCCGGTGCATCCGCTGGCAGATCAGCATACTGACGCAACTGCGCAGTGAGTTCTGCCATGACAGGGATCAGCATCAGGCGCTGACTCTGCTGCTGCCAGGCAGACCACAGGCGGCGCAGTTCTCGGGAGTTCTGATCGAGCCCGAAGCGCAGCTGCAATGGCGTGCTTTCGCGGGCGCGGTACAGCAGTGTGTCGGTCCGGCGCTGCAGCTCACGCAACTGGTGTAACTGCTCCGGCGTTGCGGCAGGCGCGGTTATTTGTGCCAGTAGCGCACTGTTCTCGCGGATAAGGCGGGTATTCAGATACGCCGACACCAGCATGCCCGTGCACCATAGCGCCATCGCCAGCAGCAGGCCACGAAACAATCCGTCGCGCAGTGTCAGCCGGTCACGGCGGCCCCGGCGGATGCTGGCCTGATGCAGTACGCCGTACCATGCGTGCGACAAACTGCACTCCCGGTAACCGGCGTGCTGGCCCGGTGGCGCGGGCGGCATCACAAACAATCCAGCGAACAGGACGCCGCTTCGTAAGTTTGCAAGTGGCTGCAGGGTAACGGCCAGCGTCAGCAGCGTTCCCTCGCGAATGTCCTGTGCCAACTGCAGCAGCCAGCTCCAACGGCGGTTGTGCTGCACCTGCACCATGCCGTCGGTTAACAGCGCGGGGGCCAGCGCTTTCAGCTCGTCAGAAAGATTTGTCTGCGTACCGGGCGTCCAGCAGACGCCAGTGCTCTGACGCGGGCGGTCATATTGTTCGTGTTCATCCGCACGCTGTACCACGGCATAGACCGGCAGACGCCAGCCAAGGCGCTCTCCTGTGCGCTTCAGCTGTCGCCAGAGCGTGTGCTGCATCTGTTCATCGCGGGATGTCGCATCGGCAGCGTCCGTGACCCACACTACCGCATTGAGTGCGCGACGCCCGCGCTGGCGCTTCAGCCAGATAAGGTCCGCATCGGCTATCTGACCGGGTTCACCACACCAGAGCAGGATGCCACGCCAGCTCACCTGCCAGCGTTCTTCCATCAGCCCCGGCAGCAGGGCATCAACGTGTTCCGTCTGCCCGGTGACCAGCAGCCACGGTAGCCGTTTTTTGCGCCACAGCCAGAGGGACAGCGGATGTCGTTCACACAGCGGGCCAAAGACCCGTTCTGCTTCCTCTTCCTGCTTATCCGTCGGAAAACGCCAGGCCAGCAGCTGCACGGCAAAGCCAAAACGGGCCACCAGCAGCCAGAGCAGAATAATTCCGGCCTGCACAATCCAGACGGTAGCCGGGTCGGTGAACCATACCGGTGCCTGAACGTGGCACAGCGCCAGTAACAGCAGGGCAACCAGCAGCCAGAACAGTGAAGCCATTTTACTCATGAGAGGATACGTCCGGGTTCAGCCATTCATCGTCCAGGCGGTAGTGCCAGAGTTTCAGCGCCAGCGGCACGGCAAACGTCAGCAGCAGGGCATAAAAGATAAATCCCCCCGCCAGCCACGGCCACAGGGCCAGGCGAACGGAGGGAGGCGGCAACAGGCCGAACAGAGTAACCAGACAGGCGGAAGCCCCAAGCCATGCCAGCGGATAGCGGGAAATCCTGTCCTGCGACCAGGCAACGGGATCGGCTGGACGGACGCTCAGCTGCACGCAGGCGAGGTTATCACCGCAAGGAGTCACCACCAGTTGCCCCTGCTGACCGGTGTCGGTGGCCGCTGCGGCCAGCGTGAGTGCCAGCACAAAACCGGCGCGGCCCTGATCGCCCACCAGAGCGGGCAGCAGATGCTGACCTTCTGCTGGCAGCGGATCCCCAGCGATATCCAGCACGGAGAGCAGCGTATTGCGGGCGCGGTGATCAAGCCCGGCATCCCATAAATGTCGGCGGTGTCCCGGTGGCAGTTGCTGCACGTCCAGCCATGCGTTGAGTTTTTTTTCTGGTGCAGAGGCAGGCGTCAGCAGCGGACGGAAGAGCCAGACCGGGCGAAACGGCAACTGTTCCGGCAGGCGCTGGTTGTGCGGTATGAACAGCAGCGCCGCGCTGAATTCGGCTGCCTTGCTGTCATCCGATATCTGGTGCAGGCACAGCAGCAGGCGTGGTATATCGGCATGTTCATCACACCATGTTTCCAGCAGTTCTGCCCCTGCAGGCTGAGGCAGCCAGTTAAGACGGCTGGCGGAGAGCTGACGGCCCTGCTGGCGCTGCCAGGCCTGCATCAGCGCCTGACGGCAGTTCTCTTCCGGCTGGCCTGCTGCACTGAGCCAGATGTCCACCACCGAAAGCGCATTGAGTGCTGGCTGCAATGGCCCCAGCAACGCAGTAAACAGCTGGCGCAGCGGGGACTCCCCGAGCATGCTGCCTTCTTCCACAGGCAAACGCAGCGTGACCGGCGGGGCCTCAGGTGGCACACCGTTTATACCGGTAATACGCTCCATCAGCTCCGGTTCAGGAGTGACCAGATGCCAGGCCGCAAGCTTCAGGGCGCTGCGGCCCTGCATTTTCCACTGCGCCTGCTTACGATCAAGAAACAGGTGTCGGAAATCAATTTCGCGGCGCTGGTGTAACAGATGGCTCAGCCAGAACAACGCGATCGCACTGGCAATCAGCAACGGTGCGGCCAGCAGCCAGAACCAGAAGCGCAGACTGGCAAAGCCACGCTCCAGCGGCCAGGTGAACAGCAATATCACCCCGGCCACCGCCACACAGGCCAACGATAGTAGTACCCACATCCACCAGGCCGGAAACGCCGGGCGAAACTGACGCGCCAGCGGCGGCAAAATCCATTTCATACTTTACTCTGCTCCCGCATTCGGCAGCGTGGTGCGCAATACGCAGCCACACTTTGCCTGGCATCCATCCACAATCACCGCTTTGCCGGACATAGTCCAGGTCGGGTGTCCTTCGGTGACCGCCACCTGGCCGTGCTGTGGGCATGAAACCATGTCTCCAGCCAGCATCACCTTTTTCCCGTCAAACAACGCTCCAGAGGCAGTGGCAACTTTGCCGCCGTGCGAATGGGGATCGCCTAATCTAATGACTCCACGCATTTCTTATCCTTGTGGCTTTTTAAGTGCATCCAGTGCTTTTGGTGGAAGGCTGGTGGCGATTTTGTTCATTCCCATCACGCCATCTGGCGTTTCATCTGTCTTCAGCACAAAATCAGTTTTGAATGTTTTTTGCCAGTCCTGAGAATCAAAGCGTAGCCTGTAAGCCGTACCTTTAACGTGTGGCAATAGTTGACCAAGATTATCAATACTCAGCGAACAATCGGGGAGTCGGGAATAAGACCAATTTTGTTTTTCTTCCACACTAACAATATGCGCATCTTTGAGCATCAGCGGATAACCCGGTATGTCCAGTACTACGCGATAATTCTGACTATCTTTCTTTTGCAGATAGAGTTGAGTGGAATTAGTTGTAGAGCGATAAGTGCCGTTTAGATCAGGACAATTTTGTTTCTGATCAGACTCTTTCACTTCATCTAACACTGGAAATGGCGAATTAAGCATAATTCGCTGTGCCTGATTAATTTTATTCGCTTTTTCTCTTGCATTACGCAACTGCTGCGATGACATTTCTTTATCAAGAATTGCAAAGTTTTCTTCAGCATCTTTATTGCCATATCTCTTTGCAAACCAGAACCATGCCCAGGCCATTTCGAGATCTTTTTCAACGCCATTGCCTTGATAGTAGCCGTCACCCAGCGCATTCTGAGCCAAAGCTGCTATATGGGGATAATCGCGGGTGTTTCCTGAGGATTTCAAATACCACTCAATAGCTTTCCTCTGATCGGCCTGAACGTATTCGCCTTTAGAATACATAAATGCAATGCTGTAACTGGCTGGTGCAAACTTTTTGGAGGAAGTCGCCGCTTTATAAAACCAGTTATAAGCCGTTTTTTTATCTATGGGAGTACCATCACCAAAGTAATACATTGTGCCCAGAGAATACTGCGCTTCTGGAAATCCTTTTTCTGCGACTTTTTTATACCAGTAGAGCGCCTTGCCGTAATTAATAGGAGTGCCATTTCCGTTGCGGTATCTTGCCGCGACTTCATCCATAGAAAAGACATTACCTTCTTCGGCACCTTCAAGTGCTTCCCGGAATGCCTCAGAATTTGGTTGTGCCTGTTTATCTGATGTTGCTTGCTGAGCCAGCAATACGGGGCAGTAACCTGACACCAGTAAAAGTGCGAGTAGTAAAATCCGTAATTTATTTGTTTTTAACATGATGACTATCCTTGTTTATCCGGTGTAATACCTAAATCCGGATTGCATTGCATACGATCCCAACCGGTGTGGTTTTTAACTTCCGGAACTTTATTGGGAATATTTTTCCATTTGGGATCATAAGCAAATATGGACCAATGTTCCGGCCCAACCGCTGCATTCCAGGATATATACTGTCTACCCCAGTCCAGTCCTGAACTGCCTGGGATCAGCCGGTCTGATATATTTTTTCCTTTAAACATATAGGTGTAAGGAATGCCTTCACCACCGGGCAGCAGACGTGGATCATCAAAGGGCTTTGAGCTCATATAGAGATCGCCTGATTTGGTTTGAATAAAGCCCTGATCGTTTACAACGGTAAAAGATACCACTTCATCTTGTTCCGGACCTGAAGCGCCATATCGCTCTGCTCCGCCACCGGGCATAAAACGGGCATCGTGCCATGTTTTCCCATAGTCTTTAGATACCATTACACCTGAAACATCGTAATAGGTTATCGCAATATATTTTTCGGAAGGGTGAATATATTGCTTAGTAAAAACGCGATAAAACTGCGATGACACTTCGCTATGAATATTACGCTGGGTATCTGTAAACCAGAGTGCCCCTACGCAGTTAAAACCTACCAGTTCCAGATAGCGGTGATCGTCAAAACGGTATATTACCTGGGTGGGGGGGGCTTGAGACGCCGCCTGGCACCCTGCAAGTACAAATAGTCCGCTTAATAAAACCAGTTTCTTTTTCATCATTACACTCCTTGTGATTAAACCAGCGGCTTGGGCATATCCCATTGCAAAACATCCACCATTGTATTTTCGATATCACGCTTCGTACCCGGTTGAATGCGCTGACGGGAGCCGTAATCATTGACCACGCCAAACTCGCCTGTTGGCATGGGTTTGTCTCCGGTTTCCGGCTTGTTCATCAACTTTTTAAAATCATCGGGCAAGACACCTTCCTTGTAGTATCTATTGACTCTAGGCTCCGGATTGCTCGGCCTACGCCAGTCTGCGCTCAGCAGCAGGCTCTCCCAGAAGCCCTTGTCTTCAAATGCATTGTTATGACCAATAGCCAAGTCATAGGCCGTTGATTTTCTGGAAACCTCAATGTTGGCAACAATGGAAGAGTGCTGACTGAAGGCTGTATTCATATTTATCGCTCTTTCAAGCTCCGATTCAGTCATGCGGCGACGGTAAGTGATACTCTGGGGACCGCCTGGATGGCCAACAAAGCGCCCATCAACAATCTCCCGTTTTTCCCCAGGTTCTTTATTAACATCCTCTGCCAGAAAACTAGCCTGAAGATCGGACAACTGTTTGTCATTCAGCGGGCTGTTATTATTTAATCTGCCGTAAAATGCCGGAGTATTGGGGACTGGCCCTCCCTTATTCTCGTCAATAAACCGCTCAGACCTCATCGCGGCTCTGGCGATTTTCGGGTCATTGCCCGTCAGTTTCGCCTTGTAGTTGCCAGCCCCCTGGGCCATCAACTTAAAATTAAAAGGCTCGGGTAAAGGCAGACCGCTCACTGTTACATCGGTAAAAGAATATTTGGGATTATCTTCAGGATCATCCGGCTGATGCGGAGGTATGACAAAGTGGTAGCCGCTTTTTTCCCCAACTCTCTGATCTTTGCAGAACACCCGCTGGCGCAGATTATCCCCCATCGCACCATAAATATTGTCAGGTATCCCCCGCCAGCCAAATCCCTGTATTGGCGACATAGATACCACCTGGTCATTAGGGCAAAAGTAGTTGTACACCATGCCAAAATTGTTACGGCTGTAGCGGGAATCTTTCCACAAGCTGTTTTTCGCTTTTAACGCCAGGCAGCCCGTGTCGGTGATGTCCTGAATATAGGCGGTATCATGAGCCGGATTTCCTGACTGATAGCGAGAGTTCGCCGCCATCAGACGACAAAAATTCGCCAGCGTTTTTTGCCTACCAGCAGAGGATTGTTGGTTTCCGGGAAGCGTATCTTCCAGAATTCGGCTTTCCAGCGAGTAAGGAGAATGGTTCAACACCGCACAATCTGCAGGTGCCGCCCCTTCGGCTTTGACCCACATATTGGCCAGAATGGTAATGAGTGTGCCCTGACTATGAGCAACAATGTTGATGGTATCGTTTTTGGTGGATTCGTTTTGCCGAATAGCAAGAATCAAATCTGCCAGACGCCGGGCAGCGTAAGCCTGGTATATACGATGGGGGTTCTGATAAATCGGATGGCTCCAGTCCTTTTTATTCAGACCGAAGGCCTCCGTTCGAGACTTAAACTTACCGATAATCGCGATGATTTTGCCAGTAGCACCCGGACCAAACATATCCGGAATACAGGTGGTGGCATTAGCAAAAGTTCCACCACCTTTCGCTGAAGCAGGATCTAGCCAGTTCCTCAGGTTATCAATATTGGCATTATCGTGATTCCTTATAATGCGGGCATCATCCTCTTTATACGTATCGTAGGCCAGGTCGGTGGCATTTCTGTTTTTTCGCAGTTCTTCCCGGTAGCGCTGCTGGTCGGCAACGAAAGCCGCGTGATCTACAGGTTTATAACCCCAGTAGAATGGAATTATCGGAGAGCGATTAACCTCACCAATACAGGTCTGATCCGTCACCGAGCAGGTTTTTGTCAAGATACGCCCATTAGCATCCGAGATCATAAACTCATGTGTTTTCCATTCATGAGGATGCAAATCCGTTCTGCCTAAACGGTCATTCAGACCGGCGCAAATCCCAATATCCTGATTTTCATAGGCTTCACCTACATCGTTTACGCCATGTACCAGAATAACAATACAAGGCAGAGGGGGTTTAACCCCACAGTTTTGTATGGTCATCTCACCGCTATCAGCCGGACGGCAAACATCGTTTTTCGATAAAAACTGTGGGTTGCGCTTATCATCTTTCATGGCTTCACTCCTTTGATGAGCTCAAGGGCTGCATTTTCCAGCTCATGCATGCTCAGTAGCTGAGACTCTCCGTTCTCATCCGTAATGCCTTCAAGCACCGAACCGTCCTGACGGTGAATCCGGAACTTTTGATTTTTAAGGATATGTTCGGGATCGCCTTCCATGTGCAATCGGTACTTCAGCGCATACTCACCTTCTTTAAACGATGGCATGGCCTGGTTGATGCTGTCGCCCCCCTGGTACACAAGATTCGGGGTTTTCTGCACGATGCGGGTAGGGCCCAGCTCTTCAATCACACCATCTTTAATGCGAATACCGGCCCCACCGCACATCAGTAGCAATTCCTGTTTGGCATTAAGCACAATCCGGCCATTGGTGCTGGTTATCTGCATATCAGCGAACGAGGTCAGTTCCATCTGATCCTTCTGCGCCTGTATCTGCACCTTGCCTGCAGCGGCAATCAACTTCATGCCGAACTTATGGGCAAACAATGAAACCATCTGACCTGCGGCAACGGAGAACTGGCGGAACACGCTGAAGCTGGCATCCTGCCCGGCGGAGGCAATCAAATTTTTTCCTGCGGTGTGCTGGAGCGATTCTGGCGTGGTTTGTGCGATCCCGGCTTCGCCATGCACCAGTACGCCGGGATCTTTTAAAGTGTTCAGAGAAATGTTTAACGCCTGCTGAGCGGCAGTGTCTGCCGGTGATGCCTGCGCCATACCGGCTGCCTGCTCCAGCGTTTTCGCCAGCGCCAGCGCCTTTTCCAGTTGCGCAATTGTTGCGGCCATATCCAACTGCTGGCCTTCCGCTTTGGGACGGGGCTCGCTGGTGAGCAGTACACCTTTGGCACCGCGCAAAGCAATGTGAGCATCGGTACGCAGCTCGGCTCCTTCACCGCGCAGCGCCTTCTCTTTATCGACCAGGCTGCCGAGATTCAGCTCACTGATACCGGAGTGCGGGGTGCTGAGCCGGATAAACTCATGCTCGCGCCAGTCATCCATCAGCAGAGTGTTTTTCGCCGGGGTCAGCAGAATGTTACGTTTGTGGTTCTGCTGGGCAACATGGTCAGCATGGCGGGAATCGTGCATCACATGGGCGATGTACGGGCGGTCAATGTCACCGCTTTCAAATGCCACCATCACGGCGGTTCCATCCATCAGCGGCCAGTGGAAACCGTATTCTCCTCCTGCATAAGGTTTTGCCAGGCGTATCCAGCAGCTTTCAAAACCCTTCTGCCACTCATCTCGGTCAAGATCGAAGCGAATGCGATAACGGCCCTGAGCATCAATGTGGGAATAGGTATCATTTTCCTGCGTTGATGACACGCGGGCAGGCAACGTTCCGCTAATGGTCGGCCAGGACAATTCCTCGGGTCGCCAGGTGTAATCACGACTCCAGGGAACAGCCGTGAAAGTGATGAAATAAGCGGAATCGCGGGAGATATTTTCACAGTCAGTAGAGACAATAAGCAGCCCTTCGGGAGCATCCGGCCACACCTTCCCCGGCGTAGTGATGATCATCCCTGGACGCAGCGTCATGCAGTTGGATTTACCCTCAAATGTCACCAGCGTACTGAGATGACGTTCACTACGAATACCTGCATACCAGATGCCCTGGCCGGGTTGTTCCTCATACGCTTTTCCGGCATCGGGATAATTTTCTGCCCAACGATTATCAGTGCCACGTAATGCGCGATACTCCTCGCTGGTTCTGGCTTCCGCTTTCATGTCGCTCTGGGCAACACGGTAATTGTCATCATTGACGCTTACTTGCTTCGGCACAGCATTGTGGACGGCTTGCATATCCCAAACTGATTCCAGGCCCCCGTCAAACAGCCCGGAAGGATGGCGGAATGGGATTGCTGGTCCCTTTATCCAGCCCTGTCCGTTGTCAGTGAGGATGATGGCATCCTCATTGCTTTCTTCATCATACTGGCGATAAAACGATACACCAGCATCGGCCAGACGCCGGGCAATATGCGCATAATCGGACTCTTCATACTGCATCATAAAGTCGCGCAGCGGATAGCGAGTGTTGAGCTTCAGGGCAAAGCCCAGCCGGTCAATTAGATGATCTTCCAGCGTCTTTTCAGTCAGGCTGATAATGCTGTCATTGAGGTAAACTGCACTGTTGCGCCCCTGTTTCATGCGCACCATCTTGTGCTCAAGCACAACGCTGTAATGGGTCTGGTCGGCACTGGTATTGTACTGGCGGAATTGCGTGATAATGCCAGGCACGATGCGCGGAGTTAGTTTTTCCCAGGGTTTGCCATCCGGATACATCAGCATTTCAGCAGAGTAGTTGATCAGCAGCGTGGCAGGGATATCACGGGTGGTGCTGGTAAATTCAATCTCATAACGGGGGATCTGACTTAGCGCTTCACTGCCGCTGAACTTCAACACTGAAATCTGAATATCCGGGCGCTCCTGGCTGAGTTTTTTCAGCCGGAGCTGATAATGGTTATAAGCTCCGTATTTACCACTCTCAATGATGTAATCCGCAATGCCCATGGCTTCCTTCCCATTTATCCTTGTTTCAGCTCAGTCACTGAGCCAGTAAAAACAACCTCAATCCACCCCACATTCCCGCAGTGAGTAAAAGCAGTGAAATAAACGCTATCTGCGGCGAGCGCCACCCATGCATTTCTGCAGGGCCGCTACAGAGAATAATGTCCTGATAAGAGGCCGATTCCGCTAGGTTCGGTAACCGCTTATCTAGTTGCTGTAACAGGAACAGGCGGTCATTGTCGTTTTCAACACGATACTTACCCACATAGCCAAACTTCAGCATGCGTTGGTAGCAAACCAGCAACACTTCTGCAGGTGCTGGTTCACGAAGCAGTTTTTTGATGTGTTCGTAGAAATGCTCACCACCATTGAGATGCCCGAGAAAGTGCCCCTGCAAAGGTGTGCGTTTCCACCAGGCTGAGATATCAACTTCCGGAATGGTCATGATCAGTTCGTCGAGAAACACGCAGTGCGCGAATTTAATTTCTTCGCAGAGAGAGGCGGGGGCTCCCGCTGTAGTGAGTTGATCCTGAACCTGTTGAATCGTATGGAAACAGCGCTGGTAGAGCGCATCATCAACCGTGATGGATTGCCCATTGCGCACAGCGAGCGCCAACAGCCAGGTATCCTGCATCAGCACATCGAGAGTATTGGCTGTGATGTTGTGTTGTGAAAACGTCATGGGCACCTTCCTGGTAACGCCTGAACATGGTTAATCCATTAACCCAATCATCATTTCAATCGGGGAATTGCTGTTGCTCACGCGGCTTACTTAGCTGAGCAAAATGTGGTCTATACCTATCAGCGGCACTGATGATATTACATTGAGTGATAGTTGATCAAACTAACAATTTGAGTTTGTGAAACAGGATTCCAATTTTTAACGCGGTTTTACATTCGATATTAAAAGTAGCTTTAACGCGATTCAGTTACTGCGGAAAAGTAATGTTATTAATTGATTTTAATTGGTTTTCATCGTGGTAGATAAAAGGAAAGGCTGCTTCTACTTTAGTCATTATGCGGTGCGAAGATGTGAATGTTACTTATGGAAATATCGATACACGAAACGTGATTACGTTAACAGATGTGGGATGTTTGGGGACGATGCCAAAGTCTATAAGGTCCATTTAACATTTAAGGTCTGAGGTAGGTTTTGCATCGCTGAAATTAGTTGGAAATCATCGCGCCTAAAAGCGCTATTAACCAGCTGGTGAATTATTGCTGCCGTTTGAACTCATTCTTTTTGCACATTAACTTCTCAATCAACTCATCCAACCCGCTTTCAACCAGCATTTCCACCGCATCACTTCTCGTCGTGTCACTCAGTCTTACAACTTGATCAATCTTCCTCAAAACGGACATCCTCAACGACAGCGACACCGCTTTCTTTTTCTCTTTATCCAGAAACACGCGGCTGACGGTTTCGCTGTGTTGCCGTTCGGCGTTGAGCTTTAGCGCTTCATTAATATGGCGCAGGCTTTTCTTATCCAGCTTGCCGGCATCGATTAATTGGTAGCAGTGCGTAACGCGGATGTATTTGATTTCCGCTGACCAGGATTCGCGCAGTTCTTTGAGCGCGCGGGTGAGCGTGGGTTCGGAGCAGTTGAGCTCGGTGAGCATGCGGCTGGAGGCGATGGGTTTGCCGCTGCTGAGCAGTGAGGCGAGCATGAAAACGCGTGTCTGTCGGGTACTGAGTTGCATGGTCGATTGAGGCCTGGTTGGTGGTCAGTGGTCTTTATCGCCCTCCTGGCAAACAATGTCCGACAGTATCAGGGAGTTTCTAAATATCAGGTAAATGGGTTCCGAAAAAGTGTTGCGTTTGATTTTAAGGTCAAAACAACGCGATAAATCGCGCCGCTACGGACTGTGCGGTTTAATGAATCCGTATCAAATCGCGCCGTTACGGACTGTGCGGTTTGACGAATCCGTGTCAAATCGCACAAGAACTTAAGTCACCAACATCAACGCGCCATCGGATCGTGAATCTGGCGCGATGCCGTATTCTTGCGCGCGCGCGAGAATGGCGGCGGCCCAGCGGCGGTGCGTGGCGGGTTCGCACATTGCGCCTTGCGATTTAAATACCGCCTGGCTGGAGTTGAGGATGCGCAGCGCATCGGCGTGATCGCTGGCTGAGACCATCAACATCTCGTGAATCTTGCCAATCTGGCTGGGGTGAATAGCGGTTTTGCCGACCAGGCCGTGCGCGATATCCAGCGCCAGTTCGTGATCCATAATCTGTTGATCATCGATGTGCTCGCACACCGGTGCGGTGAGGGCGAAATCACGCGCCGAGAATACCGCCACCAGCATTTTAATGGTGTAACCCATTGGGCCGTCATACAGCGTGAACTGGCGCGAGCGGCGCAGCGAGAGCACATTCATCAAGTCGTTGCCGCCGATGCGCAGGGCGATAACGCGTGAGCGGCACGCATGGTTTTGCAGCGTCAGCGCCAGTTCGCGCATCGCGGTTACGTCGAACACTTCACTGGTTTCCAGCGTCGGCATCAGGCACAAATGGCTGTGTTCGAGGATTTTCCACCACGTTGGCAGCGAATCGGCGGTGAATTTCGGCAGCACCAAACCGTCTACTGCGCTGAGGTCGAGGTTTTCGACCAGCCACGCGCCCATTGTGCTGTTACGCGGACGGATAAACACCAGCGGCCAATGCGCGTTACCATGGCTGCGCATCGCGGCATTCAATTCACGCAGAATGTGCTGAAGATTGTGCAGCGCTTGCGGCAGATCCGCGTCGCTCACCGCATCTTCCAGGCAGATCACCAGCGAGCGCAGGCCGTTGATTTTATGGTTAACAATCACATCGACGATGTCGCTGCGCACCGCGGGCATGTAGAGCGTGGCACCCAAACGCCACGGCGAGAGGCGGGCGTTCATCACAGCACCTTTTTGATGATGGTCACGGCGCGGTATTGCCCCAAATCGGCGCCCGCGTCGGTGATGTTCAACCCTTTTTGCTGCGCCAGATAGACCAGTAGCGCCACATCGGGATCGTCCACCGAACGCACCAGTACCTGATCCGGCACGCGGCGCAATACGGCGCGCGTGGCTTCGGCGATGCCCGGTTTGATGCGATTGATGCTGTTGACCTGATAACGTGCCGCCAGTTGCGCGATCACCGCGTCACTTTGCGCCACTAACTGTTGTTGATGCTGCGGATCTTGCGGGCAAGCGGGCAGGGCGCTGATATCCAGCGTGCGCGCATATTCCGCAACGGTTTCAACCAGTTGCTGGCTACAATCGAATTGTGCCAGATGGTCGCACTGCACGCAGCCGTGCAAGCCGGTTTCTGACCACAGCGAGCGCGAGATCAATCCCGAAACCGGCGCGCCCATAATGCCAAATGGGATCAGCCAATCATCATCGCTAGCTGAGAGCCACGCGCGGCCGCACGGATCGGCCAGCACCACCAAACGCGGTTGTGCCGGATAGCCAGGGCGCTGTTTGAGGCTGCGGATCAGTTCGCCGGTGATGGCGCCTTTGCCGGTCCAGCCATCGACAAATACAATGCCGTCGGTGCCGTGGCGCGCTTCGATGATCGCCAGCGCGGCGTTATCAATGCCACGATCGCGGATGATGCTGATGCCGTAATGGTAGGATTCGCGGCCCATCGCACGCAGCGCCTGTTGCAGCATTACGCCGAGCGGCACGCCTGCACGCACCAAACTCGCCAGCACAATCGGCGTATCGCCAAACTGTTTTGCCAGCGCATTGGCCAGCATCGCGACTTCTTTCGCCAGACGTCCCGCGCCTTGATCCAGCGCGCGTGCAAACAGATCCAGATGCCAGCGCGTTGGTTCCGGTTCCTGGCTCAACATCTCGGAATAGTGGCGCGCGCCAGACTGAATCAGCTGTTCTTTTTGATCGACCGGCGTCATGTCGATCTCAACCGGCTTGAGCAAGAATTCAACGTCGCCGGGTAGGTACGATCCAGAGAAAGGCTGGTTATTCGCCATGAGTTTGTTCTCCGAAAAGGGATTGGTTGATGCGGTCGGCAAACTGGCTTTGGCGTGGCATACCGTACCAACTGCACAGCTTCATAAAGCGATGATCGCTCAGGCTGTCGCCGAGACCGATCACCGGGAATACGCCGCGCTGTTGGCGCAGTTTTTCCAGCAGGAAACTGACCGCCAGACCTTTTTCCACCACGTTCGGCAGCCACGCCACGTTATTGCTGTTGCGATGGATGTAATAACCGGTAGTGGGGAAGCGCTGTTCGATTTCATCGGCGATGGCGTACAACTCGTCGAGGCGCGTGCTGTCACGATGCTTCATCACTAAGTAGATCGGCGTAACGCCATATTCATAGTTGATGCGCGCCCAGCCGTTAATCGCGCGTTCGGCCATCAGATCGGTGATCGCCTGCTGCATCGAGAGCAGCGCCGGACCGTAGGGATTGAGTTTTTCCAGCATCAGCGCGCGCCATTCGGCGTCTTCCTCGCCTTGCGGATTGAGGATCACCGCGCCGTGCGTAGTGACCGCCCACGAACGGAACGGGATTTGCACGCGCGCGATCTCTTCGGTACCGCGTGCGGTAACCGGGATCAGAACCGCGTGTTCCAGCATCCAATCGACCAGCATGGCTTGTTCTTCGGTCATAAAGCTGCGCGGCTGCAAGCTGAGATCCAGCGCGCCGGTGCGGAACGGCTCAAGATCCAGCTCATCAACCATTTTGCGCCGCGTCTGGAATAGCGTGTCGTCGAGGTCGGAAAAAATCACCGGTTTATTCATCGCAGATCACCTCAACTTGTGGTGCAACCTTGGCTAACGCGGCGGTTAAATGGGGATCGATGCTGCTGAGCGGCGTTTCGATGCATAAAATGATGCGGTCAAATTGCTGGTGCGCCACGTTGTAAACGAAGTTGGCGATGCCGAGGCCGTAGTTATCGGTGAAGGCGATGGCTGATTCGATGGCAAAGCCAGTAGCAATCGGCGAACGCGTGGTTGAGCTGTACTTGACGTCTGCGCCTTGCGCCGCCAGCCGTTCGGCCAGCAAAAACGGTTCCCAGACAAATTCGCTGCTGCCGAGCACCAAAATCTTTTCGCCCGGCTCTGCCTGAATATGCTGGCCCAAATCGCCAGCGGGTGCGGCCATGCCCAGTCGGCCCCAGCGCTGTTTGCCGGTGATCGTCACCGTTGCTGCATCGTTAAGTGCCACGGCGGGCATTGGCGGCAGTGCGGCATCAGGATCTTGTTGCCAATGCCAATCACCTTGCACCAGCGATACGGTGCGTACCGGCAGCGGGCTGCGTATGGCTAACGCGTCGCCGCTCCAGTCAGTTAAGGTCACGGCGATCACCTGTTCGATGTGTTGCAATCCGCCATCATTACGCAGCGCTTCGAGCAAATTAATAAAGGTGTTTCCGGTGGTGGCTTCATCATCAATCATCACCAAGGTGCGCGCGTTCAGCACGCGCTGGCGCAGTTGCGCATCATCGGGCAGATAGATCAGATGATCGGTAGCGTGGCTGTGATTCTCTTTAAATTCGCACAGCAATTCGGCCTGCTGCGGATGGCGCGTTGACGTGAGATAAACCGGCTCGCTGACGCGCTTGCGGACTTCATCAAACACGCCAGCCCCTAAACCAACCGCGGTTTCCGCCATACCAATAAACAGCGTTGGGCCGTTTGACACCGGCGGGAATTGCTCGGCCAGTTGGCGATACACCGCGCGCATTTTGTTCGGATTGACCGGAATGTGGCGGCCCAGCACCTTGCTGACGAACAGAAATGCGCGCTTGGGATTGCGGCGCTCGGCGATCTCAAACAGATCGTCGATGGCGCTGATGCCGCCGGTTGGGGTGACGCTTAATGTGCCGCAGGATAGCGTCCTGCTCCAGAGCGTATTCATGGAGAGTTCCTTATTGAAGCTGGTTGGCGAGGACGGCGTCGTAAGCCACTACATCGCTGATGGCGCGCACGGTGGCAGGAGAGAAATCACGGCGGGATTGATCAATGACCTGTTGCTGATTGATCAAGCCTAGTTGGCGCAGGGCAAACAAGCCGGGAATATTTACGCCGCTGAAACGCGTATAGCCAATGCCGCCAGAAGGGCGCAGGTTAATTTCCAATAACAGCGGATTGCCGCTGGCATCGTTACGCGTTTGCACGTTGACCAAACCATCCGCGCCCATCGCGCTGGCGCAGGCTTTTGCCAGCTCAAACGCCGCGCCGCAGTTCTCCAGATATTGCAGCGCGCCTTCTTTGCGTCGCGCCACTGCTGCCAATACTTCGCCGTTTTCCACCAGCATATCGACAGAGTATTCCGGGCCAGGTAAATACGGCATCAATACCAAAGGCTCCATGCTGGGCGCGGCTTCCAGCGCCTGGAGATAAAACTGTGCATTCACCCGGCGTGCATCGGGATGGGTAAACGCCGCCATCGGCGAGACGCGTTCATCAAACTGCCAGAATCCCATGCCATAAATGCCGGTTACCGGTTTCACGCACAGCGGCAGATCGCCAAATGGTTGTGCGGCGATCAATTCACGCAATTGCGCCGGCGTTTCAACGCGCAGCGAAGGCACCACTGGCAGATTAAAGCTTTGCATGCGTTGGGCGAAGGCGACTTTATCGTCGGCAAGATCGAGCATCGCCACATCGCGTGCGCCGGTTGTTAAGCGCGCACCGCTGGCCTCAATCTGTTGACGATGGGTTTCATACCAATGCGCATGGCGCGCAGCATGAATAGCCTGAATATTATATTTATTAATTGTATTAAGAATAAATTCGAGACGCTGACTATTGTCTACCGGTTCGATTATTGCGTAATCAGCCAGCGAAAGAATTTCATTACGTTGATGTTTATGTGACGCATAAATGAATATTTCGGCCTGGTGTTTTTTAGCCGTTAATTTAATGCCATTAATAATATCGCGTTGGGAGGATAAACCTTCCGTAAGCCAAATCTTGTAAGGCATTTCTGATTATTTCCGCAGGATTTATAAGGCTAGGTTTTGATTGGCGAGTGTAGGGAGCGCATGATTTTAAGTCAATCATAATATGATTCTTTACTTCAATGTAACCTTATGAATTTTAGTGTAAAGAATCGTCAGGTTTGTCTGGCTTAATTCTTAAGGAATATCTGGATAAAATGTCGAAATTCAATGGGTTAACTTGTTTCAAGAAATTGCTATGAAAATAATCTTGTGAGCCAATAACATCATGATATGATTTTGCCCTCATGGAATTAGACGTAAATATAAAAAACCTTTTCAAACCTGTTTGAAGGAATTATGACATGGTTTCACTCGCTAAGAATCAAACGGTATCACTCAGCAAACAAACCGCTTCGCTGAATAAATTACATTTCGGCTTAGGCTGGGATCCCATTCAAAAGAAAGGCTTTTTAAATAAGCTTTTTGGCGGCGGCAGTGATGCTATCGATCTCGATGCCAGCTGCATATTATTGGATCAATCCGGTAATGCCATCGATACCATTTGGTTCCGCGCATTAACCTCCCAATGCGGCGCAGTGAAACACAGCGGTGATAACCGCACCGGCGAAGGTGACGGCGACGATGAAGTGATCAACGTCGAATTGTCGCGTCTGCCTGCCAACGTCGAATACCTTGCGTTCACCGTCAACAGCTTCCAGGGCCAAACCTTTAACGAAGTCGAGAACGCCTTCTGCCGCGTGGTCGATCAAAACGGTAAAGAGCTGGCAACATATCAGCTCAATGAACAAGGTAACCACACCGGCATCGTGATCGCTTCACTGCATCGCAACGGCGGATTGTGGGACTTTACCGCACATGGCCGCGCTAGCGCCGGTCGCACTATCGAAGCGATGCAAAACGACATCGTTGCCGCAGTGGTGCGCTAATGAACATGACGCCGGGGAGCAATGCTCCCGTTCCCGCTAACCAACTGACGGTGCGCGTTCTGTCTGGCGGCGCGGTGGATGCTTCCGCCTTTCGCCTGTTTGCCAGCGGCAAAGTGAATGGCGATGCCGACATGGTGTTTTACGGCCAGCCGGATAACGATGACCGCACCATCAGCCTGAAAAACGAAGGCAATAACAGCGCGTTTACCGTGGATCTCAGCCGCTTGCGTCCAGAGGTGCAGAAAGTTGCCTTCACCGTGACCTGCGACGGCGGCAGAAATGTATCGAGCCTGCAACGCTTAGCGATTCAGGTGGAGCAGAGCGGTGAAGTGCTGATGAACGGCAGCGTTGAGCTGGTGGGACGTCAGGAAGCGGCATTGATTCTCGGCGAACTTTATCGTCGCAACAATGATTGGAAATTCCGCTTTATCGCACAAGGTTTCAACGGTGGCTTAAAGCCATTGGCGGAACACTTTGGCGTGGATGTGGCGGAGCCAGCTCCGACGCCAGCGCCTGCACCGCAAGCTGCACCGGCTCCCGCACCTGCGCCGAGCAAAATCAATCTGAGCAAGGTTTCACTGACCAAAGAGAAACCGGCGATCAGCCTGACCAAGCGCGACAACTTCGGCGAGATCCGTATCAACCTCAACTGGCATCGCGAAACCAGCAGCGGCGGTGGTGGCTTCCGTGGATTGTTTGGCGGCGGCAACAAAGGCGTGGATCTCGATCTTGGCGCTTTTGTTGAACTGCAAGACGGGTCGCGTGGCGTGATTCAGGCATTAGGTGGCAACTTTGGCGCCATGCATGCCAAACCTTTCGTACACTTGCAGGGCGACGATCGTACCGGTGAAGTCAGCGATGGCGAATGGATGCACATCAACGGTCGCGAATGGAAAGAGATCCGTGAAGTGCTGATCTTTGCCTTCATCTACGAAGGCGTTGCCAGCTGGGACAAAACCGATGGCGTGGTGACGTTGCACATTCCCGATCAGCCGCCGATTGAAACACGTCTGACCGAAGGGGAAAACCGTCGCAACATGTGTGCGATTGCGCGTCTGATGAATGAGAACGGCAGCATTCGCGTTGAGCGCATCAACCAGTTCTTCAACGGCCATTCCGAAATGGATAAAGCGTTTGGTTGGGGATTCAACTGGCGTGCAGGCTCAAAATAATTACAGGCAGAGGGTTTACTATGAGTTTCTTCAACAAGGTTAAAGGCGCATTTAATTCTGGCCGCGACGAGTTAACCAAGCAGGTTAGCCGCTTCAAAAATAAAAAGTTTATGCAAGGTACGGTGGCGGTGTGTGCACGCATCGCCGTTGCTGACGGCGGCGTGAGTGCGGAAGAGAAGCAGAAGATGATTGGTTTTCTGCGCGCCTCCGATGAGCTGAAAGTGTTCGATACCAACGAAGTGATCGATTTCTTCAACAAGCTAGTGACCAGCTTCGATTTCGATTTGGAAATCGGCAAGGGCGAAACCATGAAGTACATCATGGCGTTAAAAGATCAACCGGAAGCCGCGCAGTTGGCGATCCGTGTCGGTATTGCGGTCGGTAAAAGCGACGGCGATTTTGATGCTGACGAGCAGAAAGCGGTGCGTGAAATCGCGCTGGCTTTGGGCTTCGAACCAGCAGAGTTTGGGCTGTAATTTTTTGTCCTTAAAGGGTTAATCATGGTTTCTACGCATATTGGCTTCCCGGCTGAAACGGTCGCGGTGTTTATCGCACTGTCAGTGGGCGCTATTTTTATCGACCTGTTTATGCACCGCGGCGATAAGCCGATTTCGCTGAAAAGCGCGGCGTTGTGGTCGGTGTTCTGGGTTGCGGTGGCGATGGGTTTCGCCGGCTTCCTCTATATCCATCACGGCGCTGAAGTTGCCAGCCTGTTCGTCACCGGTTACGCGCTGGAGAAAGTGCTCTCCGTCGATAACCTGTTCGTGATGATGGCGATCTTCTCGTGGTTTGCTGTGCCGGATCGCTACCGCCATCGCGTGCTCTATTGGGGCATCATCGGCGCCATCGTGTTCCGCGGCATCTTCGTGGCCATTGGTACGGGCTTGCTGAGCCTGGGTCCGTACGTCGAAATCGTGTTTGCGCTGATCGTAGCGTGGACGGCGGTGATGATGCTGAAAAGCGGTGATGACAGCGACGAAATCGAAGATTACTCGCAGCATCTGGCTTATCGCATGGTGAAAAAATTCTTCCCGATCTGGCCAAAAATGCGCGGCAACGCGTTCCTGCTGAACCAGAAAGAGGTCGATGCTGAGCTGCAAAAGCCTGAAAACAAAGACGTGACCATTGGCCGTGGCAAGAAAGCCGCGCTGTACGCCACGCCGTTGATGCTGTGTGTGGCAGTGGTTGAGCTTTCTGACGTGATGTTCGCCTTCGATTCCGTTCCAGCGATTATTGCTGTGAGCCGCGAGCCGCTGATCGTCTACAGCGCCATGATGTTCGCCATTCTCGGCCTGCGTACCCTGTACTTCGTGCTGGAAGCGTTGAAACAGTATCTGGTTCACCTGGAGAAAGCGGTGATTGTGCTGCTGTTCTTCATCGCGCTGAAACTGGGTCTGAACGCGTCCGATCATATCTGGCATCACGGTTACAGCATCTCTGCTAGCACCAGCCTGTTTGTGGTCTTGGGTGTGTTGGCGGTCGGTATTGTGTTGAGCGTGATGTTCCCCGGGAAGCCCGAGGAAAAAGAAGAGAACTGATCTTCTTCCTGTGTTGAACCTGAAAAATCATTAACCAAGAGGTAATTACAATGAGCGTTTCTCTATCTAAAGGCGGTAACGTTTCGCTGAGCAAAGCGGCACCAACCATGAAAAACGTCCTCGTTGGCCTTGGCTGGGATGCACGTTCCACCGATGGTCAGGACTTTGACCTTGATGCGTCAGCTTTCTTGCTCTCTGCCAGCGGCAAAGTGCGCGGCGACGCTGACTTCATTTTCTACAACAACCTGGTTTCTTCTGACGGTTCCGTGACGCACACCGGTGATAACCGTACCGGCGAAGGCGACGGCGATGATGAGTCACTGAAAATCAAACTGGATATGATTCCAGCCGATGTCGACAAGATCGTCTTCGTGGTCACCATCCACGATGCGCAAACCCGTCGTCAGAGCTTCGGCCAGGTTTCTGGTGCCTTCATTCGTCTGGTTAACGACGACAACCGCAGCGAAGTGGCGCGTTACGATCTGACTGAAGATGCTTCAACCGAAACCGCAATGCTGTTCGGTGAGCTGTATCGCAATGGCGCCGAGTGGAAATTCCGCGCGGTAGGCCAAGGCTACGCCGGCGGTTTGGCGTCTGTTTGTGCGCAATACGGCATCAACGCTTCGTAATAGCTTTAACGGGCAGCCGCGCGCTGCCCGCATCCCTCAATACACAGCAGGAGCTTTACAATGGCAGTTTCTTTAGTAAAAGGCGGTAACGTTTCCCTGACGAAAGAAGCACCGACCATGAACGTAGCCATGGCGGGTTTGGGTTGGGATGCACGTGTCACCGACGGTCAGGATTTCGACCTCGACGCTTCAGTCTTTATGGTGGGTGACGACGGTAAAGTGCTGAGCGACAGCAGCTTTATCTTCTTCAACAACAAAAACAGCAGCTGCGGCTCAGTTGAGCATCAGGGCGATAACCGCACTGGCGCGGGCGAAGGCGATGACGAGCAGGTCAAAGTGACCTTGTCGAAAGTGCCAGCCGAGGTGAAGAAGCTGGTGTTCGCGGTGACGATTTACGATGCGGAAGCACGTAAGCAGAACTTCGGCATGGTCAGCAACAGCTTCATGCGTATCTTCAACAATGACAACGGCGCAGAGATCGCACGTTTCGATCTGTCTGAAGATGCCTCTACCGAAACCGCGATGGTGTTCGGTGAACTGTATCGCAACGGCAGCGAATGGAAATTTAAAGCCGTTGGTCAGGGCTTTGCAGGCGGCCTGGCCGCGCTGGCTTCGCAGCACGGCGTGAGCGTGTGATTTAGCCAATACGTTAGCTGAGCCTCGGCATGTCCGGGGCTTTTTATTGCGCATTTTCCGGCAGTTAAGCGTTAATCGGTCACCATAAATGGCGACCCTACGAGATTTGGCGTGGATTTCAGCTACACATCGAAAACAGGAGGTTGAAAAGATGATGTTACAACCGGGTCAGAATATGGCGCTGAACAGCAGCGTGTTAACGTTGCGACTCAACTATGAGCTGTCGTCAGCGTTCAAAGGTGAAATTGATACCAGCGTTTTTCTGCTCAATGCCACAGGGAAAGTTAGCGGGGACGACGACTTTATCTTCTTCAATCAACCTGCTACGGCCAATCGCAGCGTGGTTCTGCACAGCACATCGCACGCCAGCACGGTTTCACTGGATCTAACAAAAATCGCTGCCAGTGTGAGCAAAATTGCCATCACCATGGTAATCGATGGTGATGCAACGCTCGCCGCGTTGGACAGCATCCATTTCAGCGCAGAGAATATCGCGCAATTCAATCCTGAAACGCACGGACGCAGCGAGAAAGCGCTGATTCTCGCCGAAGTCTATCGTCACAATGACGGCTGGAAGTTGCGCGCGTTAGGGCAGGGATTCAACGGAGGTCTGGAACCGTTGGCGCGCAATTTTGGTGTCGATGTGGCACAGCCCGCGCCGATTGCTGCGCCCAGCGTGGTAAGCCTGGAGAAAAAGCTCGAACAGAAAGCGCCAAGATTGGTGAGTTTGGCGAAAAACGCCAGCGTCAGCTTGAGCAAATATCAGCTTCAGGGCGTAAAAGCCAAAGTGGCGTTTGTGCTGGATGCATCGGGTTCGATGAAAAACCAGTTCAGCAAAGGCAACGTGCAGGCGGTGTTGGATCGCATTGCGGTGCTGGCTGTGCAGTTTGACGATGACGGTTCGATGGATGTCTGGGGTTTTGCCCAGCAGCACGCCAAATATGCCGATGTGACGCTGGATAATCTCGATGGTTACATCACTAACATTCAGCGCGGTGAAAAGAAATCAGCGTGGGAAATCCTGCCCAAATTGGGCGGCACCAACAATGAACCGCCGGTGATGGAAGAGTTGATTGATACTTTCCGCCACAGCGATTTGCCAGTTTACGTGGTGTTTATCACCGATGGTGGCATCAGCAAAACCCGCGCTATTAAAGACGCAATTCGCCGCTCGGCGAACTATCCGATCTTCTGGAAATTTGTTGGTCTCGGCGGCAATAATTACGGCATTTTGCAGGAGTTGGATGACTTCTTGGATCGCCGCATCGATAACACGCATTTCTTTGCCATCGATAACTTTGCCAGTTTGGCGGAAGACCGCTTGTACGATTTGCTGTTGGAAGAGTTTAAACCGTGGCTGGATGCGGCCAAAGCTGACCGCATCTATTAATCGACTAGGGATCCAGACGCAGCATGCGCAGTTTTTCCATCGGCACGCGGCGTTTCTTCCAGGTTGGATGGAAGTGACGCCAGTGCGGATCTTGCGCGGCGGCGAGCAGTTCGAAGTCGCCGCGCGTATCGCCCCAGGCGCGAAGATGGTAATTGTGCAGCGGGCCGTAGACGCTTTCGAGGCGCTGGACTTTTTGTCCGCAGCGGCAGTTATGTCCGGTGATTTTGCCGGTAAGAACGCCATCAACCACTTCCAGTTGAGTGCCAATCAACTTGATGCCCAAACGTTCGGCAAAAGGCTCTAACACCATCGCCGGGGAAGCCGAACAGATGGTCACTTCTGCGCTGGAATTGACTTCAGCGGCAACTGCCAACAATCCCGCCGGACGCATCAACTTATTCCAGTTGGCGGTGCAAAACAGCTGCGCTTGCTGGCGCAGCCATTTTTCTTCAACGCCGGTTAAGAAGGTGTGAATCAGCACTTCTTTCAACTCATCGCGCGTCAGCTTTTTGCGCATGCAGCGCAGCGTTGGCAGCGCCAAGCGGGCGATTTTGCGTGCGAAGACGCGTTTGCCAAAGCTAAAGCGCAGGAACGGGATGAAGCTGTCGTGAATGGTCAGCGTGCCGTCAAAATCAAACACTGACAGCACCTGATCTGCACGCGCTAGGGATGAATCCATGGACATGTTGTGTCTCGTCTCAATGCAAGCGGTAATCAATGCAGCGATGATAGCAAATTCCACGCGCGGGTTCATCGCACAGCCGCCTTCCCTGGCGGCCTGACGTTGCTTAACCGTTACTCGCGGGCTTTTCCCTCTTCCTCGCGCGTTTTACCTTCTTCGATAAACTCTTCATCAATCTCTTCTGAGTTCTCTTGATTATCGCGGCCGGAAAGCAGATTCCAGCAGGCAATAAACAGTGCGGCGATCAGCGGGCCAATCACGAAACCATTGATGCCGTAAACTTCCATGCCGCCAAGTGTCGAAATCAGAATCAGATAATCAGGCATTTTGGTGTCTTTGCCGACCAGCAGCGGGCGCAGAATGTTATCCACCAGGCCAACCACCACCACGAAGAAGCCAATCAGGAACAGCGCTTTCCAGATAGCGCTGGTGGCGAAGAAGAAGATGGTTGCCGGAACCCAAACGATCGCCGAACCTACCGCTGGAATCAGCGACAAGAACGCCATCAAGGTGCCCCACAACAAGCTGCCGTCGATGCCAGTGATCCAGAAGGCGATACCGCCAAGAATCCCTTGCACCACCGCAACCACTACCGTGCCTTTCACCGTGGCGCGCGATACCGCCGCGAATTTCATCATCAGGTGATGTTTCACGTAAGTCGAAAGCGGCAGCGCTTCCAGCATCAAATTCACCAACCACGCGCCGTCTTTCAGCAGGAAGAACAGCAGATACAGCATCACGCCAAAGCCCACCGTGAAGGTGAAGGTACCTTTGCCGATCAGGAACGCGCTGCCCGCCAAATATTGGCCGCCTTTAAGCGCAAAACCGGACAGTTTTTGCTGAATCTCTTGCGCATTATTGAGGTGATTGTCCGCCAGATATTGCTGTGCCCACGACGGCAAATGCTGCAACAGATCAGCAAATACCGCAGGAAACTGCGCCGAGTTGCTTTGCAGTTTGGTGTACACGGTGTTGACTTCCACCACCATCGAAGAGGTGATCAGCGCCAGCGGTGTGAACACAATCAGGCAGATAATCAGCAACGTAGCGAACGACGCCAAACCGTTGCGATCGCCCATTTTACGGCGTAACAAAGATTTCAGTGGATGGAAGATCACCGCCAGAATCGCGGCCCAGAAAATGGCGGAAAAATACGGTGTCAGCACATCAAAAAATGCGACCGTGACGATCGCCAAAATAACGATAAAGAAGCCGAAATTAAGTCCTTTAATACGCATTACAGTGTCTCGTTTGTCGATAGGGCGACTGAACTATAGAACGCCTGGCGGAGAATGTAATGTTTTTAGGCGAGATCGCTTAAAACGCGGCATATTGGGCGTGATTCGGTCATCCTGGATGGCGATCCTATAAAGCATCATGTCCCGATTTGTCCGTTTGATGTCTTGGTAGAAGTGCGCGCATGCGATGATGATGGTGGCTGAAATTAATGGGAGATCGCCATGCTGGAATTACGTCCTAACTGCGAATGCTGTGATAAAGATCTGCCGCCGGAATCAATGGATGCGCGTATCTGTTCATTTGAATGCACCTTCTGCGTCAGTTGTGCCGAAGGCGTGTTGGCGCAGTGTTGCCCGAATTGTAGCGGTGAACTGGTGCGGCGTCCGATTCGTCCGGCAGCGGCGTTAATGCGTCATCCGGCGTCAACCACCCGACATTTGTCCACAGCGGCTACGCGCTGAACCAGTTCGGCTAATTGAGATTCAGCAAACACCTCAATGCCATGCTGGCGCAACAAGGCTGCGGCCACGCCTTGTCCGGGTAACTGTTGGCCGCTGAAGCTGCCGTCATAAATGTGTTGGCTGCCGCAGGTTGGGCTGCCATCGGTGAGCAGGGCAAATTTGCAATCAGCTGCTTGCGCGGCGTGCAGCGCCAACCAGGCTGCCAGAATATAGTGTTGCGTAACATCCTTGCCGTCAGATTCGAGGATGCGCGCTGTACCGGCTAATACTTGTGCTGCATCGCCGCCATCGATCTCGGCAGGCAAGCGCGGCGTGTGCAAACCGGCAGCCATTTCCGGACAGTGAATGACCAAACGTTGTTCCTCTCTCCAACGTGCGAGCGTATTGGAGATAAGTGCTTTATCGCTACCGTTATATCGCACCGCATATCCCATCAGACAGGCACTGACTAATATTCTCTCCATCTATCCTGATTCCTTAAATATGCAGTCGCGGCCTCTTACACTATTTATGTGTTGCGCAACAACTGTAATATTGAGCGTGATATTAATCACTGTATTGTATTAATGTGCACATTACCTGACTTCTTCTAATTAACGATGTATAAAATGATAAATAACGCTGAAGTTTGAGCCGCAATACGTAGGCCTGACGCAAGGTTTGTTAATGTTTATTTGATTTTAAAGGGTTTTATTTTTTTTGATGGTGTTTTTTGTCATTTTAAATTGATGATTAATTTATGTATTTTAAACAATATTAAGCGCTGGTCAGAGCACGGACCTTATTTGTGGTTAGAATTCGTTGCGCAAAATATTATTTGCATAGCTAGTTTGTTTTTGCGTATTTTTCCGAAAAACAGTGCTTTTAGAAAGCGTTTTTCAATTTTAAATGGTATTGTTTACCGGCAATGCTAGTGATGTGGCGTTGTGTGCTTCAGTTTTACCCTCACTCTTGTAGGGTTTACCCGCTTATGCAATTTATGGAAATTGAATTATCCTCCCGATCCTTGTGATCGGGTTTTTCTTTAATTTCCGCCTCCGATATTCACCTATTTCCCCACGCTTAATTTCGGACCAAGTTATGTCAGAGAATTCACAATCGTTAAGAAAGTGATAATTTGGGGTAATTTCCTGTAAGCTTCCGATTTTTAAGAGTTTTGGAAATGCTTTTTTGCCGACAATTAATTGATAGTGATGCTCAACGGCACAGCAACCGCCGTTATCATTGGAGGCAACATCATGAAAAAAACAACATTAAGTCTTATTGCGTCACTTATTGCATGCAGCACACTGATTTCTAACGTAGCGCGCGCCGATGATCATGGCGATCAGCGCTGGCAGCAGCACGGCGGCGACCAGCATCAGGATCATGGACGTGGCCCTGATCATGGCGGCGACCATGGTCCGGATCATGGCTACAATCACGACCGCGGTCCTGGTCCTGATCGTCACGACCATTATGCAGACCATCGTATGCCGGAAGGGCATCATGGCGGCGATCGCTTTGCCTGGGGCGGCCATGATTTCCGTCGCGGCTATCCCGCACCGCCGGAATTCCGTGGCCCACATTATCGTGTAGATGATTGGCGCGGCCGTGGTTTGTATGAACCACCGCGTGGCGAACATTGGGCCTATATCGACGGTAATTATGTGCTGGTGGCAGCCGCAACGGGTATCATCACCGCCATCCTACTTAACGGCGCTTTCAACTAATTTCCCCGACGGATGGCGATGGCCATCCGTGTTTCTCTCCGCTTTATCCGCTCACCAGGTTATTCTCTATACGACCCGTTTTTCCTTTTGAGACGTTAAGGAGTGATGATGACCGTGGTAAAAATGGTGGCGGTGGATAAGGACGGCACCTTTCTCGACGACAATAAACAGTTCAATCGCCCGCGTTTTGCCGCTTGCTATCAGGAAATGAAGCAGCGCGGCATCAAATTTGTGGTAGCCAGCGGCAACCAATATTACCAACTCAAATCCTTCTTCCCCGATATCGCCAGCGAAATCGCCTTTGTGGCGGAAAACGGCGCGTGGATCATCGATTGTGACGAAGAGTTGTTCTGTGGTTCGTTCTCGCGGCAGGACATTGATGCAGTGCTGGATACGCTGCACAACGGCAATTATCCCGAACTGCGCTACATCCTGTGCGGACGTGACAGCGCTTATTACTTTGAAGGCATTGACGAAGAGTGGCTGGTGAAGATGCGTCACTACTGCCATCGCCTCAAGCCGATTCGCCGCCTGGAAGATGTGGGCGACGATAAGCTGTTCAAGTTCGCGCTGAATCTTTCTGATGATTATGTTGAACCGCTGATGGCAGACATTGAGCGTCTGCATCATGGTGCAGCAGCGGCGACCTCCAGCGGGCACGGTTCGGTCGATTTAATCGTGCCTGGCAATCATAAAGGCCATGGATTGGATCTGCTCGGCAAGCGCTGGGGCATTGAACGCAGCGAGATTCTGGTGTTTGGCGATGGCGGCAACGATCTGGAGATGTTGCAACAATCGGGCTTCAGTTTTGCCATGGCGAACGCACCGCAGAAGGTGAAAGACGCGGCACGCTTCGAAGCGCCCAGCAACAATGAAGAGGGCGTGTTGCAGGTGATTGAGCAGATGCTGGCGGGCAAACCGCCGTTTGTCATCTAATCGTCATCTAAAACTCAATTTATTCTTCGCTTTGCCGATATTCGATTGTGACGGAACGCACAATTCGCCGCTGAGCGGCACTTCTTATCTCAATCGTTAATGCAGTCGGTTAGTAAGGATAAATTATGTTGCCAACCCGTTTGGCTGCCCGAATGACTTTGGGCGGCCTGTTATTACTGTGTGTCACCACCGCCGTGGTGTTCTCGGTGCTGATGTTGCGTGGTCAGCCACGCGTCATCGAGACCAGCCATAAACTGATTGAGCAAGCTGGCAGTAATTTAGTGAGTCAGCTCAATCAGCAATTAATCCGCATTGAAGGCGAAGCCGTTAGCATGGCGCGCCTTGCCGAAGTGTTACCTCACGATGCAGCACTGTGGCAGCAAAGTTTCCCGCAAATCATCAACAGCAGCGGCAATAAAACCATTGCGGGGGGCGGCATATGGCCGGAACCCGATGCGTTTACGGCTGGCGTGCAGCGCCGCAGTTTCTTTTGGGCGCGACAAGCGAACGGCGCGTTGGCCTATTCTGATGATTACAATCTGCCGGCGGGCAACGGCTATCAGCAAGAAAGCTGGTATAGCGCGGTGCGTAATGCACCACGCGATCGCTGCGGTTGGTCAGAGGTTTATCAGGATCCGGTTTCTGCTGTGAATATGGTGACCTGTAGCGTGCCGTACGTGGCGGGCGATCGCTTTGCCGGCGTTGCTACGCTGGATGTGCAACTGGATAACCTCGCCGGATTTATGCAGCAAAAAGGGCAGGTGACCGGCGGCTATGCCTTCGCGCTTGATGGTGCTGGCAATTTGCTGTATTACCCCGGGCAAGATCTCAAATCATTGAGCAGTTTAAATAAGCTGGCGGAAAAATCCCCGTGGTTGGCTCCCCTTGCTGCGCGCATCGCTGAATTAAAAGACGATGGCAAGGTGTTGCAGTTGTCTGATTTTAACGATGATTATTTGCACACTCATGCGCAGGTTTCGCTGTTCCGCATGCCCGGCACCGGTTGGGTGATCGGTTTAGTGACACCGGAAAGTGCCGTTAGCGGCTTGGCTCGCACCATGATGCGCGATATCTTCACCTTCTTAATTCCAGCGATGATCGTTTTGCTGTTCCTGACTTGGGCGTTCACGCAACGCATTGGGCAGCGCCTGAAAGCGACTCACGCTGCGTTGGATGAGATCGCCAACGGCGACGGCGATTTGACACGTCGCCTGACCAAAAGCGGGCGTGATGAATTGGCAGATATTGCCGGCGCATTTAACAGCTTTGTCGACAAGATCGCGGGTGTGATTACGCGGGTGCAGGGCAGCGGCGAAACCGTGGCGGCGAACGCATCCGGCTTAGCCCACAGCAACAGCGCGCTGTCGGAGAAAATTGCCGAACAGGCGGCGGCGCTTGAGCAGAGCGCAGCGGCGATGGAGCAGCTCAACGCCACCGTGCAGCAAAATGCTGAGAATACCCGTCTTGCCGATGCCGCCGCTGAACAAACCGCGCAAATCGCACGCAGCAGCAGCGAAGTGATGAGCGAAGTGGTCAGCACCATGGGCGCGATTCAATCCTCATCGCGACGTGTAGCTGAGATTTTGACCGTAATCGATAGCATCGCGTTTCAAACCAATATCCTTGCGTTAAATGCTGCGGTTGAAGCCGCGCGGGCGGGGGAACAGGGGCGTGGTTTCGCGGTGGTGGCCTCTGAAGTCCGCGCACTTGCACAGCGCAGCGCCACGGCGGCGCAGGAAATTAAGGCATTGATTGCCGATTCAGATAGCAACGTTTTGGCCGGCAGCAAGCTGGTGGAAGGCGCAGGGCAGCAGCTGACGCAGTTGGTTGGCGACGTGCATAAGGTGAAGCAAGTGGTCAGCGAAATGCGCGTGGCGGGTGATGAGCAGAGTAAAGGCATCGCGGAAGTGACGCTGGCGGTTTCGCAGATGGAGCGCGGCATTCAGCAGAACCTGATGCTGGTGACGCAAACCGCTGAAAACACCCAAGCGTTGCGTGATGAAGCCGCGCAACTGGCGCAAGAAATTGCCATGTTTAAAGTGGCCGAGCAGTAAACGAATCGGGCAGCCATAGCGCTGCCCGATTGTGTTAAACAATGCGCCAGGCGGCGGCAATCATCTCTGTCAACGTCGGTGCATCGTAACTGACCCAACCGTTTTTACTGTTGGCGCGTGCCACAATCCAATCCACCTCCGTTGCCGCAAGCGTCGGTCCATCGATCCAGAACGCGGTAATCGCATGGTGCTGAATCCAGGCTTTTAACGCCAAAGCGGGCGGGGCGGGATCGTCTGGCAGTAGCTGTTGACCGAGCTGCGCCATCAAACGTTGCTGCTCAACATGCTCGGTTTCCGCTAATACATCGAGGAACGGGAACAGCAAACGACCACATACTTCGCCGTGATGGAACGGCTTGATGGCGCCTAATTCTCCGGCTATGCCGTGGATTACCCCCAAACCGGCACTGCTCAAGCACACGCCGCCTAACCAGGATGCCATCATCATCGCTTCGCGCGCGGCATCGCCACGCTCATTATCACGATTGAGATCGGGCCACGCTTTGAAGAACAGTCGCAGGCCGTTCAGCGCGGTTTGCTGGGTAAATAGATTACCTTTGCGCGACAGATACGCCTCAAATAAATGGGTAAACGCATCAATGGCGCAGGTGGCTAGCACACTGTCCGGCGCGCCTTTAAGCAAGTCGGCATCCAGAATCGCCACCTGCGGCACAAACACCGGATGACGCAGCGAGGCTTTGACCTGAATATGTTGCTGATCGGTCACCACCGCATTTTGCGTGGCTTCACTGCCGGTACCCGCGGTGGTAGGAATCGCGATCAGCGGTAAGGTGATGGCTTGCACCGGCGTATCGCCAACTTTTTCCAGGTAGCGCGCGGTGTTCAGCGGATGTTGCATCATGGCGCTGAAAGCTTTGGCGGCATCCAACACGCTGCCGCCGCCAATCGCTACCACGCGATCAACGTGGCCGCGCCAGCGCCGCACCCATTCATCAATCTCACCCGGCGACGCTTCATGACTGACGATTTCGTAACCGAGGATCTGATCGTTTAGCGCCGCGCCCAAACGCGCCCAGGCGGGGCCATTTAGAAATGAGCGGCCGCAAAACAGCAATGTGGGTTGCGGATTGGCTGAGAGCAGAGGAATTAACTGGTCGATGCTGCCGCGACCAAACAGGGTTTGTTGATTACTGTACAACTCGATCAGATTCTCACTCACCTGCATGTCCTTTTTGATTGGCGTAAAGAACCTAGTGTAATCAAAAGCCGTGACATTCCAGCGGCAAACATTCTGATAACCCGCTGGCAAAAAGTTGATCACCTTCGCAAAACAGAAATTCCGCCGCCGCGACTGATGCTTTGCCAGCAATGTTACCCTTAACATGATACCCGTAACATTGCGTGGCGGGATAATTTCTCGCTGTGCTCGCTGCTGAATCTTACGTCCTCTGGGATAACCAAAATAAACCGCTGCCGGCAGCTCGCCGTGCGCAAAAGTGGAGAAAAATTATGCCATTACTCTATGTGGCGATTGGCGTAGCGTTACTGCTGTTGCTGATGATTCGTTTCAAGTTAAACGGATTTATTGCGCTGATTCTGGTGGCGCTGGCGGTTGGCATGATGCAGGGCATGCCGGTCAATAAAGTCATCGTCTCGATTAAAACCGGTGTCGGCGGCACCTTGGGCAGCCTGGCGCTGATCATGGGCTTTGGCGCGATGTTGGGTAAACTGCTGGCAGATTGTGGTGGCGCGCAACGTATCGCCACGACCTTGATCGCCAAATTTGGTCAGAAACACATTCAGTGGGCGCTGGTGCTGACCGGATTCACCGTTGGCTTCGCGCTGTTCTATGAAGTCGGCTTTGTGCTGATGTTGCCGTTAGTGTTCAGCATCGCCGCCTCTGCGCGCGTGCCGCTGCTCTATGTCGGTGTACCCATGGCTGCGGCACTTTCGGTTACGCACGGTTTCCTGCCGCCGCATCCTGGCCCAACAGCGATTGCCACCTTGTTTAATGCTGATATGGGCAAAACGCTGCTGTACGGCACGCTGTTAGGTATTCCAACCGTGATTCTGGCGGGGCCGGTTTATGCACGTTTCCTGAAAGGCATTGATAAGCCGATCCCTGAAGGATTGTGGAACCCGAAAACCTTTACCGAAGCAGAAATGCCAGGCTTTGCTGTCAGCGTTTGGACATCGTTGGTGCCGGTAGTATTGATGGCGCTGCGCGCGGTGGCTGAAATGCTGTTGCCGAAAGGTCACGCGTTGCTACCGTATGCCGAATTCTTTGGCGATCCGATCATGGCAACCTTGATTGCGGTGCTGATTGCTATCTTCACCTTCGGTCTCAATCGTGGACGCAGTATGGACGAAGTGATGGGCACCATTACCGATTCCATCAAGATTATTGCCATGATGCTGTTGGTGATTGGCGGCGGCGGGGCGTTCAAGCAAGTGCTGGTGGACAGCGGCGTGGATAAATACATCGCCAACATGATGCACGCTACCAACCTGTCGCCGATTTTTATGGCGTGGTCGATTGCGGCGGTACTGCGTATCGCGCTGGGTTCCGCGACCGTGGCGGCGATTACGGCGGGCGGGATTGTCGCGCCATTGATCATTACCAGCGGAGCCAGCCCAGAATTAATGGTGATTGCGGTCGGTTCTGGTAGTGTGATTTTCTCGCACGTTAACGATCCCGGCTTCTGGTTGTTCAAGGAGTATTTCAACCTGACCATCGGCGAAACTTTCCGCTCATGGTCCGCGCTGGAAACCATCATTTCAGTGTGCGGTTTGGTCGGTTGCTTGTTGCTGGCTAACGTGGTGTAAGTTTGATGGCTGAGGCCTGCGCCTCAGCCATTAACGCCTTACTGTGTTAACGCACGAAACGCAGCAAGTTCCTCTTCTGGCATTCCCGCTTGCAATGCCGCCGTGCAGATTTGCTGCCAGCTGTTGCTATCCAGTGGAATGCCATTGCGATTGCGCTCCACCCGATTATGTTCTTCCCACTCGCCTGGCACCTGAATCGGCGCATCACCGCTTTGTGGCGACTGTTTCACCCAATCAAGGAAGGATTCCGCTTCTTCCTGCATCGCCGGTGCATCAAAAGCATCAGGATTGACGATGATGGTGGTCATGCAGTTGAAAATTGCATCGTGGCAGGTGACTAGCGTTTCATCATGCGTGGTGCGTCCACCGGACAGCGCACCGCCGAGAATTTCACACATCGTCGCCAGCGCATACCCTTTATGCAAGCCAAATGGCATCAACGAACCATACGGTGCTTGATGCATCACGCCAGGTTGGGTGGTGGGTTGGCCTTGATGGTCGATGAGATATCCTGGCGCAACGTCCTGGCCTTTATTCCATGCCACGCGCGTTTTGCCAAATGCGATGCCGCTGGTGGCAAAATCGAGCAACAAAGGTTTGCCATTCTTGCGTGGGAATACGGCGCAAAACGGATTGGTACCGAAGCGACGATCGCTGCCGTTGAATGGCGCGACCATCGGATCACCCATCACGTTAACGAAATGGAACGAGACAAAACCGGCCGCTGCACACTGTTCTGCCCAATGTCCAATGCGTCCGATGTGATGTGAATGGTGTAAACCCACCGCCGCGATGCCCAGTTTAGCGGCACGCTCAATGCCAAGCTGCATCGCCTCAAAAGCGGCAACCTGACCAAAGCCGTTATGGCCATGCAACGTCAGCACCGCACCGGCATCTTTCTCCAGCGTGGTGTGTTGATTCAACTGCAAAAAACCGGCCGACAGCGATGTCATATAGCTGGGAATCATGCCGACGCCGTGCGAGTCATGGCCGGCGAGGTTAGCGGCCACCAAATGATCGGCAACCAATTTTGCCTCTTCGATGCGGCTGCCCGCATGTAACCAGATAGCCTGAACAAATTGATGAAGGTGGGAAGGGGGAATGCGATGCAAGGTACTCACGCGGTCAATCTCCTTATCATGATCAATAACGCATCCTGCGACTAAAACAGTAATAACGGCAAGTCAGTATTTGGCAAGGAAAGGGCCACAAACAGTGGCCCAAAAACTCAGTGCGGTTGTTCAAAACCCGCTTTAACCATCTGATCGCGCAGTGCGCGGGTAATTTCACGGTTCCCACCCGTAATCGGATAAATGACATTGTTGACGACATCGTCAAGATAATGCTCTTCAAACTCCTGCATGGTGAGTTGCGTGCCACCTTCATCGTTAATCGCAATGCTACCGCTGATGTGGTTGCCGTAATCCTTTGCCTTAAGGCTGTAACGCCCCATGCTGGTATTAATTGTGCTCATAAAATTCTCCTTGTTACGTAGGCATTGATAACAATTGAGGCCTGCTTTAGGCGCTGTAAGTTTAGACGCTGGGTGATGGAAAAATGCACGAACAAGGCGAGGGAAATTGATCGCTGCGACCGGTCTCGCAGAAATTCAATGTGACTAAACACGGCGTCATCAAATGGACGTGAACAGCTTCGCAGCGCGCAGCGAAAGCAGAATGATCATCTATACTGATTTGCAGATACGTTATTTTTCATACATGAAGGAGCGAACAATGAAAATAATTCTGTGGATCATCGCCATTATCTTCATCGTCGGATTACTTACGATAACAGGCGTGTTTAAGCTGATTTTCTGATATGAAAAGGCACCTGCGGGTGCCTCATTATTGCTCTGCAAAAGATTTTTCTTGTTCCGCAAAAGCCACTAATCGAGGAATGAGATCGCGCAAATCGAGCGGTTTTTGGCAGTGCGCGCAACAGGCGCCGTGATGATCTGGGTTATCGACCTTTTTCCGTTTGGGGGAAGTGTAAAAAAATTTACCGCTACCGCAGCGGCTACAACGAATTTTCACCTGCTTTCCTTTCCTCTCCGTCCTGGAGCTATGAGAATTAACTTAATCATCGGAAGAGTTCAATTGATAAATTTAATTGAATTATTACTTATGTGAATGATCGGTGGTAAGTGTATGAATAGTCGATTGTTGTCCCGGGTAACCATCACGCAAGGTTTGCACTTATTGTGCATGACATAACATTGCTCATCGGTTTAATAGCCGTTTCGACTCTCTTCCCTGTCTCAAGTACAATTAAGCACTGGATTACATAAAATCCCAGACTTTACCTGGAGTGATCAATGTCGACTTCCAGTAAGCTCCTGTGTGAGTAAAGTAAGACATTTCGCAGTTCAGAAACTTGCAAACGCTGCATCGATGTTGATGTGGCTTTTAGAATGATTTGACGGGAAATTTTGTTGTGAATCGGCACATTTCTGCAGCTTTAATCGGCTGCTTTTTGACTTTAACGGTCTCATTTTCAGCATTAGCGGAAACCACCTCACAAGCCATTAAGTCGGGCTGGAATACCTTTAGCGATAACGTCGCGCAAACGTGGTCGCAACCGCAAAGCTACGATTTTTATCTTCCAGCGATAACCTGGCATAACCGCTGGACCTATGACGATGAGCACATCAAAAAGTACAACGAACGTCCGTGGGGCGCGGGTGCAGGTGTGTCACGTTGGGATGAGAAGGGTAACTGGAACGGTTTGTATGTGATGGCGTTCAAGGACTCATTTAACAAATGGGAACCGATTGGCGGTTACGGTTGGGAAGCCACCTGGCGACCGCTGAATGATCAAAATTTCCATTTGGGTGCAGGCTACACCGTGGGCGTTACCGCGAGGGATAATTGGAAATATATCCCGGTTCCGCTGGTTTTACCTTTAGCATCAATCGGATATGGTCCGGCAACTTTTCAAATGACTTATATTCCGGGTACTTACAATAACGGAAATGTCTATTTTGCCTGGCTAAGATTTGAGTTTTAAGATTTAAACGTGCGCAGAAAGTGTGATCAGCACGCAAAAAATCAATATTTATCACTTTTTCATCAATTCGCACTGGACAAATGTCACCGCAATTGCTGTACTAGACGTCGACACAGTTTAGTGTCCTTTTTTCATGTAAAGGTAATATAGATGTCTAAGATCAAAGGTAACGTAAAGTGGTTTAATGAGTCGAAAGGCTTCGGTTTCATTACTCCAGAAGATGGCAGCAAAGATGTATTCGTACACTTCTCTGCTATCAACAGCAACGGTTTCAAAACTCTGGCTGAAGGTCAGCGTGTAGAGTTCGAAATCACTGACGGTGCTAAAGGCCCATCAGCTGCTAACGTTATCGCACTGTAATTTAACAGTTCGAATTCTGAAAACCCGCCTAATGGCGGGTTTTTTTTATGCTTTTTTCAGGCTCGCCACCAAATAATCATCCAGCTGATGATGGCTAACGTCGTCACGCTCAACGCCATAAATTCATCGAAAGAACGTGGGATGCAATTTTTCATGGTTCTGGCCTCAAAGATTCATTTTCCTCAGCATGACAAAGCCAGATTAAGTCTGCCTTAAGCGATGATGACACTCTGGTGACAGGGCGGATTCTGCGGCACGTCTCACAGATAACTGCCGTAACATCCCCTCAACAATCCTTACTTGCAGATTTTTGTCTGGCAACGCTATATAAATGCTCAGGGAAAAGTGAGGAGGCAGGATGAACATACGTCAGGCAGAAGCAAAAGACAGTTTTGCGCTGAGCGCGTTATTAACCGAACTCGGTTACAGCGCGACAGAAGGATTTATTGATTCACGATTGGAGCAACTGACCAATCACCCGGATGAAGTTTTGCTGGTGGCAGAGCATGGCAGCCAGGTGCTGGGTTTTCTGTCGCTGCACTTCATCCCTCAATTGGCGTTAGCCGGTGACTTTGCCCGCATCAGCTACTTCTGTATTGCCGAAGGCGAGCGCAGCAAAGGCAGTGGACAGCAATTGCTGAGTCATGCCGAACAGTTGGCGCGCTCGCGCGGTTGCGATCGCATGGAAGTGCATTGCCACTCTTCGCGCTTGAAGGCCAATCAGTTCTATGCGCGCGAAGGTTATGTGGAATCGCCGCGCTATCACATCAAAGATCTGGGCTGATATGCAGATCGCGTCCGGTGGCAATCACAATCGCATCGGCGATGCTAGCGAGTTGGGCAAACGGCAGTAACACCGCGCTGACGCGAATGAATTGTCGGCTGATGATGCTGCAGCGTTCACCGGGCAGTACCGCAATGCCGCGGGCGGCCAGCGTGATCATGGCATATTGCTCTGATTCCACCGGAATCCATACGCTCAAGCCATCGCGCTCCTCCAGCAGCAGACCACGCTGAGCCAGCGCGGCCAGGAGTTGTTGCCGACGCTGCGCATAAATGGTTTTCGCCTGCTGAATACGCTGCTGTGTACTCGCATCATTCAGCATCCACGCTACGGCATCCTGCAAAATTCGGCTGGTCCAGCTCACACCAAAATTGCGCCACGCTTGCAGCCGCTTCACCATTTCGCTGGTGCCCGAAAGCACCGCCAGACGCAAATCCGGGCCGTACGCTTTAGAGAACGAATGCACATGCAGCACGCGTTCGGGATAGTGAACGCCCAAACTCCATACCGGCCAGCGCGACAGATCGCCAATGCCGTCATCCTCAACGATGATGGTGGAAGTGTTTGCCAGCACCTGCGCTAGCTCCAGGCTGCGCCGTTGGCTGACGGTGTATCCGGTAGCCGAATGAGTACGCGGCTGATAGATAAACATCACCGGCGATTTTTGCAGATGTTTGGCCAGCACATCGGCGCGCGGACCTTGCTCGTCGCAGGGCAGCGGCAAAATTTCTGCACCAATGTTATCCAGCATGTCCAGTAAGCGTGTCGCGGTGGGATCTTCAATCACCACACAGTCGCCGGGCGATACCAGCGTCTGCACAATCAAATTCATCGCATCAAATCCGCCATCGGTTGCCAGCCAGGCTTCGGCGGGATAAGGCCAGCGTGGCGCCACTGCGGCCTGCAATTGTGGCGAAATCGCTTCACGTTGATAGCTATTCAACTGCGGCGAAACAATACCCGCCAGCATCGCCTCCCGCAAATCCGGCAGCAATGCGGGATCGGGTGAAGCCATTGCCAGCGAAGCCTGAATATTTTCGCCGTAGTTGCCGATGGTTTCGAAGCGAATCGGGCGCGGCATCACGCTATTGCCACTGACCCACACGCCGCTGCGACCTTTTCCCGCCAGCACTTTCTGCTTCTTTAGCTGCGCCCAGGCAGCGGAAACGGTTGCTGGACTGACGCCTAATCGCTCCGCCAGCTCACGCACGGCTGGCATTTGCATCCCTACCGCAATCTCGCCATCGCGAATCAAGGTGGAGGCGACATGCGCGATGCCTTTTACCGAAGCGTCGGTTATTTGTTCACTGAGCCACTCCAAATCGACAATTTGCGTCATAAGAAAAACCTTTGTTCAGTAACAAATAATAGATTGTTCAGATTAGTATTCGCGATTTAGACTCAAATTCAAGCACTATTTGCTGCATAAATAATCACAGCCGCAAGGCTGGCAGAACAGACGGGGAAAGCATAACTATGATAACCATCAGACTGGCGGTACGTGACTGGGATTACTTCACACCGTTGGCACTCGGCGATATCAAGCCGGAAGGGTTTTCGCTGGAGATCGATCGTGTCGGTACGCTGGTGGACAACCTTGCCACCAGCGACAAGTACGATGCCGGTGAAGTGTCGTTCAGCCGCTATGCGCAAGCCCGCGCTAAAGGCGACAGTTCGCTGCTCGGCTTGCCGCACTTCCTGATGCGCGGCTTCCGCCAGCGCTGCATCATCACTACCGCAGAAAGCCCAATTACTACGCCAGCACAGCTGAAAGGCAAAAAAATTGGCGTTACCGGTTGGCAGGATTCGGGTAATACCTGGACGCGCACCGTGCTGCGTGAAGCGGGCGTAGAGATTGATGATGCGTACTGGTTTGCCGGGCGCTTAACCGAGGAGCATCCCATTGTTGATCGTCTGGCCGGTTTTGGTCGTCCGGGCCGCATTGAGCCCGCACCGGGCGAGCACCCACTGATCGAACTGCTGAAGTCGGGCGAGTTGGATGCGGTATTCACACCGTTCATGCCGGAAGGCTTTTTCCTGCCAGATTCAGGTTTACGTCAGCTGCAAGTGGATTTCGCCAGCGCCGAACGTGACTACTTCAATCGTGTCGGTTACGTGCCGGGTATTCATCTTTTGGCGATCAAACCGGCATTAGCCGCAGCGCATCCGTGGTTGCCACAAGCGCTGAGTGACATCATCGATCGTTCGTACCAGATGTGGATGAAGAAACGCGAGAAATACGCCGACACCACGCCGTGGTTGCTCGACGATTTGCGACGCACCGCGCAGGAATTACCTGCCGACTGGAATCAAAACGGATTTACCGCTAACAAAAAGATGATTGCCGACTTTGCTAATGAGTTGTTCCAGCAAGGCCTAACTAAAACGCTGTTGACGCCAGAGGATATTTTCCCGGCGGCGGCACAAGGAGAATGACCATGAAAGTAGCAATGGGGCAATTTGCCGTCAGCCGTGAATGGCAGGAAAACACCGATATTTGCATCGGCTTGATGAACCAGGCGCTGGCGGGTGGCGCTGACTTGTTGGTGCTGCCGGAAGGCGTGCTGGCACGTGACATCGCCGATCCCGATCTGGTCCTAAAAGCTGCGCAGCCGCTCGATGGTCCGTTCGTCACGCAGTTGCTGGCCGTCAGCAAAGGCAACATGTTGACCACCATGATGAGCGTGCACGTTCCTACCGAAGATCAGAAAGCGCTCAACGTGCTGATCGCCATTCGCAACGGTGAAATCATTGCGGAATACGTGAAACTGCACCTTTACGATGCTTTCGCAATGCAGGAATCACAGCGTGTGAATCCAGGCCGCGAAGTGCCGCCGCTGGTTGAGGTGGCGGGGATGAAAGTCGGCTTGATGACCTGTTACGACGTGCGCTTCCCGGAGCTGGCGCGTCGCTTAGTGCTGGACGGCGCGGATGTGCTGGTGCTGCCAGCGGCGTGGGTCAAAGGCCCGCTGAAAGAGATGCACTGGGAATTGCTGACCACCGCGCGTGCACTGGAAAACACCTGCTACATGGTGGCGGTGGGCGAATGTGGGCCGCGCAATATCGGCAACAGCTTAGTGATCGATCCGTTGGGCGTCGCCATCGCCAAAGCGCCGGAATCGGCCGCATTAGTGTTTGCTGATTTAGATCCACAGCGTATTGCTTACGCACGCAGCGTATTGCCGGTGCTGGAAAATCGCTGTTTTGCTCGACCTGAACTCAAATCATTTTGATCACTGGGGAATCTGACTGATGAAAACTATTGCTACCGCCATCGCGCTTTCATTGGGCCTGACGGCCTGTTTCGCTCAGGCAGCTGACGCTATTCCAACGCAAAAGGTGGATCAGGCACTGCACGATCGTCTGCCTGCGGAGATTAAAAGCAGCGGCAAAATGATCTCAGTAAATAACGGATCGTTTCCTCCGTATGAAATCGTCAATGGCCCGAACTCTATGGAAGGTGCCTCGGCCGATCTGACCGAAGCGCTGGCGCAATTGCTGGGTGTGAAGATTGAGCATGCCACCGTCAGCGGCTTATCTGGCGTATTGGCTGGCATTAATTCCGGGCGCTATCAGATGGCGATTGGCCCAGTAGGCGATTACCCGGACCGCCAGCAGAAGGTCGACTTTATCGACTTCGTGCAGGAATTTGTGGTGTTTGGTGTGCAGAAAGGCAACCCAGCAAAAATTAATGGTCTCGACGATACTTGCGGCAAGCGCATCGCAGTAATGGCGGCGGGTTCTGCCGAGCAGGTGATTCGCAAGCAATCTGATGCGTGTGTCGCTGCAGGCAAACCGGCGGTGGTGGTGCAATCCTTCACCGATCAGCCATCATCGATTTTAGCCGTGCGCTCAAAACGTTCCGATGCGTTCTTCTCCTCACAAGCGCCGCTGACCTACTTCATCGAGCAGGCCAATGGTCAGTTGGAATTGTCAGGCAAAGGGCAGAAAAACGGCTTTGGTGATATCTATCAAGGCACCGTAGTACCGAAAGGTTCTGAGCTGGGCAACGTGGTGTTGGATGCCTACAAAGAACTGTTCAGCAACGGCACCTACGCGGCCATCATGAAGAAGTGGAAATTAGACGGCAACATGTTGCAGCAGCCGGGACGTAACCTCGCGCAGGGGGCGGCAAAATGAGTGACATCACCAATAATTCGCGAGCCAGGGATAAGGCCGACGTGCAACAGCGCGATGTGGCTTTTGCCCGCAGTGCGCCCACCTATGGGCGCTGGATCTCATGGATTTTGGTGCTGGTTATCGCCGCTAACTTTTTGTGGTTAGTGGCGACCAATCCGAATTTTGAGTGGAACGTGGTGTTGAAGTGGTTCACTGAAGGTTCGGTGATGAAAGGGCTGCAAGTCACGCTGGGATTAACCGTAGTGTCGATGATTCTCGGCACGCTGTTGGGCCTGTTGCTCGGTGTGTGGCGCCTGTCGGAGAACAAATTGCTGAGCGGGATTTCCTCGCTCTACATTTGGTTTTTCCGTGGCACGCCGCTGCTGGTGCAACTGATCTTTTGGTACAACCTCTCGACGTTGTTCCCGACCATTTCCATCACCATTCCGTGGACGGATATCACTTTTGCCAGTTGGAATACCAACGATCTGATCACACCGTTGACCGCGGCCATCGCCGGATTGGCGCTTAACGAAGCGGCGTATATGGCGGAGATCATTCGTGCCGGATTATTGTCAGTGGATAACGGCCAGGTGGAAACCACGCAAGCCTTTGGTATGAGCCGCAGTCGCGCGTTGCGGCGCGTGATCATTCCGCAGGCGATGCGTTCGATTATCCCGCCAACCGGTAACCAATTGATCAGCATGATCAAAGCCACGTCGCTGGTGAGCGTTATCGCGATGGGCGATCTGCTGTACTCGGTGCAGGCAGTCTACAACCGTACCTTTGAAATCATTCCGATGCTGATGGTGGCGGTGATCTGGTATCTGTTTATCACCTCAATCCTCAACGTGGGGCAATCCGCGATTGAACGTTACTACGCCCGCGGCACCACGCGCACGGTGGTGAATAAACGTCGCACCGCAACAACTGAGCAAGCGCCCGCTGCTGCGCGCCGTCTGAAGGAGGATGTATGAGTCAGGTTCAGCCGCTGGTGTGTGCACGCAACGTGCAGAAAAGTTATGGCGACAATGAAGTGCTGAAAGGCATCGATCTGGATGTGTTTCCCGGTGAAGTGGTGGTGATTCTTGGCCCTTCGGGATCAGGGAAATCGACCTTCCTGCGCTGCATCAACCATCTGGAAGATATGAATGCCGGTTCGATTATGGTCGGTGAGGATCAAATTGGCTATGAACTGAAGCGTGGCATTTTGCACCGACTGTCAGCACGCAAAATTGCCCATCAGCGCCAGAAAATTGGCATGGTGTTTCAGCAGTTTAATCTCTATCCACACATGACGGTGCTGCAAAACATCATTGAAGCGCCGATTGGCGTACATAAGTTTCCACGTCATGAAGCGACAAAACACGCGCGTGAATTACTGGCGACTGTGGGATTGAGTGACAAAGCTGATGCCTGGCCACGCCATTTATCGGGTGGTCAGCAACAACGCGTGGCGATTGCACGTGCGCTGGCGATCAAACCGGCATTGATGTTGTTTGATGAGCCGACTTCAGCGCTCGATCCAGAATTAGTCGGTGAAGTGCTCGCCACCATGCGCACGCTGGCCGATCAGGGATTAACGATGATTGTGGTGACCCATGAAATTGGCTTTGCGCGAGAAGCGGCCGATCGCGTGGTATTTATGGATGGCGGCGTAGTGGTGGAGCAGGGCAGTCCAGAGCAGGTGATTGGCAATCCGCAACACCCGCGGACGCAGGCGTTTCTTAGCCGCTTTATCTGATCTAACGGTCTCACTCTGTTACAGATTGCAGTTGAGAGTGGCTATAAACTGCGCGTTAATAGCTGGGTCCGTTTTTCACAATGATTAAGGTAAATTATGGAAGGTTTCAGCATTGCCAAACTGCTGATCATCGGTGCGCTCATCGTACTGCTTTTTGGCACCAACAAGTTACGTTCACTGGGTGGCGATCTGGGTTCCGCAATCAAAGGCTTCAAGAAAGCCATGAAAGATGATGAATCCGGCGCACCTAAAAGCAACGCTGAAGAAGCACCTGCTGAACGCGTCAGCCACAAAGAGTAATCTCTGCGCCGAACGTCAATAAGTGTAAACATTTATTACGTTGATAAAAAACCAGACTGTTGCCAGTCTGGTTTTTGTTTTTTGGTTTAATGCCAGGTTATGTGAGCACTTTCCCATTCATCGCTGAGCAGCGCATCGCCGTATGAATTCATATCAACTGAACGAATGCCATCCTGCGTTTGCCAGCCTTCAAGCATTTCAGCTGTAAGAGTGACCGAAGCCAGTAATGTTGGCATTTCATCCCGCTGTATCACCAGATCAATCAATCCAATGTCGATTTGCGCCAGATCGCTATCATCAATCAGCGTAAGAGACACATCAGGCAAAGTTTTGATAATAAATGACAAATCAGCGCGGGCAGTGATTGCGCCGTTCTCGTTAGCTACTAAAGCACTGAAGGTGTATGTCGCAGCAGGCAAACTGCTGGGTGGCATAAACTGCCAGTAACCTTGATTATCGCTTTCAGTGCTGCCCACTAAGACTTCATCAACATAAAATTGGACCAATGTCCCGACTGGCGCACTGCCACTAAATTGCACCTTATCATCTACGTTGATGCTTTCCGCGATGAGTTCTTTACTCTCAATTGTCGGCCTTGCTGGTTCGCTGATTACCACCAATTCTGCGGCATCGTTGAAGAAGTGCTGCATAAATGCTGTGGATTCGGAAATGGCTATCGGTTGTGCCGGATGCGCTAATTCAAGCTCAGGTAATGGAATATTGAATTCCATTTCTGGCAGCTTGCTGCTCCATTGAAACTCCGTTTTAGCCGCTTCTGGCACTTGAATACTTGACTGCGCCGGTTGCTCGTCAGTTGCGAAAAAACTCATGCCGCGCAAGGCTTTAGTCGTCGAAGCAACGATTAACGGCGACATTTGGGTCGGCGGGATTTGCATTTCCATTTCGCTATATCGATGCTCAATACTTATCGCAGTCGCAACAAATGCCTGTGCACACGAAGCGTGTGCTGATTTATACGGATTGGTGATGTCCATCGGCGTGGTTCGTGCCTTCAATGCATCCAGACTTTCGCCTGTGCCATTGTAGTTTCGTCCATACGCCTCATCAGGTACTCGCGTGAAAACGAGTCCTTGTTGATGAAAAGTGGTTTGCATGATCTGACCTTTAAAAAACGCTGAGAAATTTAAATAGGCTCTTATGGCCTCAGCGGTTAAAGCGACAGATTTGAGACGAGGATTAAGACATTTAAGGAGATTTTTGCGATTGCGCCCAATTCAGGCGCAATCACGGGCAGGGGTTATTTTACTTCCAGGCCTTTCGCCTGCATATCAGCATGATATGAAGAACGGACGAACGGGCCGCAAGCCGCATGGGTAAAGCCCATCGCCATCGCTTCTTCCTTCATCTCATCAAATTCGGCTGGGCTGACGTAACGCTGTACCGGCAAGTGGTGACGACTCGGCTGCAAGTATTGTCCCAACGTCAGCATGGTGACGCCGTGACGACGCAAATCGCGCATCACTTCGATGATCTCAGCATTGGTCTCGCCAAGGCCAACCATCAAACCGGATTTGGTTGGGATCTCTGGATGCGCTTCTTTGAAACGTTCCAGTAATTTCAATGACCAATCATAGTTAGCGCCCGGACGAACCTGACGATAAACGCGCGGCACGTTCTCCAGATTGTGGTTGAAGACATCCGGTGGCGTGGCGTTGAGGATTTCCAGCGCGCGATCCATACGACCACGGAAGTCCGGCACCAGCGTTTCGATTTTGATTGAAGGGCTCTTTTCGCGAATGGCCGTGATGCAATCAGCAAAGTGCTGAGCACCGCCGTCGCGCAGATCGTCACGGTCAACCGAGGTGATCACCACATAACGCAGCGCCATATCCGCGATGGTTTGAGCCAGTTTCAGCGGTTCGTTGGCGTCAGGCATATTTGGGCGACCATGTGCCACATCGCAGAATGGGCAACGGCGGGTACAAATTGCACCAAGGATCATAAAGGTCGCCGTGCCGTGGTTGAAACACTCCGCCAGGTTTGGGCAGGAAGCTTCTTCACAGACCGAGTGCAGACCATTTTTGCGCATCGCGGCTTTGATACCCTGAATGCGCGTTGAGTCCGCAGGCAGTTTGATCTTCATCCATTCCGGCTTACGCAGAATTTCTTCACGCTCAACGACCACAGTTTTCACCGGGATCAGCGCCATTTTGTCGGCATCGCGATATTTGACGCCACGTTCCATCTGAATTGGTTTACTCATAAATCTGCAGGTTCCGGTCGGGATTGCGATTTGAAAGCTTCCTCACTCAAACTGAGAACCAGGCTTTCAACTTTTTTTGAAAATATGGCAAAAATTATATCATCTCGTCTGCCCATAAGCAGCCGATTAGCCGATGCAAAAGTTACAATTTTGTAAATGCGCACGTACAGACAAGGTCAGATCGCGGCATCATTGCGCCATTGCAGTTCGTTAAAGCCGGTTAAACGTGCAAAGTGCTGCACCAATCGTGGCTGCACATCATTTGGCGTAACCGCCGGCTGATATTGGCTGAGCTGAGTCATTTGCATGCCTGCATAGCCGCAAGGATTGATGCGCAGAAACGGCGCGAGATCCATCGCCACATTCAGCGCCAAACCGTGAAATGAGCAACCTTTGCGGATGCGCAAACCCAGCGAACAAATCTTGTCATCGCCAACGTAAACACCAGGTGCATCCGCACGCGCCCGCGCATTGACGTCGTAATCGGCTAAGGTAGCGATCACCGTCTCTTCTAGCGCTGTGACTAACTCGCGCACGCCCATTTTGCGCCGTTTCACATCGATCAGCACATACATTACCTGTTGACCCGGTCCATGATAGGTGACTTGACCGCCGCGATCGCTTTGCACTACTGGAATATCGCCCGGCATCAGCAAATGTTCAGCTTTACCGGCTTGGCCTTGGGTAAACACCGGATGATGTTCAACCAGCCAGATTTCATCAGCAGTATGGCTGTCGCGTTGATCGGTGAATTGATGCATGGCATCGGAGACAGGCTGCCAATCGCGCTGGCCGAGTTGACGAACAAGAAGCGTATTAGCTGACAAAGCGGAAATCCGGTAGAGAGTGGAGGGCAGAGTATAACGCTGGCAAAGCGGACTTTGCCAGCGCCAGAATTACAACACCATGCGTACGATTTCGATATTGCCCAGCTCTTCGTACAAGGTTTCGACTTGTTCAATATGCGTGGCAATGATGGTGATAGAAACTGAGTGGTAGTTGCCTTTGCTGCTTGGCTTAACATCGGGTTTGTAATCGCCTGGCGCGTGGCGCTGCACCACTTCAACCACTTGATCAACCAGCTCCGGTTGCGCCAAACCCATCACTTTGTAGGTGAAAGGGGTAGGGAATTCGAGCAGTTCATTCAATTTGGTTTTCATACATTCACTCCGGTGCTTAAAAACAGGCTCCCGCCGAGGCGGGAGCAAAGATAGTAGCTTATTTGGGGACAGTTTGGCGTTTTTTCAAGCGCGCCTTAGCCGAACCAATGGTGGAACATCAGTTTGATGTAGTCGATGATGCGACCAAAGAATCCACCTTCCTGCACTTCGTTCAGTACCACTAATGGGCGCTGTTCGATGGTTTTGCCATCCAGCTGGAAGTTGATGCTGCCAACGACCTGATTTTTCTGCAACGGTGCGTGCAGTTCGGTGTTATTCAGTACATAGCTGGCTTTCAGGTCTTTCATGCGGCCACGAGGAATGGTCAGATAAGCATCTTTTTCCACGCCCAGCTGTACGCGATCGCTGTTACCGAACCATACTGGCTCAGAAGCGAACTCTTTACCCGCTTTCAATGGCGCTACGGTTTCGAAGAAGCGGAAGCCCCACGTCAGCAGTTTTTTACTTTCGGTTTCGCGGCCTTTGTAAGTACGACCGCCCATCACCGCCGAGATCAAACGCATCTGACCTTCGGTAGCAGAAGCCACCAGGTTATAACCTGCGGCTTCGGTGTGGCCGGTTTTGATGCCGTCAACGTTCAGGCTGGTATCCCACAGCAAGCCGTTGCGGTTGGTCTGTTTGATGTTATTGAAGGTGAAATCTTTTTCACGATAAACCGCGTATTCATCCGGCACATCACGAATCAGTGCCTGACCGATCAGCGCCATATCACGTGGCGAACTGTATTGGCCTTCTGCATCCAAACCGTGCACGGTCTGGAAGTGGGTGTTTTTCAGACCCAACGCGCCAACATAGTTGTTCATCAGATTAACGAACGCGTCCTGGCTGCCAGCCACATAATCTGCCATCGCCACACAGGCATCGTTACCCGATTGCAGCACGATACCGCGCGTCAGCTGAGAAACCGGTACGCGATCGCCGGGTTTCAGGAACATCAGCGATGAACCCTTGAACACCGGGTTGCCGGTTGCCCAAGCATCTTTGCCCACGGTTACGATGTCATCGTTATGGATTTTGCCTGCTTTAACCGCCTGACCAATCACGTAGCTGGTCATCATTTTGGTCAAGCTGGCCGGATCGCGACGTGCATCGGCATTTTTTTCTGCCAGCACTTTGCCGGAGTTATAGTCGATCAGCACATAAGCTTCAGCATCAATGTCCGGCACGCCCGGAATCATTGTCTTGAGATTAATATCGTCGGCAAAAGCGACATGGCTGAGAGAAAGGGCGACCAGTGATCCCACTGTCAGGCGTTTCAGAAAACGAGAAGGTTTCAGCGTATTCATGTTCAGGACTACAACATCCGTGGGTTTAGAGTGAAAAAAAGTGCCTAACTATAGCAAACGCCTGATTGGGCGGCATCTTGCTTTGCAAATCAGTTTCAGCGGGAAATGTCACAGCCCGTTACATCGACGGGCGGGCGGTGGTAATAAAGGAGCTCATTTGCGCTTCGGTGTTCAGGCGTTGCTGTAACGCGGCCGCTTCAGCGCGGCTTTTATAGCCACCTAACTGGATGCGATACACGTTGCCGTTGGCTTCAACCGCGCCCGGCACGCCAAAGCGTTTACCGAGGCTTTCTGCCAACTGGCGTGCGCGTGCCGGATCGTTGATTGCGCCAACCTGCACCACATAGCCGCTGCCCGCATGGGCATTTTGGCTGCTGCTGGCTGCGGGAGTGGAACTGGCAACCGGCGCCGCAACAACGGGCGCAGCTGCTGCTACCGGTTCGCTACCTTCCAACACGCCATTCGCTAATGGCTGCGGTGCGCCGAGAAAACCGCTGCTTTGCACCGGCGCGCCCATATTGTCATTGCTTTGCAGTGAGCTGTTATCCACGGCGCGCACATCCTGCGGCGCAGGTGCGCTATTGGCGGCGCTGCCTCCCATCATCACATTGCCACCACCCAGATCAGGGCGGGCAGGTAACGCATAGCTCTGTTTAGCAACGGTGGTACCAATGGTACCTGGACCGGAAACAGAACCATCCGGCGCGACTTTGATGTAATCAACGCGTACGCGGGTGTTATTGGAGATATTCAGGCGATCGCCCGCGGCGCGCGACAGGTCGATAATGCGGCCTGGCGTGTAAGGTCCGCGATCGTTCACGCGCACCACAATTTGACGGCCGTTGGCAAGGTTGGTCACGCGCACATAGCTTGGCAGCGGCAGCGTGGGATGTGCAGCGGTCATGCCTTCAGGATCGTAAGATTCACCGATGGCCGTGCGATTGCCTTGCGCTTCATCGCCGTACCATGTGGCTAAACCCACTTCGCTGTAATTCGACGGATCTTTAATCACGCGGTAGGTTTTACCGTTGACGCTGTAATCCTGGCTGGTGGAAGGATTGATCGGTTCATAACGCGGCTCCACGCCGGGGATTTCCACCACTGGGCCGTTATAAGCCGGTTGCGGTGGCGCAGTGTTATTCTGCGGTTCCTGCGTAGAACACGCCGCCAAAACCAATGATGCCAATGCAACCCCAAGCCAATCCTTACGCATGTGCAGCCTCTTAAACGCTTTTAGATAACATTTTTCGATGAGTATGGATCGACATCACGATGCCAAATCCAGCCATTAACACAATCAATGCCGATCCGCCGTAGCTCACCAGCGGCAGCGGTACGCCAACCACCGGTAAGATACCACTTACCATGCCAATGTTAACGAAAACATAAACGAATAAAATCAGCATCAAACCGCCGGCCATCACGCGACCAAAGGTGGTTTGCGCGCGCGCCGCGATAATCAAGCCACGCATAATCAGCAGCAAATAGAGTACCAGCAATAACAACACGCCAACCAGACCGAGTTCTTCCGCTAACACCGCAAAAATAAAATCGGTATGTCTTTCCGGCAAAAATTCGAGTTGCGATTGCGTACCGTGCAGCCAGCCTTTGCCGCGCAAGCCGCCGGAACCGATGGCAATTTTCGACTGGATGATGTGGTAACCGGCACCCAGCGGGTCGCTTTCAGGATCAAGCAGCATCATCACGCGGTCGCGCTGATAGTCGTGCATCAGGAAGAACCACAAAATCGGGATAAATGCCGCGACCAATAACACCGCGATACCAATCAATTTCCAGCTCATGCCGGATAAGAACAGTACGAACAGACCGGACGCGGCGATCAAAATTGATGTGCCGAGATCGGGTTGCGCCGCCACCAGCAGCGTAGGCATGAAAATCAGCACCAGCGCGATGCCGGTATTTTTCAGCGTCGGCGGGCAAACGTCGCGGTTGATAAAGCGCGCCACCATTAGCGGAACGGCTATTTTGGCGATTTCTGACGGCTGGAAACGCACAAATCCGAGATCGAGCCAGCGCTGGGCGCCTTTACTGATGTGGCCAAACGCATCCACCGCCACCAACAATATCACGCAGACAATGTAGAGATAGGGCGCCCAACTTTCATATACGCGCGGCGGCACCTGCGCTAACACCAGCATGATGACAATGCCCATAGCGATTTGGCCGAATTTACGTTCGGTCATGCCGGGATCTTGTCCGCTGGCGCTCCAGATCACAATGGCGCTGTAAGCCAGCAGACTCAAAATGATCAGCATAAACAGCGGGTCGATATGGATGCGCGTCCAGATCGATCGTTTTTGCGGATTATCGCTCATGGACATCGTTATTCACCTTCGTAGCCGGGCGGCGTCGGTGCAGCTTCTGGCAGCACGGTATTATTGTCGCCTAACATAATGTGGTCGAGAATCTGGCGCATCACGGTACCCACTGCCGGGCCCGCGCCGCCGTTTTCCAGTATCATAGTCACTGCCACGCGCGGCTTATCGTACGGCGCGAAAGCCGTCATTAGTTTATGGTCGCGCAGACGTTCGGCAATCTTATGCGCGTTATAAACTTCATTCTCTTTTAGACCGTAAACCTGGGCGGTACCGGACTTAGCGGCGATTTTATAGGGCGCATCGGCAAAGCTTTTATGCGCGGTACCGTTGGCGCGGTTGGCCACGCCATACATGCCATCTTTGGCAATTTCCCAATAACCAGAGTGAATATCGCCAATCGGCGCATCCGGCGGCTGGCGATACGGCACCATGGTTTGGCCTTCACGGGTGGCGCGCAGCAGATGCGGCACCTTGATCACGCCATCGTTAATCAGAATCATCATCGCTTTATTCATCTGAATCGGCGTGGCGGTCCAATAACCCTGACCGATACCGACTGGAATGGTGTCACCTTGATACCACGGTTTTTTAAAGCGCTTCAGTTTCCACTCGCGGGTTGGCATGTTGCCGGCACTTTCCTGCGGCAAGTCGATGCCGGTGCGGTGACCATAGCCAAACTTGGTCATCCACTCAGACAGACGATCAATGCCCATGTCATAAGCGACTTGGTAGAAGAAGGTATCCGCGGACTCTTCCAGCGATTTGGTGACATTCAGGCGGCCGTGGCCCCACTTTTTCCAGTCACGATAACGTTTTTCTGAACCAGGTAACTGCCACCAACCGGGATCGAACAGGCTGGTATTGCGGTTGATCACACCTGCGCTGAGCGCCGACACCGCGACATACGGTTTAACAGTGGAAGCGGGCGGATAGGAGGCTTGCAGCGCGCGGTTATACAGCGGGCGGTTTTCATCGCTGAGCAGCGCTTTATAATCTTTGCTGGTGATGCCGTCGACAAACAGATTCGGGTCATAACTTGGCGTGGACACCAGCGCGAGAATTTCACCGGTGCGCGGATCGCTGACCACCACCGCCGCGCGGCTCCCTGCCAACAAGGTTTCAATGTATTGCTGAAGTTTTAAATCAACCGTCAGATAGATATCGCGTCCGGCCTGCGGCGATTGCTCATGCAGTTGGCGGATGACGCGACCACGGTTATTAACTTCCACTTCCTCATAACCGGTCTTACCGTGCAGCACATCTTCGTAAAAGTTTTCGATGCCCAGCTTACCGATGTCATGCGTTGCGGCGTAGTTCGGCCATTTTCCTTCCTGATCGAGGCGCGTGACATCACGATCGTTAATCTTGGAGACGTAACCGACCACATGCGTCAGCGTTTGACCATAAGGATAGTAGCGGCGTTGATAGCCTTTCACTTCCACGCCAGGAAAACGGTATTGATTGACGGCGAAACGTGCGACTTGTTCTTCGCTCAGCGCAGTTTTGACCGCCACGGAAGTGAAGCGGCGCGAGCGTTTGCGCTCTTTTTCAAACGCGTCGATATCGTCGTCGGTGAGATCAAGAATGGGGCGCAAATCCTGCAAGGTCTGTTTGAGGTTATCGACCTTTTCCGGCATCAATTCGGCCTGGTAAATGGTGCGATTCAGCGCCAGCGGCACGCCATTACGATCGTAAATAATGCCGCGGCTGGGTGCGACCGGCACCAGTTTGATGCGGTTTTCGTTGGAGCGGGTGCTGTAATCGTCAAAACGCAGAATTTGCAGGTGGTACATATTGACCACCAGAATGCTGGAGAGCAGCAGAATGCCGATAAAGGCCACCAACGCTCGGCGGACAAAAAGTTTCTGTTCGGCAGTGTAATCGCGAAAGGCGTTGCTCTGTAATTTCATCCGCTACATCTATTGTCTGGGGGTTGTCAGGCGTTTATTCACGATGATAAGGATGATTGGTGGTAATGCTCCACGCACGATACAGGCTTTCTGCGACCAATACACGCACCAGCGGATGTGGCAACGTGAGCGCGGATAATGACCAGCTTTGTTCAGCCGCTGCTTTGCAAGCCGGTGCCAGGCCTTCTGGACCGCCGATCAACAAGCTGACATCGCGGCCATCTTGCTTCCAGCGTTCAAGTTGCTGCGCCAACTGCGGCGTTTCCCACGGCTGACCAGGAATATCCAGCGTAACGATGCGATTACCTTTACCCACGGCGGCCAGCATCGCTTCACCTTCTTTTTCCAGAATGCGTTTAATATCTGCGTTCTTGCCGCGTTTTCCGGCAGCAACTTCAGTCAATTCAAACGGCATATCTTTGGGGAAGCGGCGCAGATATTCCATGAAACCGGTTTGAACCCAGTCGGGCATTTTGGTGCCGACGGCCACTAACTGCAGTTTCAAGGCTTAGCTCCAGAGCTTTTCCAGCTCATACAGCTGGCGGCTTTCTTCTTGCATCACATGCACAATCACATCGCCGAGATCAACAACCACCCAATCAGCGGCGGCTTTACCGTCAACGGCTAAGGGTTTCAGGCCCGCAGCGCGAGATTCCTGCACCACGTGATCGGCGATGGAAGAGACGTGACGCGTTGAGGTGCCGGTGCAAATAATCATGCAATCGGTGATGCTGGATTTACCCTGAACATCAATGGCAATGATGTCCTGGCCTTTAATATCGTCAATCTTATCAATAACGAAGTCTTGGAGTGCTTTACCTTGCAAAAGGTTCCCCTTAAAAACAGGTGATTACGGACGGGCTAGCGATACAAGAAAGGTAGCCGAAAATGAAGCGGCGCAGTATAGCACGCCACTCTTAAGCGCGATATAAGCCAACGCTATCGATATAGCGGATCACCGCGTCGGGCAGCAGATCGGCACACGAGATATTGTTGTGGCGACGCTGGCGAATTTCCGTGGCGGAAATATCCAGCAGCGGCGTATCGGCCAGCCAAATTCGTCCGGCAGGGGAGTGATGCAGTTGCTGCACATCATCAGCAAGATGCGTTTCTAGCCACTGCTGCATCTCCGGCGTTTCCATCTGCGTTGCGTAACCCGGACGCTTGCATACCAGTAAATGGCACAGCGACAGCAAATCCTGCCAGCGATGCCATCTGGCTAACGTTAGCAGAGAATCCTGACCAATGATAAACCCGAGGGGCTGTTTAGCACCGCGTTCAGCACGTAGCGCTTCCAGCGTGGCAACGGTCCACGAAGGCGTTTCGCGTTCTAACTCACGCGTATCGATATCAAATAACGGACGATCGGCGATGGCGCAACGCAACATCGCCACACGCTGATGCGCGCTGGCTTCAGGTTGCGGACGATGGGGCGGCACGTTATTGGGCAGCAGCGTGACTCTCTTCAAGCCAACCTGCTGAGCGAGCGCTTCCACCGGGCGCAAATGGCCGTAGTGAATCGGATCGAAGGTGCCGCCAAACAATGCGTAAAGTTTAGGCATCGGTAAAGCTCAACGGGAAATTACGGTGACACAGCAGCAGCGACAGCGTTTCCAGTTGCGGCCACAAATTTTGCCCGTAATCCTGCTTCATCGTCAGTTCCAGTTCGGCCAGTAAATGCACCGCGCGTTGTAAACGCCGCGCATCAAGTCGTTGCAAGGCCTCAGTAAACAGCGCGCGGCGATTTTGCCAGATGCGCTGTTGATCCATCAGCGTGCGTAACGCTTGCTTAGCTTGATTACGTTGCAGATGCAGCAAGGTGAGCAGATCACGTTGCAGCGTACGCAGCAAGATCACCACTTCGCTGTCCTCTTTCTCCAACTGATGCAGGATATGCAAGGCGCGTTTGCTTTTGCCGGCTAACAACGCATCAACCCAATGGAACGGGGTAAAGTGCGCGGCATCATTTACAGCAGCTTCGACGCGCGGCAGGGTTAATTTGCCATCCGGCCACAGCAGCGATAAGCGTTCCAGTGCTTGCGCCAGCGCCAGCAGATTACCTTCGTAACAGTAGCAGAGCAGCTGGACGGCGGCGTCATCAACAGTCAACTTCATCGCTTTCGCACGACCGGCCACCCAACGCGGCAACTGTGCTTGTTCGGGTGTCTGGCACGGTACTAGCACGGCTTGCGCACTTAATGCTTTAAACCAGGCGCTGTTTTCTTGCGCTTTGGTCAGTTTCGCCATACGCAGCACCAGCAAAATATCGCTGTGCAGCAGCGTTGAGAGCTTTACCAGTTGCTCGGCGATAGCCGCGTTCGGGCCGTTTTCGGGCAATTGCAGCGTGAGCGTTTGGCGTTGGGTAAATAAGCTAAGGGATTGGCAACTGACAAATAGCGCATCCCAATCAGTCTGCGCATCAACGTTGACGCTGAAATGTTCTTCAAATCCCTGCGCTGAGGCGGTTGCGCGAATCACATCCGCGCTTTCCTGCATCAGCAGAGGTTCATTACCGGTGAGAAAATAACAGGCGCGCAGCCCCTCTCGAAGCTGCGCGCTCAGTTGTTCAGGATAAATCCTGATCATTGCAGACTGGTAGCTGACGAAGAAGGGACTTCCGGAGAGTTCTGTCCCGGTAAGATCGTCTCAGGCTGCGGCAAAGTATCTTTATTGCTTTCCTGCGCAGCATGCACCGTCAGCAGTTTACGCACTAACTGCTCGGAGGCGCGTTGACGCATCTCTTGCACGATCATGTCTTGCTCGGCATCCTTCGCCAGTGCGGCATTCGGGTTGTCAAAGAAAGAGCGATACACGGTGGTGCTGATTGGATAAATACCTTTACCCGGCAGCAGAACCTGTGCGGTGACCGTCATCACCAGCGAATATTCGGCGGTGGTACCGCTGATAAACACCGATGCGGTATCACGTCCCTGGCCCTCAGCGCCTAAACGCAAGGTTGGGTATTTGGCGCTGGCCGCTTTGCTGTCTTCAATGATGTTCACATTGTTGATACGCAATTGCTGACGCACAGCACGCGAGAGCGGGCCATAGGGATCGCCGCTCTGGACGATGAGGGTTTTCATCTCGTTTGGCACCGAGGTGGTGCCGCGCGGGTGGAAACCACAACCTGCGGTGATCATCACCGCAAGCAAGACAAACAGCCTGATAATCAGTTGTCGCACAGTTCCTCCTGAACTTAACCTACGACCAGGTTAAGCAGTTTGCCAGGGACATAAATCACTTTACGAATGGTGACGCCATCCAGATATTTCGCCACCAAATGCTCCTGCGCAGCGCGCGCCTGCACCTGCTCCTGTGTGGCATCCTTCGCAACGGTAATCTTGCCGCGCACTTTGCCATTCACTTGCACCACTACCAGCAGCGAATCTTCAACCATTGCTGCTTCATCGGCTACCGGCCAGCTGGCTTCGTCAATGCTGCCTTCGCCACCCAGCGCTTGCCACAGAACGTAGCTGGCGTGCGGGGTGAACGGATACAGCAGACGTGTTACCGCCATCAGCGCTTCTTGCATCAATGCACGATCCTGCTCGCTCTCTTGCGGTGCGCGAATCAGTTTGTTCATCAGCTCCATGATGGCGGCGATAGCGGTGTTAAAGGTCTGACGACGACCGACATCATCGGCCACTTTGGCGATGGTTTTGTGCAGATCGCGACGCAACGCTTTCTGATCGTCATTCAGATTATCGACGTCCAGCGCCACAGTCGCGCCATTGTTGATATGTTCGTAAGCCAGTTTCCAGACGCGCTTCAGGAAGCGGTTGGCGCCTTCAACGCCAGATTCCTGCCACTCCAGCGTCATTTCCGCCGGGGAAGCAAACATCATGAACAGACGAACGGTATCAGCACCGTAACGCTCAACCATCAACTGTGGATCGATGCCATTGTTTTTCGACTTCGACATTTTGCTCATGCCGGCGTAAACCACTTCGCGGCCTTCGTTGTCGATGGCTTTCACGATGCGGCCTTTCTCATCACGCTCAACGCTAACGTCAACCGGAGAAACCCAGTTACGCTCGCCATTCACGCCGAGATAATAGAACGCATCAGCCAGTACCATGCCCTGACACAGCAGGCGTTTAGCCGGCTCATCAGAGTTCACCAGGCCTGCATCACGCAGCAGCTTGTGATAGAAGCGGAAGTACATCAGGTGCATGATGGCGTGTTCGATACCGCCAACATATTGGTCAACCGGCAGCCAATAGTTCGCTGCGGCCGGATCCAGCATGCCTTCGTTGTAGTTGGCGCAGGTATAGCGCGCGTAGTACCACGATGACTCCATAAAGGTGTCGAAGGTGTCGGTTTCGCGCAGCGCAGGCTGACCGTTAACCGTGGTTTTCGCCCACTCAGGGTCGGCCTTGATTGGGCTGGTGATACCGTCCATGACCACATCTTCTGGCAGGATCACCGGCAGTTGATCTTCTGGCGTTGGCATCACGGTGCCATCTTCCAGCGTCACCATTGGAATTGGCGCGCCCCAGTAACGCTGACGGGAAACGCCCCAATCGCGCAGACGATAATTCACTTTACGCACGCCCACGCCTTTGGCTGCCAGCGCGTCGGCGATGGCATTGAAGCCCGCCTGATGATCCAGACCGTTGTATTCGCCGGAGTTGAACAGCGTGCCTTTTTCGGTCATCGCCGCTTCACTCAGATCCGGCGTGGAACCGTCGAGGTTAAGGATCACTGGCTTGATATTCAGGTTGTACTTGGTGGCGAATTCCCAGTCACGCTGATCGTGGCCTGGAACAGCCATAACTGCGCCAGTGCCGTATTCCATCAGCACGAAGTTAGCCACCCAAACTGGGATCTCTTCACCAGTCAGCGGATGGATAGCGTACAGGCCAGTGGCCGCGCCTTTTTTCTCCATCGTCGCCATATCGGCTTCGGCTACCTTGGTGGTGCGGCATTCGTCGATGAATTCAGCCAGCGCCGGGTTAGCGGCAGCAGCTTGCTGCGCCAGCGGGTGACCCGCCGCAACGGCGACATACGTCGCACCCATAAAGGTGTCAGGACGCGTGGTGTAAACCGTCAGCTTCTCTGCGCTGTTCGCCACATCAAAGGTGATTTCCACGCCTTCTGAGCGACCAATCCAGTTGCGCTGCATGGTTTTGACCTGCTCAGGCCAATCTTCCAGCTTATCGAGATCGTTCAGCAACTCTTCCGCGTAAGCGGTGATTTTCACGAACCACTGTGGGATCTCTTTGCGCTCGACTTTGGTGTCGCAGCGCCAGCAGCAGCCGTCGATAACCTGTTCGTTCGCCAATACGGTTTGGTCGTTCGGGCACCAGTTCACCGCAGAGGTCTTTTTGTAGACCATGCCTTTTTCGTACAGCTTGGTGAAGAACCACTGTTCCCAGCGATAGTATTCTGGTTGGCAGGTCGCCAGCTCGCGGCTCCAGTCATAGCCAAAGCCCAGCAATTTCAGCTGGTTCTTCATATAAGCGATGTTGTCGTAGGTCCACGGAGCAGGTGCGGTGTTGTTCTTCACCGCCGCGCCTTCGGCCGGCAGGCCAAACGCATCCCAACCGATTGGCTGCAATACGTTTTTGCCGAGCATACGCTGGTAGCGCGCGATCACATCGCCGATGGTGTAGTTACGCACGTGGCCCATGTGTAGGCGGCCAGAAGGATAGGGCAGCATCGAAAGGCAGTAGTATTTCTCTTTGCCTTCCTGCTCGGTCACTTTAAAGGTTTCGTTTTCGTCCCAGTGTTGTTGGACGCGGGTTTCTATCTCTTCCGGGCGGTATTGCTCTTGCATGGCTGCCTGTGGTCCTTTGTGAAAATCGGTTTGATGCTTTTTAGATCCGCATAGCATACCCATAAGGCTGCGCCTCAACAACTTTTCACGCCCTCAACGGCTGGATTTCTCCTCAATGCGCCGCCGCTTTCACCCTTTTGTGATTTCTCCCTGCGATACCTTAGCAATTGTGACAAAACGGCTAAACTTAACAGCAGCATCCGCAGCGGAAAGGAGAACAAAATGAATAACGTGGCGCAGGAATACCGTGCAACGATTGAAGCATTATCCCAGCGACTGGATCATGGCGAGCGTGATGTTGATGCGCTAGTGGCAGAGGCGCGGCAAAGCTTATTGGCGAAAAAAACGCTTTCACCCGCCGAGGTGAATGAAGTGATGCGTGCGGTGCGGCGCGATTTGCATGAATTTGCACTGAGCTATCAAGAGTCTTCCGATGTGGTCGGCGATTCGGTGTTTTTACGTGTTATTCGCGAAAGCTTGTGGAAAGAGCTGGCGGACATCACCGACAAGAGCCAGTTGGAGTGGCGTGAAGTGTTTCAGGACTTGCGCCATCACGGCGTTTACCAAAGTGGCGAAGTGGTGGGATTGGGCAATTTGGTGTGTGAGAAGTGTGGTTTTACCCGCGCGATTTATACGCCGGAGAGTTTAACGCGCTGCCCAGAGTGCGGGCACGATCAGTTCCAACGTCAGCCGTTTGAACCCTGATATGAAAACGGGCAGCGTTGTCGCTGCCCGTTCAATCGATTAATGCAGAATCTTCGCGAGGAAGTCTTTGGCGCGATCGGATTGTGGATTATTAAAGAAGTCATCCTTATTGGTGTCTTCGATAATTTTCCCTTCATCCATAAAGATCACGCGATTCGCCACTTTACGTGCAAAGCCCATTTCGTGTGTCACCACCATCATGGTCATGCCTTCATTGGCTAACTCCACCATCACGTCCAGCACTTCGTTGATCATTTCCGGATCGAGCGCTGAAGTCGGTTCGTCAAACAACATCGCGACGGGATCCATGCATAACGCACGCGCAATGGCGACACGCTGCTGCTGACCACCCGAAAGCTGGCCGGGGAATTTATCCGCGTGAGCCGAAAGACCAACACGTTTCAGCAGTCCCAGCGCTTTCTCACGCGAAGTCGCTTTATCCCGCTTTAATACTTTAACCTGCGCCAGCGTCAGGTTTTCAATGATGCTGAGATGCGGGAACAGTTCGAAATGCTGGAACACCATGCCCACTTTGCTGCGCAGTTGTGCCAGGTTGGTTTTTTTGTTGTTCACTTCGGTGCCGGTAACCTGAATGCTGCCCTGTTGAATCGGCTCAAGGCCGTTAACAGTTTTAATCAGCGTTGATTTCCCTGAGCCAGATGGACCGCAGACCACCACCACTTCACCTTTTTTCACTTCGGTGGAGCAGTCGGTCAGCACCTGAAAGTGCCCATACCACTTTGAAACATTTTTCAGGCTAATCATTTAAACCGTCCTTTTTCTTTTCAGATAGGTAACCAACAACGAAGCGCTCAGGCTGATCACGAAGTAGACCAGACCGGCAAACAAAATCATTTCAACCTGGGTGCCGTCACGCTCACCAATGGTGGAGGCGGTACGGAAGAAGTCGGCCAGGCTTAATACATAAACCAGCGAGGTATCCTGGAACAGCACGATGCCTTGCGTTAACAGTAGCGGCACCATGGCGCGAAACGCCTGCGGCAGAATAATCAATTTCATTGATTGCCAGTGCGTCATACCTAACGCCAGTGCTGCATTGGATTGTCCACGCGAGATACTTTGGATACCGGCACGGATGATTTCCGAATAGTAGGCGGCCTCAAAAAGTGCAAACGCGACCATCGCGGAAATCAGGCGAATGTCCGATTTAGGCGATAAGCCCAACACCTGTTGCAGAAACGCTGGAACCACCAGATAGAACCACAGTAGCACCATCACCAATGGCACCGAACGGAACAGGTTGACGTACAGCTTGGCAAACCAGCGAATCGGCATAATCGGCGACAGGCGCATCACCGCCAGAATCGTGCCCCAGATGATGCCAAAAATCACGGCAACAGCGGTGATCTTGAAGGTGATGAGCAGGCCATTCCACAGGTAAGGCAGGCTGGGAACAATCGAACTCCAGTCAAACTCGTACATTATTTGCCTCCCATATTGCCAGGCAGGCGAATTTTGCGTTCTACCAAACTCATAATCAGCATGATCACCAGGTTAATGCCGACATACGCCAAGGTGATGGCGGTGAAGGATTCGTAAGCGTGTGCCGAATAATCCAGCAACTTACCGGCCTGCGCCGCCATATCGACCAAACCAATGGTTGAGGCGATGGCTGAGTTCTTCACCAGGTTGAGCATTTCCGAGGTCATCGGCGGCACAATCACGCGATAAGCATTCGGCAGCAGCACATAACGATAGGTTTGCGGCAGCGTTAGCCCCATCGCCAGGCCAGCATTTTTCTGTCCACGCGGCAGCGATTGAATCGCCGCACGCACTTGCTCACACACGCGCGCAGCGGTGAACAAGCCGAGGCAAATGGTCGATGACAGGAAGAACTGAATGTTCGGGTCCAGCTCCGACTTAAACCACATGCCGAGGTTTTCTCCCACCAGTTCTGGTGCCACCAGATACCAGAAGAAGAACTGCACAATCAGCGGGATATTACGAAACAGTTCTACGTAGCAGGTACCAATCGTCGCCAACAGGCGGTTGGGTACGGTACGCAGAATGCCAAAGAAGGAACCTACCAGGAAGGCGATAATCCAGGCGCAGCAGGACACCGCAATGGTGACCTGGAATCCGGACCACAGCCAGCCGAGGTAAGTCGTATTGCCGAACGGGGCCTGTTGTAAAAAGATGCCCCAGTTCCAATCGATACCCATAACGAGCTCCGGTAAAAAAAGGGTAGCGAGGCTACCCATAAGATTGTTGAGCGGTGTCTTGCGTCCTGCTTCAGGGGAACGGCCTGTTGCAGTCTGTCTGTCCGCACCGCATGTTCAGCAATCGAGAGGGCAGCGGGCTGCCCTTGTTGTCGTTGTTAAATTAGAGTGCTTTGTCGTTCGGTGCTTTGAACAGGGCTTGCATATCTGGTGACAGTTCGAAGTTCAGGTTCAGATTCTTTGGTGGAATCGGTTGTTTGAACCAGGTTTCAAACCATTTAGAGGCTTCGCCAGAGGTCTGCGCTTTAGCAATGGTTTCATCCATCAGCTGTTTGAACTGTGGATCTTCATTACGCAGCATGCAGCCGTAAGCTTCTTTGGATTGCGGCGTGCCAACGATTTCCCAGTTGTCTGGTTTCTTCGCTTTAGCACGTTCACCCGCCAGCAAGGCATCATCCATCATGAAGGCCACAGCACGACCGGTTTCCAGCGTACGGAATGAATCGCCGTGGTCTTTCGCGCTGATGATGCGCATGTCCATTTTCTGATCGTCATTCAGCTTGTGCAGCAACACTTCTGAAGTGGTACCCGAAGTAACTACTACGGTTTTGCCTTTCAGATCGGCGAAATCTTTGATGTCGCCGCCTTTTTTCACCAACAGACGCGTACCGATGATAAATACGGTGTCAGAGAAAGCAGCCTGCTTCTGACGCTCCAGGTTATTGGTGGTTGAGCCGCACTCAAAATCGTAAGTGCCGTTCTGCAACAGCGGGATACGGTTCTGAGAAGTGATTGGCAGCATTTTGATCTGCAAATCGGGCTTATTCAGCTTGGCCTTGATAGCGGCCACGATAGCGTTGGAATAATCCTGTGAGTAGCCAACCACTTTTTGCTGGTTGTCATAATAAGAAAAGGGAACTGATGATTCACGATGCCCAACGACGATCACGCCGCTATCATTGATTTTTTTCAGGGTACCGGTGAGATCTTCCGCCTGGGCCGCTCCCGCTGCTGCTCCCAACAGTAAAAGGGATAATGCCACTTTGCGTATCTGCATGTTCCAACTCCTTCGTATGGATGTCGCGCAGAACATAAACTGCGCAGATTGTGATGTTGTGTGTATTTCGTGCTGCTTTTTTAGTAATCACCTAGCGCAAGCACGCGCAGGATAGTGATTAACATAGCGAATTGTTAACGCAATGAAACAAAAAAGTTTCTTTTTTGCGAGCCGCTCCGCACCAATAAAAGGCAAAAATCTACCAATGCGCTATTGAAGTGCGCATCACTGTCCTAAATTAGTGCGTAAAGGTTGCATTACGCTGACAAAAGCCGATGTTTGCGAAAATCACTGAAATAATTAGCAATGATCGTGCCAGCACGGTGAAAAAGGTAAAAATGGCAGCAGAGAATCGCGGCAAGCGCAGCGGAAGGGAGAGAAAACAGCGTATAAAAAAGGCGAAGTGATCACTTCGCCTGGTTATGTCTCGGTGTTATCAGTGGCGACGACGCAAAATCGCTACCACAATGCCAATCAGCGTCAGCATCCATACTGGCCAGATGCCGACTTTGGCATACGGCGTTTCACCAGTGGTTGGCGTGACTTTGGCTTCCAGAACATCCCGTGTGAATTGCGGCAGCTCTTTCTCCACCTCACCGTTGGCATTCACCACCGCCGTGACGCCATTGTTGGTGGAGCGCAACAGTGGACGCCCCAGCTCCAGCGCACGCATGCGTGCCATCTGGAAATGCTGCCACGGGCCGATTGAGTGACCGAACCACGCATCGTTAGATACCGTCAGCAGGAAATTGGTATCCGGACGGAAGTTCGCACGCACCTGTTCACCCAGCACTATTTCATAGCAAATGGCGCTGGTCAGGTTATATCCCGAGACTTTCAACTGCGGCTGCACATAGGCGCCACGGCTGAAGGAGGACATCGGCAGATCAAAGAACGGTGCCAGCGGACGCAGCAGGTCTTCCAGCGGAACAAATTCACCAAATGGCACCAGATGATTTTTCTGGTAGCGATTTTGGCTTTGATAGCTGTAAGGCTGCTCACCACCCAACACAATCACCGAGTTGTAATCGTGATAGCGGTTATCCCCTTCGACGCGAGAATCCACAATCCCCGTAATCAGCGAGCTGCCACGCGAACGCAGCTCCGCATCCAGCGCACGCAGGAACGGCTGCTGATTGCTTTCCAGGTCGGTAATCGCTGATTCAGGCCAGATGATGATCGGGGCTTTACCGATAAACGGTTGGCTGAAAGAGGTATACACGCGCAGCGTGTTCAGCAGTTGCTGCGGATCCCACTTCATCGACTGCGGGATGTTGCCTTGCACCATGGCGACATCAACGCTGCGTTCCGGCAACGGTTGATACCACTGCAACATGCGCAGCGGCCACGGCAACAGCAGCAATACGGCGGCGGCAACCAGGCTTTTTACCGTGCGATGATGCATTGCATGCACCAGCAATCCTGCAATCACCATCAGCAAGAAGGTAATGGTTTCCACGCCGGCTAACGGCGCCAGCCCTTTCAGCGGGCCGTCAATCTGGCTGTAGCCGAACTGCAGCCACGGGAAGCCGGTCAGCACCCAACCGCGCAAGAATTCACTAATTTGCCACAATGCCGGTGCGGCTAGCGCCAATCGCCACAGTGTGGCGCGCGGCCAAAAGCGGTTGAGCACGCTGGCAAACAGCAGTGGATAGAGCGACAAATACGCCGCCAGCAATACCACTAAGAAGACGTTGACCGGGCCGGGCATGCCGCCAAAGGTAGCAATGCTGACGTACACCCAATTGATACCGCTGCCAAACAGGCCAAAGCCCCATACGAAGCCAATCGCTGCCGCCTGTGCGGTGCGACGCTCCAGCAGCAGTAGTTGCAGACCAAACAGCGAAATTAACGCAGCAGGCCAGAAATCGTAGGGGGAAAAGGAAAGGGTGCCAACGGCACCCGTAATCAACGCCAGCAGCAGGCGAACCCGCTGCTGCGAGTAAAGAGAGGCTAAAGCCATAAATTATTCGTCTTCGAGTTGCGGTTGTGGTGAGTCTTCTGGAATTTTCACATGCACCTGGATGATACGGCGACTATCTGCCATCGCGACTTTAAACTGGTAGCCGTCAATAACAATACTCTCACCGCGAGCCGGAAGGTGGCCGAATCCCTGCATGACCAATCCACCAATGGTATCAACTTCGTCATCGCTGAAATCAGTACCAAAGACTTCATTAAAATCTTCAATTTGCGTTAAGGCACGCATGGTATAGGTGTGACGATTAAGCTGACGGATATCACGATCTTCTTCATCGTCATATTCATCCTCAATTTCGCCGACAATCAGCTCGAGAATATCCTCGATGGTTACTAAACCCGAGACGCCGCCAAATTCATCAATCACAATCGCCATGTGATAACGCTGCGAGCGGAACTCTTTGAGCATGCGATCGACACGTTTGCTTTCCGGCACCACCACGGCGGTACGCAGCACTTTTTCCATGCTGAAAGGTTCAGACGCGCTGGCCATAAATGGCAGCAGGTCTTTAGCCATCAAAATGCCTTCAACGTGATCTTTATCTTCGCTGATGACAGGAAAACGGGAATGCGCAGATTCAATAATCACCGCAAGGCACTCTTCCAGAGTTTGATTGCGTTTTAAGGTGATCATTTGCGAACGCGGAATCATGATGTCGCGCACACGCTGCTCGGCAATGTCCAGCACACCTTCGAGCATGTCGCGGGTGTCCTGATCGATCAGCTCTTTCTGCTCAGAATCACGGATTAACCCCAGCAGCTCATCACGGTTTTTAGGTTCACCGTGAAAAAGTTGGTTGATAAGTAGGGAGAAAAAACCCTTTTTACTACTGGGTGCGTCGCTGTTTTGAGAATGGTCGTCGCTCATGGCGTTTTTATTTAGTTCTCTCTGATGAGGGAAGGGTGCTGCCGGCATCCGCGCCAGCAGCGCAATAACCTAAGCCAGTGGCTCAGGCGTCTTCTTTCTCCGAAATGTACGGATCAGGATAACCAAGAGCAAGCATTATCTCGGTCTCCAGCGCCTCCATCTCTTCGGCTTCACTGTCTTCGATATGATCGTAACCCATCAAGTGCAGCGTGCCGTGTACCACCATGTGCGCCCAATGCGCTTCGACGGTTTTGCCTTGTTCAGCAGCCTCAAGCTCTACCACCTGACGGCAAATGATCAAGTCGCCAAGCAGCGGCAATTCAATACCTGGCGGCGCTTCAAACGGAAAAGAGAGCACGTTGGTCGGCTTGTCTTTGCCACGATAAGTCAGATTAAGCTCATTACTTTCGGCTTCATCCACCAAACGAATGGTGACCTCACTTTCCGGTTGAAAAGGGGTGACTGCCGCTTCCAGCCAGCGCTGAAAAGCGGCTTCTGCCGGCAGATTATTTTCATCGGCGCAGGCCAGTTGTAAATCAAGTATTACCGCGCTCATTAACGCTCCTGCGGGGTGGTTTGGCTGGCAAGCTGAGCGGCAATCGCTTCGCGTTTGCGCTCTTCTGCCTGTTGGTCACGGCGTTTCTGATCGGCGGTTTCCCAGGCTTCATAAGCATTCACGATGCGTGCGACAACCGGATGACGCACCACGTCTTCGCTGTGGAAAAAGTTAAAGCTGATTTCATCGACTTCCGCCAATACTTCAATGGCGTGGCGCAAGCCGGATTTGGTGCTGCGCGGCAAGTCAATTTGCGTCACGTCACCGGTAATCACCGCTTTCGAATTGAAGCCGATACGCGTCAGGAACATCTTCATCTGTTCGATGGTGGTGTTCTGGCTCTCATCAAGGATGACAAACGCATCGTTGAGCGTACGACCGCGCATATAGGCTAACGGAGCCACTTCAATTACGTTGCGCTCAATCAGTTTTTCAACCCGCTCAAAACCGAGCATTTCGAACAGCGCGTCATACAGCGGGCGCAGATAAGGATCGACTTTCTGACTTAGATCGCCGGGCAGGAAGCCAAGTTTTTCACCCGCTTCCACCGCCGGACGCGTCAAGAGAATACGGCGAATCTCCTGGCGCTCCAGCGCATCCACTGCCGCCGCCACCGCCAGATAGGTTTTACCGGTACCGGCCGGGCCAATACCAAAGGTAATATCGTGCGCGAAAATATTGGCGATGTATTGCGCCTGATTCGGCGTACGCGGTTTGATCACGCCACGCTTGGTTTTGATGTTTACCGCTTTACCGAACTCTGGCACGCTCTCCGCGCTTTGCTCCAGCACACGGCTCTCTTTGATTGCCAGGTGGATTTCATCCGGTTCGATATCTTTAATTTGTCCACGCATCGGCGCTGTATCGACATACAACGTGCGCAATATATTGGCGGCGGCATCGACGCACATTGAGCGACCAGTCAGCGTGAAGTGGTTATCACGACGTTTGATCTCAATGCCCAAACGACGCTCCAACTGCTTCACATTGTCGTCCATGGGACCACACAAACTCATCAGTCGTTGGTTGTCTGCCGGTTCAAGGGCGATTTCACGCGTTTCGATATTCAAATGAATCCTTAGGGTCGCTTAGGGCCAGTTGAAAAGGTGTATCAGAGGCTGCAAGCAAAGGATGTCGCCTCTTGATGGAATTATTTATGGCGCTGCGCATCGGCGCAAGCTTCAGAAACGATATTTGGGCAGCGTTTGCGGAAAGCAAGGGCGGCAGGATGAAACGGGCGACAGCACTTTGTGCGCTGCCGCTCAACATTCGTGGTTTCAAGGCTGGAACAGTCCGACGCCGATGTCATTCTCTTTGCGGGTTCGCGCAATCACCGAAGCCGGGCTTTCTGCCACGCGCAGGTCCATTTGATCTTCAGTGCGCACCAGAACACCGCGCAATGAGGTGGCATACACATCGACAATTTCGACATCAACGAACTTACCGATCATTTCAACCGGAGCTTCGAAGTTCACCACGCGATTACTGTCAGTACGACCGCTCAACTCCATCACATTCTTACGCGAAATACCTTCTACCAGTACACGCTGCGTGCTGCCCAGCATGCTGCGGCTCCACGCCATCACCTGTTGGTTAATGCGATCCTGTAAAATGTAAAGGCGCTGTTTTTTCTCTTCTTCCGGCACATCATCCGGCAAATCGGCGGCGGGTGTGCCTGGGCGCATCGAATAAATAAAGCTGAAGCTGACATCGAAATTCACTTCGCCAACCAGCTTCATGGTTTGTTCGAAATCTTGCTGTGTTTCGCCAGGGAAACCGATGATGAAATCGGAGCTCAGCAAGATGTCCGGACGCGCGGCTTTCAGCTTACGAATGATCGCTTTGTACTCTAGCGCGGTGTGCGCACGCTTCATCAGCGTCAGGATACGGTCTGAGCCGCTCTGTACCGGCAGATGCAGAAAACTCACCAACTCAGGTGTATCGCGATAAACATCAATGATGTCATCGGTAAATTCAATCGGATGGCTGGTGGTAAAACGAATGCGATCAATGCCGTCAATCGCCGCCACTAAACGCAACAACTCAGCAAAGCTGCAAACTTCACCATCAAAAGTGGCACCACGATAAGCATTGACGTTCTGACCGAGCAGATTGACTTCACGCACGCCTTGCGCGGCGAGCTGGGCGATTTCCAGCAGAATATCGTCGCTGGGGCGGCTGACTTCCTCGCCACGGGTGTAAGGCACCACGCAGAAGGTGCAGTATTTGTTGCAGCCTTCCATGATGGAAACGTAGGCGGTTGGGCCATCGGCACGCGGTTCTGGCAGGCGATCAAACTTTTCGATTTCCGGGAAGCTGATGTCCACGACAGGACTTTTGCTGCCGCGCACGGTGTTGATCATTTCCGGCAAGCGGTGCAAGGTTTGCGGGCCAAACACGATATCAACGTAGTTGGCGCGCTGGCGCAGACGTTCGCCTTCCTGCGAGGCAACGCAACCGCCGACACCAATGATCACATCGGGATTATCCGCTTTCAGCTTTTTCCAGCGACCCAACAGAGCAAAAACCTTCTCCTGCGCCTTTTCACGAATCGAGCAGGTATTGAGCAGCAGAACATCCGCCTCTTCAGCTTCCTCGGTGAGAGTGTAGCCGTGCGTACTGTTCAGCAGATCGGCCATCTTCGATGAATCGTATTCATTCATCTGACAGCCCCAGGTTTTGATGTGTAGTTTTTTGGTCATCGAACTAGCCATTGATTAACGCGAAGTGCAGGGCGCGTATTGTAATGCTTCGCTGTAGTGGTGGCTAGGCTTCACGCATCAACATCGCATCGCACTGCCAATTTCCGGTACACTTTCGCTATCAATGTGATGCTGGCAGGTATCACGGCAATAACAAGGATTAGAGTCGATGCAGGATTCACATTTTGATGTGGTGATCGTGGGCGGCGGCATGGTCGGTGCCGCGTTGGCGTGTGGTCTGGCGCAGCAGCAGTTTCGTGTGGCGGTGATTGAGCGCGCGGAGCCAGCCGTCTTTGATGTTGCGAGCGATCCCGATGTGCGTATTTCCGCGATTGGCGCCTCTTCGGTCGCGCTGTTGCAGCAGCTGAATGTTTGGCCACAAGTGCAAGCAATGCGTTGCGCACCGTATCGCCAACTGGAAACCTGGGAGTGGCAAAATGCGCATGTGACCTTTGATGCGGCCTCATTGGGTTTGCCTGAGTTGGGTTTTATGGTGGAAAACAGCGTCTTGCAACGTGCGTTATGGGAAAAAATGCAGCAAGAGGGCATTACGCTGCTTTGTCCGGCCAGCTTGCAGGGTTTGCAGCCGCATAATGCGGGCTGGCATGTGCAACTGGATAATGGCCAAACGCTGGATGCGCGTTTAGTGGTGGGCGCGGACGGTGCCAACTCGCGCGTGCGTCAGTTGGCGGGAATTGGCGTGCGTGGCTGGAACTATGCGCAATCCTGCATGCTGATCAGTGTGGAGTGTGAACACGATGCCGGCGACTCAACCTGGCAACAGTTCACGCCGCAAGGCCCACGTGCGTTTCTGCCGCTATTTGATCGTCGCGCGTCGCTGGTGTGGTATGACGCGCCAGCACGTATCCGCCAGTTGCAAAGTTTGCCATTGCCGCAATTGGAAAAAGAGATTCATGCCCACTTCCCGGCGCGCGTTGGTCGCTTCAAGGTAAAAGCTGCAGCATCCTTCCCGCTGGTGCGTCGCCATGCCACGCGTTATGTGATGCCAGGATTAGCCTTGGTGGGTGATGCGGCGCATACCATCAACCCGTTGGCCGGGCAGGGCGTTAATTTAGGCTATCGTGATGTTGATGCGTTGATTACTACGCTGGTAGAGGCGCGCAGCCAGGCGCAGATCTGGTCATCAAACGAAGTGCTGCAGCGTTATCATCGTCAGCGTTATAAAGATAATTTGTTGATGCAAGGTGGGATGGATCTGTTCTATTTCGCGTTTAGCAATAAACTGCCACCACTGCGCTTTGCACGTAATCTGGCGTTGATTGCGGCTGAGAATGCCGGAGCCTTAAAACGTCGGGTGCTGCGTTACGCATTAGGTTTGTGATTCATATCGGGAGCGTGACTTTGCGCTCCCTGATTTCCAGAATGCAGAAAACAATAAAGCCCGCAAAAGCGGGCTTTATTGTGCAATTTGGCTGGGGTGCAGGGATTCGAACCCCGGAATGCTGGTATCAGAAACCAGAGCCTTACCGCTTGGCGACACCCCAATAAATTGGTGCTTATTCAAATTGTCTTTGTATGGCTGGGGTGCAGGGATTCGAACCCCGGAATGCTGGTATCAGAAACCAGAGCCTTACCGCTTGGCGACACCCCAAAAATTTGGTGGCTACGACGGGATTTGAACCTGTGACCCCATCATTATGAGTGATGTGCTCTAACCAGCTGAGCTACGTAGCCAAAATACTGCTTACTGCTATCAACGATGGCTGGGATACCTGGATTCGAACCAGGGAATGCCGGTATCAAAAACCGGTGCCTTACCGCTTGGCGATATCCCATTCGTCGATTTTTATATCCACAACAATAATCGGATTGGCTGGGATACCTGGATTCGAACCAGGGAATGCCGGTATCAAAAACCGGTGCCTTACCGCTTGGCGATATCCCATCCGACTGCCGAAGACTGAAATGGTGCGGGAGGCGAGACTTGAACTCGCACACCTTGCGGCGCTAGAACCTAAATCTAGTGCGTCTACCAATTTCGCCACTCCCGCAAAAGATGGTGGCTACGACGGGATTTGAACCTGTGACCCCATCATTATGAGTGATGTGCTCTAACCAGCTGAGCTACGTAGCCATCTTTTGCGCATAACCTTCATCGGCGTTGCGGGGCGCATTATGCGTATTGAGTCTTGTAGCGTCAACAATTTTTTTGCCGTTTTTCGCCTTAAAACGCCTGTTTGTCTGGCTTGTAACCAGGCTGGCGGTTTATTCAGCAAATTTCATTCAATGTGTGTGATCTTGCACAAAAAAGGGGCTCAATTGAGCCCCTGATCTTATTGAGTATAAACCTTATTTGTAAGCGGACTGATGCACGCCAACGGCACGACCTGAAGGATCATCCATTGATTTAAATGCTTCGTCCCACTCAATCGCTTTAGCCGAAGAACAGGCCACCGATGGACCACCCGGCACACACTCAGCTGCGCTGGCAATTGGGAACAACTCTTCAAAGATTTCGCGATACAAATACGCTTCTTTCGAGTTTGGCGTGTTGTACGGGAAGCGGAAATGCGCCGTCGACAACTGTTGATCGGTGATTTGCTTCGCCGCCACTTCTTTCAGCGTATCGATCCAGCTGTAGCCAACACCGTCAGAGAATTGCTCTTTCTGGCGCCATGCCACGCTTTCCGGCAGATAAGAGGAGAAGCACTCACGCAGGATGTGTTTTTCCATCTTGCCGTTGCTGCCACACAGCTTATCTTCTGGGTTGATGCGCATCGCAACATCAAGGAATTTCTTATCGAGGAACGGCACGCGCGCTTCCACGCCCCACGCCGACATCGCTTTGTTAGCACGCGCACAGTCAAACATATGCAGCGCCAGCAGCTTACGCACGTTTTCTTCGTGGAATTCTTTGGCGTTAGGCGCCTTATGGAAATAGAGGTAGCCGCCAAACACTTCGTCCGCACCCTCGCCGGACAGCACCATTTTGATGCCCATCGCTTTGATTTTACGTGACATCAAATACATCGGCGTTGAGGCGCGAATGGTGGTCACATCATACGTTTCGATGTGATAAATCACGTCGCGAATCGCATCCAGGCCTTCTTGCACGGTGAAGTGGATTTCGTGGTGCACGGTGCCCAGATGTTCAGCAACAGATTTTGCTGCTTTCAGATCAGGCGAGCCTTCTAAACCGACAGCAAAGGAGTGCAGCTGTGGCCACCACGCATCGCTCTTGTCGGCATCTTCAACGCGCTTCGCGGCAAAACGTTTGGTCACGGCGGAAATGATTGAAGAATCCAGACCGCCAGATAACAGCACGCCATAAGGAACGTCTGACATCAGGTGACTTTTCACTGACTCTTCCAGCGCATGTTTCAGCTCAGCGGCATCAGTGGTGTTGTGCTCAACGGCGGAGAATTCCATCCAGTCACGCTGCCAGTAACGGCGGATTTCACCGTCGGCGCTCGACATGAAGCTTCCCGGCGGGAATTCTTTGATGCTGCGGCAAACCGGCACCAGTGCTTTCATCTCAGAAGCCACATACAGGTTGCCGTGTTCATCGTTGCCCATATACAGCGGGATGATGCCGATATGATCACGGCCAATCAGATATTGCTGTTTTACGCTGTCCCACAAAATGAAGGCGAACATACCTTGCAACTCGTCGAGGAAATCAACGCCTTTTTCCTGATACAGCGCCAGGATCACTTCGCAGTCAGAACCGGTCTGGAAAGCATAACGATCGCTCAACTCGGCACGCAGCGCCTGATGGTTGTAGATTTCACCGTTTACCGCCAGCACGTGGGTGTGATCGGCGTTGTACAGCGGCTGAGCGCCGTTATTAACGTCAACAATTGATAGGCGCTCATGCACCAAAATGGCTTTGTCATCGGCATACACACCTGACCAATCCGGGCCGCGGTGACGCATTAAACGAGAACATTCCAGCGCTTTCTTGCGCAGCTCAACCGGATCGCTTTTCAGATCCAACACACCAAAAATTGAACACATAACTGACTCCTGATCTCACCTTGTGGCGAATTATTTTTTACGTTTGTCCGGCAGCATTGACTGCGTGATGCATAAGAAAATGCGCTAAATGGTGGTGTTAACGCAAGCGAAAATGAAAAGTTTTGATAAAAATGATGTTGCCAGGCAATGAAAATTGAATTTTATTCAATTTATTACTGTTAATTTTAGACGGTATCTAATGATTTGGCGTTTCTGATGATTTCATGCGCAATGAATCGCTTACGTTAAGTTGATTTTGCGCCGTAAAAACAAAAGCCCTGCACGCATTCAATACGAGCAGGGCTATAAGTATCTGTGATGGCTGAAATCAGAACAGGTCGATATCCGCAACCGAAGGGTAGATCCAATCTGGACGGAATGGCATCGCATCAATATCGCTCAGCGTTGAGACGCCGGACAATACCAGAATGGTTTCCAGACCCGCCTGGAAGCCGGCCAGAATGTCGGTGCGCAAATTATCGCCCACAATCACCGTTTCTTCTGAGTGCGCATGCATCTTATTTAACGCGGCACGCATGATGTACGGACTCGGTTTCCCGACATAAAACGGCTTACGACCGGAGATGGTTTCAATACCAGCACACAATGCGCCGCAGGCGGGTACAAAGCCGCGCGCGTGAGTATCGGGATTGGTGGCGATGAAGCGTGCGCCATTGGCAACGAAGAACGCGGCTTTATGCATCATTTCCCAGTTGAAGGATCGCGTTTCACCGACGATAACAAAGTCAGGATTGACGTCAGTGATAGTGAAGCCGGCTTTGTACAGTTCGTGAATCAATGCGCCTTCGCCAATCACATAAGCCTTTTTGCCTTCCTGACGACGCAGGAAATCGGCGGTGGCCATCGCCGAGGTGTAAAACACCGAATCTGGCACATCAACACCGGCGTTGGCAAAGCGGTTAGCCAGATCTAACGCGGTTTGCGAAGGATAGTTGGTCAACACCACCAACGGCATATCTTTCGCCAGGATGCGCTGCAAAAATTCGTTCGCGCCGGGAACGGCGGTATTGTCGTGCATCAACACGCCGTCGATGTCACAAATTACGCTTTTAATCGTCATAGATTGCATCCAGTCGGGCCTGCTAAACAGCAGGCTGGTGGTTACTCTTCCAGCAGATGTTGCAGCAAAATGCCATTCAGCATTGCGCGTTTTGCCAGGGCGAAAGCGCCAATCGCCGAACGATGATCAAGCTCAGAACGCACCACGGGCAGATTCTTACGGAAGGCATTGAGCGCTTGGGTATTAATGCAACCTTCAATCGCAGGGAACAGCACTTTGTCAGCCTCGGTGATTTCACCGGCCAACACCACTTTTTGCGGGTTGAAGAGGTTAATAGCAATGGCAATCGCCTTACCCAAATAGCGACCAACATATTCGATCACTTCACAGGCCAACGCATCGCCATGATTGGCTGCGCGGCAGATCTGCGGCATCAGGCAATCATTCAACGTTAAGCTGCTTGGATAGCCTTGATTGAGCAGATGGCGTACGCGGTTTTCAATTGCACCGTTGGCGGCAATGGTTTCAAGGCAACCGAAATTACCGCAATGACAGCGCTCGCCTAACGGATCGACCTGAATGTGACCGATCTCGCCAACGTTGCCATTGCTGCCGAGGAAAATGTGTCCATTAGCGATGATGCCCGCGCCGGTACCGCGATGTAAACGCACCAGAATGGAGTCTGCGCAGTCGCGACTTGCACCGAAGTAGTGCTCAGCCAACGCCAGGCTGCGGATGTCATGACCGACAAAACTGGTGACGTTAAAGCGTTTTTTCAGGCTGGAAACTAACGGCCAATGGCTCACCGCAATGTGCGGCATATAGCGAATAATGCCGTTAATCGGATCGACTAACCCTGGCAGAATCACCGCGATGGCAATCAGCTCATGAATTTTACGCTGATGCGCCGCCATAAAAGCGCTGATGGCATTGAACAGGGCGTTTTCCAGCGTTTCCTGGGTGCGCTCTGGCAGCGGATAATCTTCCTGTGCCAGCGACTTTCCGCTCAAATCAAACAGCGTTAGTGTGGCGTCGTTACGCCCTAAGCGCACGCCAATGGTATGGAAATGACGCGTTTCGGTAATGATGGAGATGGCGCGGCGCCCGCCGGTGGAAGCTTGTTGTTCCACCTCTTTAATCAGGCCGCGCTCAATCAGTTGGCGGGTAATTTTGGTGACACTGGCGGGCGCAAGCTGGCTGTGTTCAGCGATTTGAATGCGCGATATCGGCCCTTGTTGATCTATCAGCCGATAGACGGCTGCACTGTTGAGTTGTTTGACAAGATCGACATTTCCTATTTGAGACTGGCCGCCAGTGGTCATTCAATACTTACTCGCTGAGGACGTTGTCTCCATTGACTAACGTCTTAGTGATTTGATAATCGCGGGTAAAGACAGTCAGGTTGGCGATTTTTCCTGCTTCAATCGATCCTAACTGTTTCTCCACACCCATCGCCTGCGCGGGATACAGCGTCGCCATACGCAGCGCTTCATCCAGAGCGATACCACAGTGTTCAACGCTGTTCTGCACCGCTTCAATCATGGTCAATGCAGAACCACTGAGGGTACCGTTTTCGTCAACGCACAGGCCATCGCGATAGTATATTGTTTTGCCTGCAAAAATGAATTGATCAATCGACGCGCCTGCCGGTGCTGTGGCATCCGTCACTAACACCAGTTTGTCGCCTTTGATGCGTTTTGCATTGCGCACATTAGCGTAATGGACATGTAAACCATCTGCAATGATGCCGCAGTATACATCAGGCGAATCAAACAGCGCACCGATCAGGCCTGGCTCACGACCGGCAAAGGTCGGCATGGCGTTATAGAGGTGCGTTGCGAAACTTACACCGGCACTGAAACCGATTTTCGCTTCTTCATAAGTGGCATTTGAATGGCCTGCGGAAACGATGATTCCCGCGTCACGTAGTTTGCGAATCACCTCGCTGCCTGCATTTTCCGGCGCTAAGGTGATTTTGGTGATGACATCGGCGTTGGCGCACAGGAAATCCACCAGTTCAGCGTCTGGCAGACGAATCAATTCCGGATTGTGCGTGCCTTTTTTCGCCTTGTTCAGCCATGGACCTTCAAGATGCAGGCCCAATGCCTGATTCTGATGCTTCGCCAGGTAGGCGCGCATGGTTTCTACCGCGCGCTTCATCAGTTCATCGGTGCTGGTGATCAGCGTCGGTAAATAGCTGGTGCAGCCCGATTTTTCGTTGGCGCGTTGCATGATTTCGAGGGTTTCAACGCTGATTGCATTGATGTCGTCATTAAATTGCACGCCACCGCAGCCGTTGAGCTGTAAATCGATAAAACCAGGAGCGATAAACGCACCAGCTACATCCTGCTGTGCGATTGCCGCGTCCAGGCTATCACGCGGACACACGCGCTCAATCAGGCCATTTGCAATGACGACAGCATGATTGTCCAGAATTTCATGACCGGTAAAAATCCGGCCGTTAACTAATGCGTACATCGTTTTTCTCTCCCGGCTAAGCCTGCTGCCTAACTAGCAGCAGGTTTTCTACAACGTGTTGTTACACACCCTTCATATTTTCCGCTTCCATTTCGCGGAAATATTTCACGGTTTTCACTTTCAGTTCCATGGTGGCTGGCTCATCACACACCACAACGGATTTTGCATGCAATTGCAGGCAGCTAATGGTCCACATGTGATTCACGTTACCTTCAACCGCCGCTTGCAGCGCCTGCGCTTTCAAATGACCTGTCACCAAAATCATCACTTCTTCCGCATCCAGCAGGGTGCCCACGCCAACGGTCAGCGCATATTTCGGCACCTGATCAACATCGCCATTAAAGAAGCGTGAGTTGGCGATGCGCGTATCGTGCGTCAGGGTTTTGATGCGGGTACGGGATGAGAGTGAAGAAGCTGGTTCGTTGAAGGCGATATGACCATCGTTGCCTACGCCACCCATGAACAGGTTAATTTTTCCATAGGCGCGCATCTTCTCTTCGTATTGACGACATTCTGCGTCAATATCTTCGGCATTGCCATTCAGAAGATTGATGTTTTGCTCTTGAATATCAACGTGATCGAAGAAGTTACGGTACATGAAGCTGTGATAGCTTTCCGGATGCTCTTTCGGCAGGCCAACATACTCATCCATGTTGAAGGTGACAACATGCTTGAAACTAACCTGGCCCGCTTTGTGCATGTCAATCAGGTGCTTGTAAGCTTCCAGTGGCGTGCCACCGGTTGGCAGACCCAGCACGAAAGGACGTTCTGCGCTAGGCTTAAACGCGTTAATGCGGTTAACAATATGGCGTGCAGCCCATTTACCCACTTGGGTAGTTGTGGCTAAAGGGATCAGTCTCATGTCTTCACCTCAATTAAGATTGGAAATGTGGAGTTGCGGTTTTCTGCCCTTAAGCGTAATGCGTTTAAGCTTAGCCATCCGGGAAAAGTGCGACTCGATATTTTTCATCATAAAATAAGTTTGTGGTGCTGGCTAGCATTTCGCATTCCCAAACCACCATTTTGGTGATTAAAGTCACAGTTGTAGTGGTTTTAATTTGCGAGGCGAATTAATTTGTCTTTACACTGCGCATCGTGGTGAAAAGTGTCATCAAGGTACCGGGCGACGGGATAATAAAATCAACTCGCGCCACGGCAAAACGCCAGTCTCATAGGGGGAGAATAAGGTGAGTATTTTAGGATATCTGCAAAAGGTCGGCCGCGCACTGATGGTGCCGGTAGCGACTCTGCCGGCAGCGGCAATCTTGATGGGTGTCGGGTATTGGATTGATCCAGATAGCTGGGGTGCAGGTAATGCGCTGGCAGCACTGTTAATCAAATCGGGCTCGGCGATCATCGAAAATATGTCCGTGCTGTTTGCCATTGGTGTGGCTTACGGTATGTCAAAAGATAAAGACGGTGCTGCTGCATTAACCGGCTTCGTCGGCTTCCTGGTGGTGACCACACTGTGTTCACCGGCTGCGGTTGCGATGATTCAGAAAATGCCGGTTGAGCAAGTGCCTGCCGCGTTCGGAAAAATCAATAACCAGTTCGTGGGTATTCTGGTCGGTATTCTCTCCGCAGAAGTGTATAACCGCTTCAGTCACGTTGAGCTGCCAAAAGCGCTGTCGTTCTTCAGCGGCCGCCGTTTGGTGCCGATTCTGGTCTCCTTCCTGATGATCCTGGTGGCGTTCATCTTGATGTATATCTGGCCGATCATCTTTGGTGGCCTGGTTAACTTCGGTGAACACATTCAGAAGCTGGGTTCTGTCGGCGCAGGCGTGTATGCCTTCTTTAACCGCTTGCTGATCCCGGTTGGTCTGCATCACGCGTTGAACTCGGTATTCTGGTTCGACGTAGCGGGCATCAATGATATTCCTAAATTCCTTGGCGGTGCGCAGTCTATCGCTGATGGTTCTGGTATCCCGGGTATCACCGGTCGTTATCAGGCTGGCTTCTTCCCAATCATGATGTTTGGTCTGCCTGGCGCTGCGCTGGCAATCTACCACTGTGCGCGTCCAGAAAACCGCGCCAAAGTGGGCGGTATTATGTTGGCTGCGGCCTTTGCTGCCTTCTTTACCGGTATTACTGAACCGCTGGAATTCTCCTTCATGTTCGTGGCGCCGGTGCTGTATGTGATTCACGCTGCGTTAACCGGTCTGTCCGTGTTCATCGCGGCAAGCATGCAGTGGATTGCGGGCTTCGGCTTCAGCGCCGGTTTGGTGGATATGGTGCTGTCAACGCGTAACCCGCTGGCAGTGCATTGGTGGATGCTGATCCCACAAGGTTTAGTGTTCTTCGTTATCTATTATGTGGTGTTCCGTTTCACCATCAAAAAATTCAACCTGATGACACCGGGTCGCGAACTCTCTGCGGGCGATGAAACTGACGGTTATGACGTTAATGTTGATAACAGCGGCAATGGCGAAAGCCAAACTGAATCGCTGGCACGTCGTTACATCGCTGCGATCGGTGGTTCAGACAACCTGACTCACATCGATGCTTGTATCACTCGTCTGCGTTTGAATGTAAATGACTCTGCGCTGGTCAATGAAGGTGTTGCCAAACGCCTAGGCGCTTCAGGTGTGATTCGTCTGAACAAGCAAAGTGTGCAGGTGATCGTCGGTACTCAGGCTGAAAGCATTGCTACTGCAATGAAAACGGTTCTGAGCAAAGGCCCAGTTGCCGCCTCGGCAGCAGCGCCAGCCGTAGCTCCGGTAGCAGCAAAACCACAGGCAGTGCTGAATAGCGAAAAAGCCGTTATCGCAACATTGTTGGCTCCGGTCACCGGTGAAGTGGTAGCGCTGGAAAATGTGCCTGATGAAGCTTTTGCCAGCAAAGCGGTCGGCGATGGTTTAGCCATCAAGCCAACCGATAAAATCGTGGTGGCACCAACTGCCGGTACCGTGGTGAAAATCTTCAACACTAACCATGCTTTCTGCCTCGAAGCAGAAAATGGTGTCGAGATCGTGGTTCACATGGGTCTGGATACCGTGGCGCTGGAAGGTAAAGGCTTCACGCGTCTGGTAGAAGAGGGCGCAGTCGTAACCGCAGGTCAGCCAATCCTGGAAATGGATTTGGATTTCCTCAACGCTAATGCGCGCTCAATGATCAGCCCGGTTGTGGTTAGCAACAGCGATGATTTCGCCGGTCTGAATTTACTGGCCAGCGGTTCAGTAGTGGCAGGTCAAACCCCGTTGTATGAGGTTAAAGGCTAAGTCCTTGTGATTGACCCAGAAGGCAGGAAGCAATTCCTGCCTTTTTTGTTTTAAAACGACCAACAAACGGTTGTTTCCCTCCTGCGCTTTGTGGATCATACTCCGTTACTTCGTGGTACAAATCACCCGTTATAGTTTTTGAGGATTTTGAGATGAGTGAGGCTGAAGCCCGCCCAACGAACTTTATTCGTCAGATCATCGACGAAGATTTGGCGAGCGGTAAGCACAACAGTGTGCATACCCGTTTCCCGCCTGAGCCCAATGGTTACCTGCATATTGGCCATGCGAAATCTATCTGCCTGAACTTTGGTATTGCGCAAGACTACCAAGGCCAGTGCAATCTGCGTTTCGACGATACCAACCCAGTGAAAGAAGATCTGGAGTTTGTCGAATCCATCAAGCGTGACGTGCAATGGCTGGGCTTTGAGTGGAGCGGCAACATTCGTTACTCCTCAGACTATTTCGATCAACTGTTCAACTATGCGGTTGAGCTGATCAACAAAGGATTGGCTTACGTTGATGAACTGTCTGCTGACGAAATCCGTGAATATCGCGGTTCGTTGACTGCACCGGGCAAAAATAGCCCGTATCGCGATCGCAGCGTGGAAGAGAACTTAGCGCTGTTCCAGAAGATGCGCGATGGCGGCTTCGAAGAAGGTAAAGCCTGCTTGCGTGCCAAAATCGACATGGCTTCCAGCTTTATCGTGATGCGCGATCCGGTGCTGTATCGCATTAAGTTTGCCGATCATCATCAGACGGGCAGCAAATGGTGCATCTATCCGATGTACGATTTCACCCACTGCATTTCGGATGCGATTGAAGGCATTACGCATTCACTGTGCACCTTGGAATTCCAGGACAACCGTCGCCTGTACGATTGGGTGTTGGATAACATCACTATTCCAGTGCATCCGCGCCAGTACGAATTCTCGCGCCTGAATCTGGAATACGCGGTGATGTCTAAGCGTAAACTGACGCAGTTGGTGAGCGAGAAGGTTGTTGAAGGTTGGGACGATCCACGCATGCTGACTGTTTCCGGTCTGCGCCGTCGTGGTTACAGCGCGGCTTCAATCCGTGAATTCTGCCGCCGCATTGGTGTGACCAAGCAGGACAATATCGTTGAGATGGCGTCTTTGGAATCATGCATTCGTGACGATCTCAATGAGAACGCGCCGCGCGCCATGGCGGTAATGGATCCGTTGAAGGTGGTGATTGAAAACCTGCCAGCGGGTCACGAAGAGATCCTCACCATGCCGAATCACCCAAGCAATCCGGAGATGGGCACGCGTGAAGTGCCATTCAGCCGTGAAGTGTGGATTGATCGCGCTGACTTCCGTGAAGAAGCCAACAAACAATACAAACGTTTGGTGCTGGGTAAAGAAGTGCGTCTACGTAATGCCTACGTGATTCGTGCCGAGCGAGTGGCGAAGGATGAAGAAGGCAACATCACCTGCATTTACTGCACCTGTGATGTGGATACCTTGAGCAAGGATCCGGCGGATGGCCGCAAAGTGAAAGGTGTGATCCATTGGGTTTCCGCTATTCATGCACTGCCAGCAGAATTCCGCCTGTACGATCGTCTGTTCAGCGTGCCAAATCCTGGAGCGGCGGAGGACTTCCTCACCACCATCAACCCAGCTTCACTGGAAATCAAGCAGGGCTTCGTTGAGCCAGGTTTGCGTGAAGCTGCGCCAATGGCAGCGTATCAGTTTGAACGCGAAGGCTATTTCTGTTCTGACAGCGTCTACTCGCAGCCATCCAAATTGGTATTCAACCGTACCGTTGGCCTGCGTGATACCTGGGCAAAAATCGGCGATTAATTGTTTTTGTTTCTAGCACCATAAGATAACGAAAGGGCGAGCAATCGCCCTTTTTTATTGCCTGCATTTGGCCTCAAACAACCATTTATGCTGATTCGCTAATAATGTGCTAATTGCCTTTCTTGCGACTATTCTGACTTTAGCAAAATTAATCCATTTGCCAGTGTGAAAAACTTTTTTTCAGGTAGGCTATGCGCTCTCAGACGTTGCTCCGCGGGTTATCGAAGGAAGAAAAATGACAAGTCTCGCTCTGGAAGCCAAACACAGCGTGGTGGTTTTACATCAGCTTATCGAACGTATTTTTAACCAGGCAGAAGGTAGCGATGACAGCATTGATCTGTTTTTATCGCACTTTCATCCCGAATTTAAAATGGTGACGCCGCAAGGCAAACAGATGGACATCCATGAAATGGAAACGCTGTTTCGCCAGTTGCATGGTCAACGCGAAGGGATGCGCATTGCCACCAGCGAGCATGCCATCATTTCGCAGCAAAGCCAGGAAGTGACAATTCAGTATCGTGAATTGCAGATGATGAATGGCGTCAATCAAACTCGCATCTCATTGGCGGTGCTGGATTGCAGCACGCCGATTCCGCGTTGGCGCTATCTGCAAGAAACCTTCGTTGCCTAATTCAGACGTAAAAAAACCGGCTTAAGCGCCGGTTTTTTTATACTGCATAGCACACTCGATTATTTATCGTGGAGCGTATCGTCTTCGCGGCAGTCTCCCAGAGCACAGTGACCATACAAGTACAGGCTGTGGTTGCTGAGCTTGATACCGTGGCGAGTGGCAATTTCACGCTGACGCGTTTCGATTGATTCATCGCTGAATTCGATAACCTTGCCACAATCCAGGCAAATCAGGTGATCGTGATGATGCTGCTGAGTCAGTTCAAATACGGATTTACCGCCTTCGAAGTTATGACGGGTTACGATGCCCGCGTCGTCAAACTGGTTAAGAACGCGATATACCGTTGCCAGGCCAATCTCTTCGCCCATATCGATCAGGCGTTTATACAAATCTTCCGCACTGACGTGATGGGACTCGGGTCCGGGTCCCTGAAGCACTTCCAGAATTTTCAGTCTGGGGAGAGTGACTTTCAGGCCAGCCTTCTTCAATGCGGAGTTGTTGTCAGTCATGCGGATATTGTCCTGTTACTTTGCTAGTCACTTACGGCGCAGGGGCCTTGAATGTTTAGGTCAACGCGCATTCTCATTTGCGTCTCATTATAGAACTCAAGCAGTGAAATGAAAACCAAGGCAACGTCCTTAATCACCATTAGCGGTAAGGATAATGTCTCTAACGTCTTCAAGACGTTTGGTTTTTGGATTCCATTTCACTCAGCCTCATTCTACTGCCAGAGGAATAAGCGGATGACCATTGCGGGTATTCTACAGATTTGCGGGGAAAAGTTAAAAAACCGTAGCTATTATTTTTATAGGAAATTCCGTTGCCCGATGTGAGTCAGCGCCCACATCGGGAAGAGAAGGGAATTAGGCTTCGATAATCTCTTTCAATTGCAATTCGTCAAAGATTTGCTTCACCCACTTCTCAACACGGTCGTTGGTCAACTCTGGCTGACGATCTTCGTCAATCGCCAGGCCGAGGAAGTGTTTGTCATCCGCCAAACCTTTCGACGCTTCGAAATGATAGCCTTCGGTTGGCCAGTGACCGACGATCACCGCGCCGTTTGGCTCAATGATGTCGCGAATGGTGCCCATCGCATCACAGAAGTACTCGGCGTAATCTTCCTGATCGCCACAGCCAAACAGCGCAACCAATTTGCCGTTGAAGTCGATCTCTTCCAGCGTCGGGAAGAAATCATCCCAATCGCACTGCGCTTCGCCGTAATACCAGGTTGGAATGCCCAGCAGCAGGATATCGAAGGCATCGAGATCTTCTTTGGCGCTCTTAGCAATGTCATGCACTTCGGCGACATCTTTACCCAGTTGTTTCTGGATCATTTTTGCAATGTTTTCAGTGTTGCCGGTATCGCTGCCGAAGAAAATGCCTACGATTGCCATGAGTTAGGTAGCCTCTTAAATCCTGAGTGTGGAAGTCAGTCAATTGACTGCACAGATATGCGAATAATAGCAGACCGGGAAAAAGCGCGGAACTTGTAAAGCCACGACATTTGTTCCTGCGTGCGGTCTGCGCGCGTTACGACAGTTTGAGCTGCGCCAGCAGCATTTGTTCAATCAATTCGCTGCGGCTGATGTTTTGCTGGTCGGCCAGCGTGCTCAGCGCATCAACCGCCTCGCTGGACATTTTCAGCTCGACACGACGCAGCCCACGCACTTTATCGCGCTTGAGCTGATTACGTTTGTTGATACGCAATTGTTCATCGCGCGTCAGCGGGCTGGTTTTCGGGCGACCAGGACGCCGCTCGTCTGCGAAGAGATCAAGCGTTGTACGGTCTGTTTGTTCTTTTGCCATGGTTTGTAAAACTGAGTGGGCGCGAACGGCGGAAAGGCGCTGCGCGATTAAAACATTATCGGCCCGACCGCGGCGAAAATATCCGCGGCAAATTTTTAGCGCGACATCATACTCCAGCGCCTTCCCTGACGCCAACCCTAAAGCATAGACAGCAAGCTTTTGCTTTTACAGGTTAAAAAAACGTCGAACCGCGCGCAAAACCGCATCAGGTTTCTCGGCGTGCACCCAATGTCCCGCGCCGCTGATCACATGTGCGTGCGCTTGCGGGAACTGGCGAAGCAGGGCGTCGCGATGCTGATTATCCAGATACGGCGAATCGCCACCGCGAATAAACAACGCCGGATGCGGCCAGGCCGGGACCTCTTGCCAGCCTGAAATGGTGCTGTAGTTGTCCCATAACACCGGTACATTGAAGCGCCATTCGCCATCGGCGAACGATTTCAGGATGAACTGGATTACACCTTCTTCAGCAATATGCTGGCGCATCACTTCAGCGGCTTCACTGCGACGCGTTACGCCCGCCGCGCTCACTGCGCGAATGGCGGCAAAAATTTCATCGTGGCGACGGGTTTGATAATCGACGGGTGCGATATCGATCATTACCATTTTTTCAATGCGTTGCGGGGCAATCGCGCTGAGCGCCATGGCGATCTTGCCGCCCATCGAATGGCCGATCACGCCAGCACGCTCAATATTGTGCGCATCCAGCGTCTCAACGATATCTTGCGCCATGGCGGCGTAATTCATCACTTCACTACGTTCAGATAAACCGTGGTTGCGAACATCAACTTGCAACGTCGGGCGTGCATCGCGCACACCGCGTGCCAGCACGCCAAGGTTATCAAGGCTGCCGAAAAGGCCATGAATTAACAGAATCGGCGTGGCATTTGCGGGAGATTGTTCAGTTTGCAGACGGGCGTTCAAAATCATGGCTAAAGTTCTTACGGTTGTGACCTTGGCTTAGGTTATCATGGATTCACCTGTCCAGCAGTCAGGCCGGTGGGCATTAGGGCATATTCCGACTTTTGCCCGGAAACGTTGCCAACGCTATCGGCTGCCACGGATTTAACTTTATAATCCTTATGTTAGAGCCCGCTCACGTTTTGCACAGCTGAATTTTGCTAAAGCCGTTGCATTAATGCGTGGTTCTGTCATTTGCCAGAATCGTACGGAAAAAGATGAAAACGATTGAAGTTGACGAAGAACTCTACCGTTATATTGCCAGCCACACGCAGCACATTGGTGAAAGCGCCTCTGATATTTTGCGCCGCATGTTGAAGTTCACCGCCGGTCAAAGCGCACCAGCTGCGCCTGCCGTGGGTGCATCAGTGAAAGAAGCACAACCTGCCAGCCGTGAAGCGCGTCCTCAGGATCGCGTGCGTGCGGTGCGTGAACTGCTGCTTTCCGATGAATATGCCGAGCAGAATAAGGCGGTTAACCGCTTCATGCTGGTATTGTCAACGCTCTATCGTCTTGATCCAGCAGCATTTGCTGAAGCCACTGCCTCGTTGCAGGGCCGCACCCGCGTTTACTTTGCGGGTGATGAGCATACGCTGCTGCAAAATGGCACCCATACCAAGCCGAAGCATGTTCCCGGCACGCCGTACTGGGTGATCACCAATACCAATACAGGTCGCAAATGCAGCATGGTGGAACACATCATGTTGGCTATGCAGTTCCCTCAGGAACTGACAGAGAAAGTTCGCGGCACCATTTAACTGAAGCGTCAGGGAGAAGCGCCAATGGCCAATCACCCCCGTGCTGGGCAGCCTGCTCAGCAGAGCGATTTGATTAACGTTGCACAATTAACCTCGCAGTATTACGTCCTGAAGCCCGATGTGGCCAATGCGGATCATGCGGTGAAATTTGGCACTTCAGGCCACCGCGGCAGCGCGGGACGCCAAAGCTTCAACGAACAGCACATTTTGGCGATTGCGCAGGCGATTGCTGAAGAGCGCAAAAAGAATGGCATCACCGGCCCGTGCTACGTTGGTAAAGACACGCACGCGCTGTCTGAACCGGCGATTCTGTCAGTGCTGGAAGTATTGGCGGCGAACGGTGTTGATGTGATTGTGCAGCAGGACAACGGTTACACGCCAACGCCTGCAATCTCAAACGCCATTCTTGAGCACAACAAACGCGGTGGCGCGCAGGCGGACGGCATCGTGATCACGCCTTCGCACAACCCACCGGAAGATGGCGGGATTAAATACAATCCGCCAAACGGTGGTCCAGCAGATACCAACGTGACCAAAGTGGTAGAAGATCGCGCTAACCAACTGATCAAAGGCGAGCTGAAAGACGTGAAACGTCTGCCGCTCGATCAAGCATGGGCGAGCGGCCACATCGTGGAGCAGGATCTTATTCAGCCGTACATTGAAGGTCTGGCGCAGGTGATTGACTTCCCGGCGATTCAGAAAGCTGGCCTGAAAATTGGCGTCGATCCATTAGGCGGTTCAGGTATCGCTTACTGGCAGCGCATCGCTAAACACTACAAACTGGATCTGACCATCGTTAACGATGCCATCGATCAGACTTTCCGCTTCATGCATCTGGATAAAGATGGTGTGGTGCGTATGGACTGCTCATCGGAATGCGCGATGGCCGGTTTGCTGGCCTATAAAGACAAATTCGATCTGGCATTCGGTAACGATCCTGATTACGACCGCCACGGCATTGTTACGCCAGCCGGTTTGATGAATCCGAACCACTATCTGGCTGTCGCGATCAACTACCTGTTCCAGCATCGCCCTCAGTGGGGCAAAGACGTTGCCGTCGGTAAAACGCTGGTATCCAGCGCCATGATCGACCGCGTAGTTAATGACATTGGTCGCAAGCTGGTGGAAGTGCCGGTTGGCTTCAAATGGTTTGTTGATGGCTTGTTCGATGGCAGCTTTGGCTTCGGCGGCGAAGAGAGCGCGGGCGCATCCTTCCTGCGTTTCGATGGCTCAGCCTGGTCAACCGATAAAGACGGCATCATTCTGTGCCTGCTAGCGGCGGAGATCACTGCGGTGACTGGCAAGAATCCTCAGCAGCATTACGACGAATTGGCCGAGCGCTTCGGCGCGCCAAGCTACAACCGTCTGCAAGCACCAGCAACGTCCGCGCAGAAAGCCGCGCTGTCGAAGCTGTCGCCAGAGATGGTCAGTGCTGACACGCTGGCGGGCGATCCGATTACCGCACGTCTGACCGCTGCGCCGGGCAATGGCGCGTCAATCGGTGGTTTGAAAGTGATGACGGAAAACGGCTGGTTTGCTGCGCGTCCTTCAGGCACTGAAGACGCTTACAAAATCTACTGTGAAAGTTTCCTCGGCGCTGAACATCGTCAGCAGATCGAGAAAGAAGCGGTTGAGATTGTTAGTGAAGTGCTGAAAAACGCCTAATCGCACTGCGAACAGAAAAGGCCGCTTAGCGGCCTTTTTTTATGGCATAAAACGATAGCCAATGCCGGTTTCTGTCAGCAAATGGCTGGGCTGAGTGGGATTCGCTTCCAGTTTCTGCCGCAAATGCCCCATGTAGATGCGCAAATAATGGCTGTGTTCGACCGCGTTCGGTCCCCAAACCTGATTAAGTAACTGACGTTGCGTCAGCACTTTTCCTGCATTATTCAGCAGCAAACTCAGCAAGCGAAATTCGGTCGGTGTCAGATGCACTTCTTGTTCATTACGCAGCACACGTCGCGCCGCTAAATCCACACTCACTTCGCCAAACTTCACGATCGGTTCTGGCTGCTCACGTTGATGACGACGCAGCGCCACACGCACGCGCGCCAGCAATTCACCAATGCCAAACGGCTTGGTGAGATAATCATCCGCACCGGCATCCAGCGCATCAATCTTATCCTGCTCATCGCTGCGCGCTGACAGCACAATCACCGGCATGCTGCTCCATTGGCGCACTTCGCGAATAAAATCATTGCCATCACCGTCCGGCAAACCGAGATCGAGGATCACCAAATCCGGCTTTCGCGTGGCGGCTTCAATCAGGCCGCGCTGCAACTGTTCCGCTTCAACAATTTTCAGACCTTCGCTTTCCAGCGCCAGGCGCACGAAACGGCGGATCTCTTTTTCATCTTCAACAATCAAGATGGTGGTCACGCTGCCTCCAGCGGCAAAAAAGTCAACGCACCACTTTAGCAATAAAGCGTCGCGCCGTCCGCGATGATGTTTTTAACCTAACGAGATCTTAGAATTTACATTTATGTAACTAACTTTCATCAGTGCACAAAAAGGTGAAAAAAAGCGCAAAATTAGTGGTCGGATGAGTAGTAAAATTACACAGCCAGGCGTAATATCTGCGGTAGATCACATTTCAACGCAATATTTACCACGAGGGAGGCAAAAGATGTATCAGGCATATCCACTCTATAAAATCGTGCTGCGCCGTGTGCTGGTGGTATTAATCGGTTTGCTGGCGCTGCCAGTGATGTTATTCCGCCAGGATCGCGCACGTTTTTACAGTTATCTGCATCGCGTATGGTGCAAAACCAGCACTAAACCAGTTTGGTTAGCGCAGTCAGAAGCCACGGCTGGCATTCACTGGTAATCGCTTTGCAGCAATAAAAAACCCGGCTACTTCCCATGAAGCGCTGGGTTTTTTATTGCTTCTCGCTTTGGCCCCGCTGTTATCCCCTCTCATTTCAGCTACACTTAAAACCTCTACAAGATTTTTGAGGTTGTACAAGTATGAGCGAGAAAATTCCTGTCGGTATCAGCGCTTGCCTGCTCGGGGATAATGTCCGATTCGATGGCGGCCACAAACGTTTTTCCTTCGCCACAGACGAACTCGTGCCATATGTGCGCTTCGAACCGGTGTGCCCGGAAATGGCAATTGGTTTGCCCACGCCGCGCCCAGCTCTACGCCTGGTGAAAGAGGGCGATGACAACATCCACCTCTGTTTCAGCAAAGACGGCGGTGAAGAAGTCACCGATGAAATGCAGCGCTGGTCAGCCGAGCGCGTCAAATCGCTGCATCATCTGTGCGGTTATATTCTGTGTGCCAAATCGCCTAGCTGCGGCCTGGAACGTGTGCGCGTTTATCAGCCTAAAACCAATGACAATCGTAAAGCCGGCACCGGCATGTTCACCGCATTTCTGCAAAAAGAGCTGCCGTGGCTACCGCTGGAAGAGGATGGTCGGCTGCATGATGACGCCATTCGCGAAAACTTCATGGGCCGCGTGTATGCGCTGCATGAGTTTAATGAGATGTGGCGCAGCGGGTTGTCGCGCCACAAATTGATGGCGTTCCACAGTCGTTACAAACTGCTGCTGCTGTCGCATGCGCAAGATGAATACCGCGAAATGGGGCGTTTTGTGGCGGCGATGGATCAGTGGGATTCGTTGGATGATTACGCTACTGAATATCGCAATCGCCTGATGCATTTAATGTCGCATCAGGCTTCGCGTCGCAATCACACCAATGTGTTAATGCACGTACAAGGATACTTCCGCCCGCAACTGAGCTCGCCGCAGCGTCAGGAATTGGCGCAGTTAATCGATCGCTATCGTCGCGGCGTGCAGCCATTGCTCGCGCCAATCACCATGCTGAAACATTACATGGCGGAGTTCCCGCATCCATGGTTGGCACAGCAGCGCTACTTTGATCCCTATCCAGAAGCGCTGCGTTTGCGCTACGGGCAATAATTCGGAGCTTTATGACCACCCATTTAGTTTGGTTGCGCAATGATTTGCGCGTCAATGACAACATGGCGCTGGCCGCAGCTTGCCGCGACAGTAAAGCCAACATTCTGGCGCTATTTATCGCCACGCCAAAACAGTGGCAGCAACATCATATGTCGCCAAAGCAGGCGGCATTTATTCAACAAAATTTGCGTTTATTGCAGGCATCGCTGGCCGAACGCGGCATTCCATTGCATTACCAACAATGTGATGATTTTGCCGCGTCGGTGGATTTTCTGGCGGAATTTTGTCAGCAGCATCAAGTGGATGAGTTGTATTACAACTATCAGTATGAAATCAACGAACGCGAGCGTGATGCCGCAGCCGAAAAGCGCCTGGATGCGCAAGGTGTGATTTGTCAGGGTTTCGACGACAGCTTGCTGTTGCCGCCCGGTAGCGTCCAAACCGGCAGCAACACCATGTTCAAAGTGTTCACGCCTTTCAGTAAAGCCTTTGTGCGCCGTCTGCATCAAGGCTTGCCGGAGTGCCATCACGCGCCAAAAGCCCGCGCTGATGCGCCGATTCGTATTGCGAAAAAGATTCCTGATTTTGATTATCCCAGCGAACAGTTTGATGAAAGCTGGTTCCCGGTGGGTGAAGAAGCGGCCTTAAAACAGTTGCGCCATTTCGCCAAACAGGCGGTGCAACATTATCCCGATCAGCGTGATTTACCGGCCATCGATGGCACCAGTCGCTTATCGGCGTATCTGGCGATTGGCGTGCTATCGCCGCGTCAGTGTTTGCATCGTATTTTGAAAGAACATCCCGACGCGTTGGACGCGGGTAAAGCGTTTACCTGGCTGAACGAACTGATTTGGCGCGAGTTTTATCGTCATTTGATGGTGGCGTTTCCGGCACTGTGCAAGCATCAGCCGTTTGTTGATTGGACGCGCAACGTGCGCTGGCAAAGTAGCAAAGAGCACTTAACCGCCTGGCAGCAGGGAAAAACCGGTTATCCGATTGTTGATGCAGCGATGCGACAGCTCAACACGCTGGGCTGGATGCACAATCGACTGCGCATGATAACCGCCAGCTTCCTGGTGAAAGATTTGCTAATTGATTGGCGCGAAGGTGAGCGTTATTTCATGCAGCAACTGATCGATGGTGATCTGGCGGCCAACAACGGCGGTTGGCAATGGGCTGCGTCAACGGGCACCGATGCCGCGCCTTATTTCCGTATCTTCAATCCCACCACGCAAGGCGAGCGTTTTGACAAACAAGGCGAGTTCATCCGCCAATGGCTACCGGAACTGAAAGATGTGCCGGACAGTGATATCCATCAACCGCAGGCTTGGGCTGAGAAAAATAATAAGAAACTCGATTATCCCGCGCCAATCGTGGAACATAAGGACGCACGTAAAAAGACACTAGACGCCTTTGAGCGCGCTCGCAGCGCGGCTTGAGGCGGTCAGGGAGCCGTAATGAACAATATCGAATTAGAACAGATCGTTAATCAGCAACTGAACAACAGTGCATTTAGCGACTATGCGCCGAATGGTTTGCAGGTGGAAGGCCGCGCCGAGGTGCACACCGTGATTACTGGCGTGACTGCTTGTCAGGCTTTGCTGGATGAAGCAGTAAAACGCAACGCCGATGCGATTTTGGTGCACCATGGTTACTTCTGGAAAAGTGAAGCGCCGGTGATAAAAGGCATGAAGCGTCAACGTCTGCGCACGCTGTTGGCGAATGACATTAACCTGTACGGCTGGCATTTGCCGCTGGATGCGCATCCGCAGTTGGGCAATAACGCACAACTGGCACGCCTGTTTGATATTGATGTTAAAGGTGAAATTCAGCCGCTGGTGCCGTGGGGCGAGTTGGCCGAACCGCTGAGCGGCGCAGCGTTTGCGCAGAAGATTGCCCAGCGTTTAGGCCGCACGCCGCTGCATTGCGGTGATAATGCGCCGGCGCTGATTAAACGCGTTGCCTGGTGCAGCGGCGGTGGTCAGGGCTTTATCGATAGCGCAGCTGCATTTGGCGTTGATGCCTTTATTACCGGTGAAGTCTCTGAACAAACCATTCATAGCGCGCGCGAACAAGGTCTGCACTTCTTTGCTGCCGGACATCATGCGACCGAGCGCGGCGGTATCAAAGCGTTGGGCGAATGGTTGGCAGCCCAGCATGGTCTTGATGTGACTTTTATCGATATCGATAATCCCGCTTAATTACACTTCACTCACGCCCTTAACCTGCGTTAAGGGCGCAAATCTATTGACACATCTCTGTCACTTTCGCATAACTTATTGCCTTTACGCATAAGCGTCACATTTGATCGCCATGAATGGCGTTCCTACGACACAGGCAAAACGCGGATGCGCGCCTGTGTTCATGACCAGGAGGTGGTTTTTGCAACGAGCACGTTGTTATCTGCTAGGTGAACGCGCAGTGGTGCTGGAACTGGAGCCGCCGGTTTCGTTGGCCAGCCAGCAGCGTATCTGGGGATTGTGCCAGCGACTGCAACACAATGAGCAGGTTGAGGAAGTGATTCCAGGCATGAATAACCTGACTTTACTGTTGCGCGATCCGCAGTTGAAGGCGCTGGACGCGATTGAACGCCTGCAACAATGGTGGGAAGAGAGCGAAGCCCAATTGCCTGAATCCCGTCGGGTAGAAATCCCGGTGGTGTACGGTGGCGCAGGCGGACCGGATTTGTCCGTGGTGGCCGATCGCGCCAGCATGACGCCACAGCAAGTGGTGGAACTGCACAGCAGCATCGATTACGTGGTCTATTTTATCGGCTTCCAGCCGGGATTCCCGTATCTCGGTGGCCTGGATGAGCGTTTGCATACGCCGCGCCGCGCCGAACCGCGCGTGTTGGTGCCGAGTGGTTCAGTTGGCATTGGCGGCAGTCAAACTGGCATTTATCCGCTGGCGGCCCCTGGTGGCTGGCAGTTGATTGGTCACACACCGCTGAGCTTGTTTGATCCGCTACAGCAACCGCCAACCTTGTTACGCCCCGGCGATAGCGTGCGTTTTGTGCCGCAAAAGGAGGGCGTATGTTGAAAATATTACGCGCCGGAATGATGACCTCCATCCAGGATCAAGGCCGCACCGGCTGGCGACAATTTGGTATCAGCGTCGGTGGCGCACTGGATCAACCAGCGATGCGCACCGCCAATATGCTGGTGGGCAATCCGGAGCAGAGCGCGGTGCTGGAAATCGTGCTCGGCCAGTTTAAAGCGCAGTTTACCCGCGACGGTTGGTTTGCCTTGACTGGCGCAGGTTGTAATGCCGATTTGGATGGCAAATCGGTGTGGACCGGCTGGCGTTTGCCGGTGAAAAAAGGGCAAGTGTTGACGCTCGCCACGCCAACGCGCGGCATGCGCAGCTATCTGGCGATAAATGGCGGGTTTGCCGTGCCGGACATGCTCGGTTCCGCCAGCACCGATCTCAAAGCGGCATTTGGCGGCTGGCAGGGACGTAAATTGCAGGATGGCGACCCATTACCGTTGGGCGAGCCAACGCATGATTTCAAAGACAAAGCCGGTGTACGCCAGTTGTTGTGGGGCAACCGCATCCGCGCTTTAGCTGGCCCGGAATACAACGAATTTACCCGTGAAGCGCAGCAAGGTTTCTGGCGCAGTCCGTGGAAACTCAGCCCGCAAAGTAATCGTATGGGTTATCGCTTGCAGGGACGCCAATTGTCGCGCGATGCGACACGCGATCTGCTATCGCACGGTTTGGTGCCGGGCGTGGTGCAAGTGCCACCGAACGGTCAACCAATTGTGTTGATGGCGGATGCGCAAACCACCGGCGGCTATCCGCGCATCGCCTGCATCATCGAAGCCGATCTTTATCATCTGGCGCAAATCCGCCTTGGCGAACCGATTCACTTTATCCACTGCACGTTGGAAGAGGCGCTGCATGCCAAGCAGCATCAGCAACGCTCATTCGACCAAATCGCCTGGGGATTAGCACATGAAGATTGATCTTAACGCCGATCTTGGAGAAGGCAGCGCCAGCGATCAGGAACTGCTGACGCTGGTTAGTTCAGCCAACATCGCCTGCGGTTTTCACGCTGGCGATGCGCAAACCATGCTGCAATCGGTGCGCTGGGCAAAAGCCTCTGGCGTAGCGATTGGCGCGCATCCGAGTTTTCCCGATCGTGAAAACTTTGGCCGCACCGCGATGCAACTGCCGCCAGAAACAGTGTATGCACAGATGATCTACCAAATTGGCGCGCTGAAAAGTATCGCCGAAAGCGAAGGGGAACGATTAGTCCACGTCAAACCGCATGGCATGTTGTACAACCAGGCGGCGGGCGATGCGCAATTGGCAGATGCGATTGCGCGCGCGGTCAAAGCCGTGGATAGCGGATTGATTTTAGTCGGCTTGGCGGGCAGCGCATCAATTGCGGCAGCGGCACATCACGGTTTGCGCACGCGCGAAGAGGTGTTTGCCGATCGTGGCTATCTGCCAAACGGCGCGTTGGTGCCACGCAGCCAGCCGCAGGCGATGATTGAAGATGCCAATTTAGCGCTGGTACAAACCTTAGCGATGGTGCAGCAGCGCCAGGTGCAGAGCATCAGCGGCGAATGGGTAAACGTCAACGCCGAAACCGTGTGTTTACATGGCGACGGCGCACACGCGCTGCAATTTGCCCGCACGCTGCGCGCCGCTTTTGCGACACATCAGATTGCGGTCACCAGCGCATAACAATTGAATGATTGCCCGGCACTTGGCCGGGCTTTTTCTATCTCACGAGGGTAAATATGGACAACGTGGTAAATCTCTGGCCGCTGCTGGGTATCGCCGCCATTATTCTGGGTTTTGTACTGCGCTTTAACCCGGTTCTGGTGGTGATTGTGGCGGGCTTCGTCACCGGATTGGCGGCACATCTGCCGCTGACCGACATTCTGGAAAAACTCGGCTCAGGCTTCCTTAACACCCGCAATCTGCCGCTGATTCTGTTGCTGCCGCTGGCGGTTATCGGCTTGCTGGAGCGCCACGGTTTGAAAGAACGCGCACAGAGCTGGATCGCCCAAATCAAAACCGCCACCGCTGGCCGTTTGCTGATCGTCTATCTGTTTGTGCGTGAAGCCACGGCGGCGCTGGGCTTAACCAGCCTCGGCGGACATCCGCAAATGGTGCGCCCATTGCTGGCCCCGATGGCGGAAGGTGCCACGGAAAACCGTTACGGCGAGGTGCCGCCGGAAGTGCGTCATCGTCTGCGCGCCATGTCGGCTGCGACAGACAATGTCGGTTTGTTCTTTGGTGAAGATATCTTTGTCGCGTTTGGCGCGATCATCTTTATGCACAACTTTATGCAGGAATCAGCGGGTATCAGTACCGAACCGCTGCATATCGCGCTGTGGGGCATTCCGACTGCGCTTTGTGCTTTCCTGATCCATTCGGCGCGATTGGTGCGTCTTGATCGTCAATTAGCGCGTGAATTGGGTGCCATCAATCAGCAGGCGTTGAACGCTAAGGGTGGCAAATAATGTTCCAGCAACAATATTTGATGTGGTTGGCAGGCGTGATCCTGCTGATTGTCGCGCTGCTTTCATGGCGTGACAGCACCAACCCGCGCCGTTTTACCACCGGTTTGTTCTGGGCGCTGTATGGTCTGATTTTCCTGATTGGCGATGGCGCCTATCAGCTGATGGGACAGTGGGCGGGCGATGCTGACGTTGGGCGTCGTTGGTTACATATCGGTGTCGGGATCGCCGTGGTGTTGATGGCGCTAATCGCCGGTTTCGGCGGCGTGCGTTTAGGCAGCTACCATCAACGCAGCGATGAGCAGAAGCAGGAAAGCGCCAAACGTCTGCATAACAAACTGTTCTTGCCAGCGCTGGCGATTCCGCTGGTGACGGTAATCGGCGTGCTGGCGTTTAATCACATCCCAGGTTTGCAGGAAAAGGTGTTTGGTCCGGGCAATCACTCCACCTTAGTGACGTTGTTCTCGATGATGGTGGGCTGCGTGCTGGGTTGGCTGATCGCGCTCAAGTTCACCCATGAAAAACCGCTGCAATCGATGCAGGAAACCCGTCGCTTGTTGGATGCGGTCGGCTGGGCATTTATTCTGCCGCAGATTCTTGCCACGCTTGGCCTGTTGTTCACCAGCGCTGGCGTTGGCACCGCGATTTCACATCTTACTGAACAGTATCTGGCGGTGGATAATCGGCTGGTGGCGGTAGCGGTGTATGCGATTGGTATGGCATTGCTGACCATGGTGATGGGTAATGCGTTTGCTGCGTTCCCGATTGTTACCGCCGGCATCGGCATCCCGATTCTGGTGCTGCAACACGGCGGCAATCCGGCGGTAATGGCGGCGATTGGTATGTTCTCGGGCTATTGCGGCACCCTAATGACGCCAATGGCCGCGAACTTTAACATCGTGCCCGCGCGTCTGTTGGAGTTGCCGGATCGTAATGCGGTGATCAAGGCTCAGGTGCCAACCGGTGTGCTACTGTTATTGGTCAATGTGGTGCTGCTCTACTTCCTGATGTTCTTGTGAGGTTGCAATGAAAACGGTGTTAATGACGGCGTTTGAGCCCTTTGGTGGCGAAAACATCAACCCTTCGTGGGAAGCGGTACGTTCATTTGATGGCAAAGAAATTGGCGGGGCGCGCATTGTGGTGCGCCAGTTGCCGGTGGTATTCGCCACCTGCGGCGAAGTATTAACGCGTGCATTGGAGGAGATCCAGCCCGATCGCGTGTTGTGCGTCGGACAAGCCGGTGGACGCGTGGATATTACCGTTGAGCGCATTGCTATCAATGTCGATGACGCGCGCATCCCAGACAACGATCAGCAGCAACCCATCGATCAGCCGATTGCGGCAGATGGCCCGGCGGCGTATTTCTCCAGCTTGCCGATCAAAGCTATCGTTGCCGCACTGCGCGAAGTGGGCGTACCGGCATCGGTGTCGCAAACCGCCGGGACCTTTACCTGCAATCACGTGATGTACAGCTTGCTGCATTGGATTCACACCACTAACAGTAAGGCGCGCGGTGGTTTCATCCATATCCCGTATATGCCGGAACAAGCGGCCAATCATCCGGGTGTGGCGAGTATGGCGACCGCCAGCGTGATGCTGGCGCTGGAAACCGCGTTGCATGTAATCCTCAGCACCGAAAATGATATTCGTGTGGTCGGTGGCGCTACGCATTAACAGGAGTGGTTATGCCTGAAGGACCGGAGATCCGCCGCGCGGCGGATCAACTGGCTGCGGCGATGGAGGGCAAACCGCTGACCGATGTGTGGTTTGCCTTTCCCGCGTTGAAAACCTACGAACCGGCATTGTTGGGCGCAACCATTAATGCCTTCGAAACCCGCGGCAAAGCGCTGCTCACACATTTCTCCAACGGTCTCACGCTTTACAGCCATAACCAGCTTTATGGCGTGTGGCGTGTGGTACCAACCGGCACGCAGCCGAATACCACGCGACAATTGCGTGTGCGGCTGGCGAATGCGGAACAAACCATCCTGCTTTACAGCGCCTCGGATATCGAATTGCTCAACGTCGATACGCTGGCGGCGCATCCGTTTCTACAACGCGTTGGCCCGGATGTGCTGGATAGCCGCTTAACGGTGGATGAGGTGCGCGAACGTTTGGTGTCTACGCGTTTTCGTCGCCGCCAGTTCAGCGGGTTGTTGCTCGATCAGGCATTTCTCGCCGGGTTGGGTAATTACCTGCGTGTGGAGATTTTGTGGCATGCCGGATTGCTGGCCTCGCATCGCGCGCAGGATCTCAGCGAGCAACAACTAACGGCGCTGAGTGAGGCGATGTTGGCGGTGCCGCGCTTGTCGTATCAGATGCGCGGTAGCATGAAGAAATATCATGAAGATGCGGCGTTTCGCTTCGAAGTGTTTCATCGGCAGGGTAAAAAATGTCGGCGCTGCGGCGAGGTGATTGAGAAGGGCGTGCTGTCATCGCGGCCATTTTATTGGTGTCCGGGATGTCAGGTTTAGTCTGAATCGACTGCGGATTGGATATTCGTAGGGTGCGCATTTATGCGCACCTGGTCACCATAAATGGCGACCCTACGGCAAAAAAATGGCGACCTATTGGTCGCCATTTTCATGTTTATTTTTTCAGTGCTGAAGTAAATTCGCGCTCAGTGTAACCGGTATAAAGCTGACGTGGACGCGCAATTTTCATGCCTTCGTCGTGCATCTCTTTCCAGTGTGCAATCCAGCCCACAGTACGCGCCATCGCAAAGATCACGGTAAACATGGAAGACGGAATGCCCATCGCTTTCAGGATGATACCTGAGTAGAAATCGACGTTTGGATAGAGTTTACGCTCAATGAAGTACGGGTCGTTCAGCGCGATGTGTTCCAGCTCCATCGCCACTTCCAGCAGATCATCTTTCATGCCCAACTCGTTCAGCACTTCGTGGCAAGTGTCGCGCATCACGGTGGCACGTGGATCGTAGTTTTTGTACACGCGGTGGCCGAAGCCCATCAGACGGAACGAATCGTTCTTGTCTTTGGCGCGCTTAACAAATTCAGGGATGTGCTCAACGGTGCTGATCTCTTCCAGCATACGCAACGTCGCTTCGTTGGCACCGCCATGCGCCGGTCCCCACAGAGAAGCGATACCGGCCGCGATACACGCAAACGGGTTGGCGCCAGAAGAACCAGCGGTACGCACGGTTGAAGTTGAGGCGTTTTGTTCGTGGTCAGCGTGCAGAATCAGAATACGGTCCATGGCGCGTTCCAGCACCGGATTGACTTTGTACTCTTCACACGGCGTAGCAAACATCATATGCAGGAAGTTACCGGCATAAGAGAGGTCGTTGCGTGGGTAAACAAACGGCTGGCCAATCGAGTATTTGTAGCACATCGCGGCCATGGTCGGCATTTTCGACAGCAGGCGGAAAGCGGCGATTTCACGGTGACGTTCAATGTTGACGTCTAAAGAGTCGTGATAAAACGCGGCCAGCGCGCCCGTCACACCACACATTACTGCCATCGGATGCGAGTCGCGACGGAAGCCATGGAACAGACGGGTGATTTGCTCGTGGATCATGGTGTGGCGGGTAACGATGGTGCGGAATTCTTCAAACTGGGCTTGGGTCGGGGCTTCGCCATTCAGCAAGATGTAACACACTTCAAGGTAGTTCGAGTGGGTTGCCAGCTGATCAATCGGGAAACCGCGGTGTAACAGAATACCTTCATCACCATCAATAAAAGTGATTTTGGATTCGCATGACGCAGTAGAGGTGAAGCCGGGATCGAAGGTGAACAGGCCTTGAGAGCCAAGGGCGCGGACATCAACAACATCTTGTCCCAGCGTACCTTGCATCACGTCCAGTTCAACAGACGTATCATCTTGTAGGGTTAGCGTCACTTTTTTATCTGTCATTATTTCGTCTCCATAGCGCCTTAAGGTAAGGATCTTAGACACCAGAATAGCCTTGTTGTTGCGTAAAACCACAATCTTCCCAGCATCACTCTACGGTAACGTTGGTCTTGCAAGGTTACAGAGTAAACGCGGAATTTGGGCCATTCGGTGGCGTCGGGGCATGACATGCTGCACATCGAGGATGTTAAAGTTCCTGTCACGACATAACTTCTTGGTAACCAATAACCTGATGCTTTTTACTGCTCGTATCGGCAATGTTACATAACTTGAGCTTAGGGGAAAGTGTATCCCCATAACTTTTGTGCATCATAGGGCTTTAATGCGATTGTTTGTAACTGAAATGTTGATCTTTTGTCAAATCAGATAATTAAAAATGTATAAATTGTGAAATTCGTGAGCAGGATCACTGTTCAGCCTAAATGTGACCAAAGAGATTGTAGGGGAATTGTAATCAGAATGTGATCCTCCTATACTGCGGCCAGGTCTCCGGAACACCCTGACACCAGGAGCCACCCAGCGTTTTACCCGCTTTATTTAACACTGGATGTTGCTATTTTGGTGGCGGTTGCAGTCTGAACACACGCTGTGTCTCTGATGCAACTCAGGACCGGAGGAAGCAAAATAAAAAAGAGCTGTGTGGGCAAAACCGTGAAAAAACAAAGACCTGTTAACTTGGATCTCTCGACGATCCGGTTTCCCGTTACTGCAATATCGTCCATTCTCCACCGCGTCTCCGGCGTGATCACCTTTGTCGCTCTCGGAATTCTGCTCTGGTTACTGGGTCTCTCCCTCTCTTCTCCTGAAGGCTTCCAACAAGCGGCATCCATCATGGATAGCTTCTTCGCCAAATTCATCATGTGGGGCATCTTAACTGCGCTGGCGTATCACGTCGTGGGCGGGATTCGTCATATGTTGGCTGATTTTGGCTTTATGGAAGAAACCCTCCAGGTGGGAACCCGTTCCGCGCAAGCGGCTTTTGGTATCACTGTCGTGCTCTCAATTTTGGCTGGAGTCCTCGTATGGTAAGCAATGCTTCTGCATTAGGACGCAACGGTATTCATGACTGGCTGTTGCTGCGTGCTGCTGCAATCTTAATGACGCTGTACATCATCTACATCCTCGGTTTTGTCGTAATGACCGGCACGTTGACGTATGAAAACTGGCACGGCTTTTTCTCCTCCTCTTTCACTAAAGTGTTCACCATGTTGACGCTGTTCTCGATTCTCATCCACGGTTGGATTGGAATGTGGCAGGTGTTAACCGATTACGTGAAACCAGTAGCAACCCGTTTGCTGCTGCAATTTGTGATTGTGGTTGCGCTGTTGTCGTACGCGATTTATGGATTCGTTGTGGTGTGGGGTGTGTAAATGAGTTTGCCAGTCAGAGAATTTGATGCCGTGGTGATCGGCGCGGGTGGTGCAGGTATGCGCGCCGCCTTGCAAATCTCCCAATCGGGCCAGACTTGTGCCCTGTTATCCAAAGTTTTCCCAACCCGTTCCCATACCGTATCGGCGCAGGGCGGTATTACCGTTGCGCTGGGTAATACCCATGAAGATAACTGGGAATGGCACATGTACGACACCGTCAAAGGTTCCGACTATATCGGTGACCAGGATGCGATCGAATATATGTGTCATGTCGGTCCAGAAGCGATTCTGGAACTGGAACACATGGGTTTGCCTTTCTCACGTCTTGATGACGGCCGCGTGTATCAGCGTCCGTTTGGCGGCCAGTCGAAGAACTTCGGCGGTGAGCAAGCAGCGCGTACCGCTGCGGCTGCCGACCGTACTGGTCACGCCTTGCTGCATACGCTGTATCAGCAAAATCTGAAGAACAAAACCACCATCTTCTCCGAATGGTATGCGCTGGATCTGGTGAAAAATGAAGACGGTGCGATTGTCGGTTGTACCGCCATCTGCATGGAAACCGGTGAAACCGTGTACTTCAAAGCCAAGGCGACCATTCTGGCCACCGGCGGCGCAGGCCGTATTTACCAATCCACCACCAACGCCCACATCAACACCGGTGACGGTGTCGGCATGGCGCTGCGCGCAGGCGTGCCGGTGCAGGATATGGAAATGTGGCAGTTCCACCCAACCGGTATTGCCGGTGCGGGCGTGCTGGTCACCGAAGGTTGCCGTGGTGAAGGTGGTTACCTGCTGAACAAGCACGGTGAACGCTTCATGGAACGTTATGCTCCGAACGCCAAAGATTTGGCCGGTCGTGACGTGGTAGCACGTTCGATGATGGTGGAAATCCGTGAAGGTCGCGGTTGCGATGGCCCTTGGGGTCCGCACATCAAACTGAAACTCGACCACCTGGGTGCGGAAGTGCTGGAATCCCGTTTACCGGGCATTCTGGAGCTGTCGCGTACCTTTGCTCACGTCGATCCGATTAAAGAACCGATCCCGGTAATCCCAACCTGTCACTACATGATGGGCGGCGTGCCGACCAAAGTGACTGGCCAGGCGCTGCGTGTGAACGAGCAAGGTCAGGACGAAGTGATTCCAGGCCTGTTCGCTGTGGGCGAAATCGCCTGCGTATCGGTGCACGGCGCTAACCGCCTTGGCGGTAACTCGCTGCTCGATCTGGTGGTGTTCGGCCGCGCAGCCGGTGTGCATCTGCTGGAGTGCATTGAAGAGCAGGGCGAACTGCGTGAAGCCACGCAGGAAAACATTGATGAAGCGATGGCGCGCTTCAATCGCTGGGAAAACAACACCACGGGTGAAGACCCGGTTGAAATCCGTAAAGCGTTGCAGCGCTGCATGCAGAACAACTTCTCGGTGTTCCGCGAAGGTGATGCGATGCGTGAAGGCTTAGCTGAGCTGAAAGAGATTCGTGAGCGTCTGAAATCTGCGCGCCTCGATGACCGTTCGCCAGACTTCAACACCCAGCGTATTGAGTGCCTTGAGCTGGATAACCTGATGGAAACCGCATACGCCACCGCGGTTGCCGCTAACTTCCGCACCGAAAGCCGTGGCGCACACAGCCGCTTCGACTATCCGGAGCGCGATGATGAAAACTGGCTGTGCCACAGTCTCTATGTTCCGCAGACGGAAAGCATGACGCGCCGTGAGGTGAACATGCAACCGAAACTGCGTGCGGCCTTCCCGCCGAAAGCGCGTACTTACTAATTGCGGAGATCATCATGAGACTCGAATTTTCAATCTATCGTTACAACCCGGAAGTCGATGACAAGCCGCGTATGCAGGAATACACGCTGGAATCGGAAGATGGTCGCGACATGATGCTGTTGGATGCGCTGATCCGTTTGAAAGAGAAAGACCCGACGCTGGCTTTCCGTCGCTCATGCCGTGAAGGCGTGTGCGGTTCAGATGGTCTGAACATGAACGGCAAAAATGGTCTGGCTTGCATCACGCCGGTTTCGGCGCTGGGCAACGGCACCAAGAAAATTGTTATCCGTCCACTGCCAGGTTTGCCGGTGATCCGCGACCTCGTGGTAGACATGGGACAATTCTATGCACAGTATGAGAAGATTAAGCCTTTCCTGTTGAATAATGGGGAAAATCCTCCGGCGCGTGAGCATTTGCAAAACCCGGATGAGCGTGCGCATCTTGACGGTTTGTACGAATGTATCCTTTGTGCTTGCTGCTCGACGTCGTGCCCATCGTTCTGGTGGAACCCGGACAAATTCATCGGTCCGGCTGGCTTGCTGGCAGCGTATCGTTTCCTGATTGATAGTCGCGATACCGAAACTGATGCGCGCCTGGATAACATGAATGACGCTTTCAGTGTTTTCCGCTGTCACAGCATCATGAACTGTGTGAGCGTGTGCCCGAAAGGACTAAACCCGACGCGCGCAATCGGCCATATTAAGTCGATGCTACTGCAACGCGGGGCGTAATACAGAAGTCACCTTCCGGGAACTTAGGTTCCCGGATGTTTACGGAAGCCTCTATAAGCGCGGTGCTGACCACGCTTATAAAGGTTCCCTTACGGGCCAGGCGCCGGTAGCGCACAGGTTCGTATCGCTGAACTCACTACGGCAAGCCGCGTAAGCGGTAACAAATGAAACCTCATAAAAAGCAGATTAATGCTTAAGGGATCACAATGCAGAACAGCGCGATGAAACCCTGGCTGGACTCCTCCTGGCTGGCCGGCGCGAACCAATCCTACATAGAGCAGCTCTATGAGGATTTCCTGACCGATCCTGACTCAGTTGATGAAATGTGGCGCGAGCTGTTCCAACAGCTGCCCGGCACTGGCGTGAAACCTGAGCAATTTCACTCAACTACGCGTGATTACTTCCGCCGCCTGGCGAAAGATGCCACCCGTTACACATCAACCGTCACCGATCCGGCCGCAAATTCCAAACAGGTTAAAGTGCTACAGCTGATTAATGCGTTCCGCTTCCGCGGCCATCAGCACGCTAACCTCGATCCGCTCGGCCTGTGGAAACAGGAAACCGTAGCCGATCTCGATCCGGCTTATCACGATCTGACCGACGCCGATTTTCAGGAAAGCTTTAACGTAGGTTCGTTTGCTATCGGCAAAGAGACTATGAAGCTGGCCGATCTGTTCGCGGCGCTGCAACAGACTTATTGTGGCTCGATTGGTGCAGAGTACATGCACATCAACAACACCGACGAAAAGCGCTGGATTCAACAGCGTCTGGAATCAGTGGTGGGTCACGCGTCATTCAGCAGCGACGAGAAAAAAGGTTTCCTGAAAGAGCTGACCGCGGCAGAAGGCCTGGAAAAATATCTCGGTGCTAAATTCCCGGGTGCAAAACGCTTCTCACTGGAAGGTGGCGATGCGCTGGTGCCGATGCTGCGCGAGATGATTCGTCACGCTGGCAAAAGCGGCACGCGCGAAGTGGTGCTGGGTATGGCGCACCGTGGTCGTCTAAACGTGCTGATCAACGTGCTGGGGAAAAAGCCGCAGGATCTGTTCGACGAATTCTCTGGCAAGCACAAAGAGCACCTCGGCACCGGCGACGTGAAGTACCACATGGGCTTCTCGTCTGACGTCGAAACCGAAGGCGGCTTGGTGCATCTGGCGCTGGCGTTCAACCCATCGCATCTGGAAATCGTTAGCCCAGTGGTAATGGGTTCCGTGCGCGCACGTCTCGATCGTCTGGCTGAACCAAGCAGCAATAAAGTGCTGCCAATCACCATTCACGGTGATGCGGCGGTGATTGGTCAGGGCGTGGTACAAGAAACCCTGAACATGTCAGCGGCGCGTGGTTACGAAGTGGGCGGTACCGTTCGCATCGTCATCAACAACCAGGTTGGTTTTACTACCTCCAACCCGAAAGATGCGCGTTCTACGCCGTACTGTACTGACATCGGCAAAATGGTGCTGGCACCGATTTTCCACGTCAACGCAGACGATCCAGAAGCGGTGGCTTTCGTCACTCGCCTGGCGCTCGATTATCGCAACACCTTTAAACGTGATGTGTTCATCGATCTGGTGTGCTATCGCCGTCATGGTCACAACGAAGCGGATGAGCCAAGTGCCACGCAGCCGTTGATGTACCAGAAAATCAAAAAGCATCCAACACCGCGTAAAATCTATGCCGATCAGCTGGAAAGCGAAGGCGTAGCGACCACTGAAGATGCCACCGAAATGGTTAACCTGTACCGCGATGCGCTGGATGAAGGCGAATGCGTGGTGCCAGAATGGCGTCCGATGAGCCTGCACTCCTTTACTTGGTCGCCGTACCTGAACCACGAATGGGACGAAAGCTACCCGGCAACTGTGGAGCTGAAACGCTTGCAGGAACTGGCGCGCCGCATTAGCAGCGTACCGGAGTCGGTTGAAGTGCAGTCGCGCGTAGCGAAGATTTACAACGACCGTAAAGAGATGGCCGAAGGCAATAAAGCCTTTGACTGGGGCGGCGCGGAGAACCTCGCGTATGCCACATTGGTTGATGAAGGCATTCCGGTGCGTCTGTCGGGTGAAGACAGCGGACGTGGCACCTTCTTCCACCGTCATGCAGTGATTCATAACCAGACTAACGGCTCAACTTACACGCCGCTGCACCATGTTCATAATGGACAAGGTCAGTTCAAAGTGTGGGATTCCGTGTTGTCTGAAGAAGCGGTACTGGCATTTGAATACGGTTATGCCACCGCAGAACCGCGCGTGCTGACCATTTGGGAAGCGCAGTTCGGCGACTTCGCTAACGGCGCGCAGGTAGTAATCGATCAGTTCATCAGCTCCGGCGAGCAGAAGTGGGGCCGTATGTGTGGTCTGGTGATGCTGCTGCCGCACGGCTATGAAGGCCAAGGTCCAGAGCACTCCTCAGCGCGTCTGGAGCGTTATCTGCAACTCTGTGCTGAACAGAATATGCAGGTGTGCGTGCCTTCAACACCAGCGCAGGTTTACCACATGCTGCGTCGTCAGGCGCTGCGCGGTATGCGCCGTCCGCTGATTGTGATGTCACCGAAATCGCTGCTGCGCCATCCGCTGGCCATTTCCAGCCTGGAAGAGCTGGCGACCGGCAGCTTCCAGCCAGCGATTGGTGAGATCGACGATCTGGATCCGAAACAAGTGAAACGCGTGGTGCTGTGCTCGGGCAAGGTTTATTACGATCTGCTGGATCAGCGTCGTAAGAACGAGCAAACCGACGTGGCCATCGTACGTATCGAACAGCTGTATCCGTTCCCGCACAAAGTGGTGCAGGACGTGCTGAAAAACTATTCTCATGTGCAGGATTTCGTCTGGTGTCAGGAAGAGCCGCTGAATCAGGGTGCATGGTATTGCAGTCAGCATCATTTCCGCGAAGTGGTTCCCTTCGGTGCGTCACTGCGTTACGCAGGTCGTCCGGCTTCTGCTTCACCAGCCGTGGGCTACATGTCCGTACATCAACAACAGCAGCAAGACCTGGTTAACGACGCGCTGAACCTTGGTTAATAAAAAGGAAAGAAAATGAGTAGCGTAGAAATTCTGGTTCCCGATTTGCCTGAATCCGTAGCGGACGCAACGGTTGCAACCTGGCACAAAAAACCCGGCGACGCAGTGAGCCGTGACGAAGTTCTGGTTGAGATTGAAACGGATAAAGTGGTGCTGGAAGTGCCTGCATCTGCGGACGGCATCCTGGAAGCCGTGCTGGAAGATGAAGGTGCCACGGTCACTTCTCGTCAGATTCTGGGCCGCTTGAAAGAGGGCAACAGCGGCGGGAAAGAGACCACTGCGAAAGCGGAAAGCAACGAGTCTACGCCTGCACAGCGTCAGACTGCCTCACTGGAAGAAGAGAGCAACGATGCGCTCAGCCCAGCGGTACGTCGTCTGATTGCTGAAAACAACCTCGATGCTGCGCAGATCAAAGGCACCGGCGTCGGTGGCCGTTTGACGCGTGAAGATGTAGAAAAACATCTGGCGAAGAAAGCTGACGGTGGCAAAGCCGCACCGGCTCCAGCGGCGGCTGCTGCTGCACCGCAAGCTGCTGTGGCTAACCGCAGCGAAAAACGCGTTCCTATGACGCGTCTGCGTAAGCGTGTTGCCGAGCGTCTGCTGGAAGCGAAAAACAGCACCGCGATGTTGACCACATTCAACGAAATCAACATGAAGCCAATCATGGACCTGCGTAAGCAGTACGGCGATGCGTTCGAGAAACGTCACGGCGTGCGTCTGGGCTTCATGTCCTTCTACATCAAAGCGGTGGTTGAAGCGCTGAAACGCTTCCCGGAAGTTAACGCGTCAATTGATGGCGAAGATGTGGTTTACCACAACTATTTCGATGTGAGCATTGCGGTTTCTACCCCGCGTGGTCTGGTTACGCCAGTGCTGAAAGATGTTGATGCGCTGAGCATGGCCGATATCGAGAAGAAAATTAAAGAGCTGGCAGTGAAAGGCCGCGACGGCAAACTGACCGTTGAAGAGCTGACTGGCGGTAACTTCACCATCACCAACGGCGGTGTGTTTGGTTCGCTGATGTCTACGCCAATCATCAACCCACCGCAGAGTGCGATCCTGGGTATGCACGCCATTAAAGAGCGCCCAATGGCGGTCAATGGTCAGGTGGTGATTCTGCCAATGATGTATCTGGCGCTCTCTTATGATCACCGTCTGATTGATGGTCGTGAATCCGTTGGCTATCTGGTCGCGGTGAAAGAGATGCTGGAAGATCCAGCTCGCCTGCTGTTGGATGTCTAATTTCGCCGGGCGCGCGGTGTGAAGGCGCGCCCAAACTCATATCTGAATGGATAGAACATCATGAATTTACATGAATACCAGGCGAAGCAGCTGTTTGCTCGCTATGGCATGCCAGCACCAACTGGTTACGCCTGCACAACACCACGCGAAGCAGAAGAAGCCGCATCAAAAATTGGCGCAGGTCCGTGGGTAGTGAAATGTCAGGTTCATGCTGGTGGCCGCGGTAAAGCGGGCGGCGTGAAAGTGGTTAACAGCAAAGAAGACATTCGTGCTTTTGCTGAACATTGGCTGGGCAAGCGTCTGGTGACCTATCAAACTGACGCACACGGCCAGCCGGTAAACCAGATTCTGGTTGAAGCTGCGACTGATATCGATCAGGAACTGTATCTGGGTGCGGTCGTTGACCGTGCTACTCGTCGCGTGATCTTCATGGCTTCAACTGAAGGCGGCGTTGAGATTGAGAAAGTGGCGGAAGAAACCCCGCACCTGATCCATAAAATGGCGCTGGATCCATTAGCCGGTCCACAGCCATATCAAGGCCGTGAGTTGGCGTTCAAGCTGGGCCTGAGCGGCAAGCAAGTTAGCCAGTTCACCAAAATCTTCATGGGTCTGGCGACCATGTTCCTTGAGCGCGATCTGGCGATGGTTGAGATCAACCCGCTGGTGATCACCAAGCAGGGCGATCTGATCTGCCTCGATGGCAAACTGGGCGCCGACGGCAACGCACTGTTCCGTCAGCCGGAACTGCGTGAAATGCGCGATCCAAGCCAGGAAGATCCACGTGAAGCGCATGCAACACAGTGGGAACTGAACTACGTTGCGCTGGATGGCAACATCGGTTGTATGGTGAACGGCGCCGGTCTGGCGATGGGCACCATGGATATCGTTAAACACCACGGCGGCGAGCCAGCTAACTTCCTCGATGTGGGCGGCGGCGCAACCAAAGAGCGCGTGACCGAAGCGTTCAAAATCATCCTGTCTGACGATGCGGTTAAAGCGGTATTCGTTAACATCTTCGGCGGCATCGTACGTTGCGACCTGATCGCAGACGGCATCATCGGTGCAGTAGCAGAAGTGGGTGTCAACGTGCCAGTGGTGGTACGTCTGGAAGGTAACAACGCCGAGCTGGGCGCGCAGAAATTGGCGGACAGCGGTCTGAACATCATTGCAGCAACCAGTCTGACAGACGCTGCACAGCGTGTTGTCGCTGCAGCGGAGGGTAAATAATGTCCATTTTGATCGACAAAAACACCAAAGTCATTTGCCAGGGTTTCACCGGTGGTCAAGGGACGTTTCACTCTGAGCAGGCTTTGGCCTACGGTACGCAGCTGGTTGGCGGCGTAACGCCAGGTAAAGGCGGCACTACCCATCTCGGTCTGCCGGTGTTCAACACCGTGCGTGAAGCAGTAGAAGCGACGGGCGCAACCGCCACCGTGATCTACGTTCCAGCGCCATTCTGTAAAGACGGCATCCTGGAAGCAATCGACGCAGGCATCAAACTGATCATCACCATCACCGAAGGCATCCCAACGCTGGATATGCTGACCGTGAAAGTGAAGCTGGATGAAGCTGGTGTGCGCATGATCGGCCCGAACTGCCCAGGCGTGATCACCCCAGGCGAATGTAAGATTGGTATCATGCCAGGCCACATTCACCAGCCAGGCCGCGTAGGTATCGTATCGCGTTCAGGTACGCTGACTTATGAAGCGGTTAAGCAGACCACTGACATCGGCTACGGCCAGTCAACCTGCGTAGGTATCGGCGGTGACCCGATCCCGGGTTCTAACTTCATCGATATCCTGAAACTGTTCCAGGAAGATCCACAGACTGAAGCGATCGTGATGATCGGTGAGATCGGTGGTAGCGCGGAAGAAGAAGCGGCAGCGTATATCAAAGCACACGTGACCAAGCCAGTTGTTGGCTACATCGCCGGTGTGACTGCACCGAAAGGCAAACGTATGGGCCACGCTGGCGCCATCATTGCCGGTGGTAAAGGTACCGCTGATGAGAAATTTGCTGCGCTGGAAGCGGCCGGTGTGAAAACCGTTCGCAGCCTGGCAGACATTGGCGACGCAGTTAAAGCGGTTCTGCCAATCAAATAAGGCTGTACGCTTATTTGCATCAAAGCCACCTTCGGGTGGCTTTTTTTATGACGCTAACCCCGCAAAAAGCAGGGAAAAAATTGCCACGAGTTGAAAATCCGCGGCTATGCTTATTTTGTTTGTTAGGTAAAGAAGAGAAAAGACGCTGGATTTATATCGGCAAAATAACAGCTAACCGGTGATGTTTAAGTTAAATAATTGCGATAAAGGTAATTGTTTTCTTAATTACACCAACCATTTATGACATCTAATTAACAACAGCTCTTACGATACATATCTGGAAATTTATAGTCTTAATCCAGATCAATAAATAGCGTGATATAGCAAACTTTACCGCTGGCAAAGCGCGCGCCAACCGGTATAAATTGCGCTGCATCAATTCAGTCTTCTTCATAATTTTTCAGGAGTTTGTGCCAGGCGTTGTTGCATCAATTCTGTCGCCTCCTCATCACTCTTCTGCATTAAATTGACTGGAATGATCATTTTTAAGGGAATTTTCAACACTGTTACTCGCTCACTTCGGGCAGCAGATTTCTCTGTTCTGTCAGTAACAAAACTGGAATCAATAATCAGTCGTTCCTGAATCTTATTCTGCGCGTCAATGTCTTTTGTTTGCCGTTGTCATCCGCAGAGCGAGTTCATGCGAGGAGCAAGGAGTCATCATGTTAGATATTGTCGAGCTGTCGCGTTTACAGTTTGCCCTAACGGCGATGTACCATTTCCTGTTCGTACCATTAACGCTGGGTATGGCGTTTTTGTTGGCGATCATGGAAACCGTATATGTCCTTTCGGGTAAACAAATCTATAAAGATATGACCAAGTTCTGGGGCAAGTTGTTTGGTATCAACTTTGCGCTGGGCGTGGCCACCGGTCTGACCATGGAATTCCAGTTTGGTACTAACTGGTCATATTACTCACACTACGTCGGCGATATCTTTGGTGCGCCGTTAGCCATTGAAGGCTTGATGGCGTTCTTCCTCGAATCCACCTTTGTTGGTTTGTTCTTCTTTGGCTGGGATCGTCTGGGCAAAGTACAGCACCTTGCAGTGACCTGGTTGGTTGCGCTCGGCTCGAACATGTCTGCGTTGTGGATTCTGGTGGCGAACGGCTGGATGCAAAACCCGATTGCCTCGGAATTCAATTTCGAAACCATGCGTATGGAGATGGTGAGCTTCTCTGAGCTGATCCTCAACCCGGTTGCGCAGGTGAAATTCGTGCACACCGTGGCGGCCGGTTACACCACTGGCGCGATGTTCATTCTCGGCATCAGCGCATGGTACATGCTGAAAGGCCGCGATTTCGCGTTCGCCAAGCGCTCGTTTGCAATTGCAGCCAGTTTCGGTATGGCGGCGATTCTGTCGGTTATCGTGCTGGGTGATGAATCCGGTTATGAAATCGGTGACGTGCAGAAAACCAAACTGGCCGCGATTGAAGCAGAGTGGGAAACCCAACCTGCGCCCGCCGCATTTACGCTGTTTGGTATCCCGGATCAGGAAACGCAGCAGAACAAATATGCGATTCAGATTCCGTATCTGCTCGGTTTGATTGCCACACGTTCGGTTGATACGCCGGTCACGGGCCTGAAAGACCTGCTGGCGCAACATGAAGTGCGCATCCGCAACGGTATGAAAGCCTATGCGTTGCTCAACGAATTGCGCGCAGGCAGCAAAGATCCTGCAATAAAAAGCCAGTTTGAAGAGAGCAAACGCGATCTGGGCTACGGCTTATTACTGAAACGCTATACGCCAGATGTGGCGAATGCCACTGAAGCCGATATTCAGAAAGCCACGCAAGATTCAATTCCACGCGTTGCTCCGCTCTATTTCGCCTTCCGCATCATGGTGCTGGGTGGCGTGTTGATGCTGGGTATCATTGCGCTTTCCTTCTGGAGCGTGATTCGTAACCGCATCGGTAAATCTCGCTGGTTACTCAAAGCCGCGCTATATGGCATTCCGTTGCCGTGGATCGCCATCGAAGCAGGTTGGTTTGTTGCCGAATACGGTCGCCAACCGTGGGCGATTGGTGAGGTGCTGCCGACTGCGGTAGCGAACTCATCACTGACCGTGGGCGATCTATTGTTCTCGATGATTCTGATTTGCGGTCTCTACACCTTGTTCCTGGTGGCGGAAATGTACCTGATGTTCAAGTTCGCACGCCTTGGTCCAAGCAGCCTGAAAACCGGCCGCTATCATCATGAAACGCTGAAAGCTTCATCTCAGCCGGCGCGTGGATAAGGAGAGCACCCATGTTTGACTATGAAGTTTTGCGCTTTGTCTGGTGGCTGTTGATTGGCGTGCTGCTGATCGGCTTTGCGGTCACCGACGGCTTTGATATGGGCGTTGGTATGCTGACGCGCGTGCTGGGGCGTACCGATACTGAACGTCGCATCATGATTAACAGCATTGCACCGCATTGGGATGGCAACCAGGTTTGGTTGATCACTGCCGGTGGCGCACTGTTCGCTGCCTGGCCGATGGTTTACGCCGCCGCGTTCTCTGGCTTTTATGTGGCAATGATTTTGGTGCTCGCTTCGCTGTTCTTCCGTCCGGTAGGTTTTGATTACCGCTCGAAGATTGAAGATATGCGCTGGCGCGGCATGTGGGATTGGGGCATTTTCATCGGCAGCTTTGTGCCACCGCTGGTAATTGGCGTGGCGTTCGGTAACTTGCTGCAAGGCGTGCCGTTCCATGCCGACGAATATCTGCGCCTGTTCTATACCGGCAACTTCTTCCAGCTGCTGAATCCGTTTGGCTTGCTGGCGGGTGTGGTCAGTGTGGCGATGATTTTGACGCAGGGTGCAACTTACCTGCAAATGCGTACCAATGGTGAACTCCATCTGCGTTCACGCAGCACCGCGCAGATCTCCGCGTTGGTGATGATGGTGTGCTTCGTATTAGCTGGTTTGTGGGTGAAATACGGCATTGATGGCTATGTGCTGAAAAGTGTTATCGATCATCACGCAGCATCCAATCCGTTGGGTAAAGATGTGGTGCGTGAAGCCGGTGCGTGGATGGTGAACTTTGAGCAAGCGCCAATTCTGTGGCTGTTCCCGCTGTTAGGTGTGGTGCTGCCGCTGTTGACCGTGCTGTGTTCACGCATGGAGAAGGGCGCCTGGGCGTTCATCTTCTCTTCGCTAACTCTGGCGTGCGTCATCATGACTGCCGGTATCGCGATGTTCCCGTTCATCATGCCATCCAGCACCGTGCCGGGCATTAGCTTGACCATGTGGGATGCCACATCCAGCCTGCTGACGCTTAAAGTGATGACCATTGCAGCCATCATCTTTGTACCGATTATCCTGGCGTACACCGCCTGGTGTTATTACAAGATGTTTGGCCGTATCACCAAAGAACACATTGAGAGCAATACGCACTCCCTGTACTGATTAAGGAGATTAAGCATGTGGTATTTTGCCTGGATTCTTGGCACCTTGCTGGCCTGTGCGTTCGGTGTGATCACGGCGCTAGCACTGGAACATATCGAAGACAGCCGCGCAACTAAGGACGAACAAGTCTGATGCGCACACTGATTCGGACGTTGTATCGTCTGATGGACAAGGGCCCGCTTCGGGCCCTTTCGTTAATTCTGGCACTGTGGTTGGCGGGCTGTGTTATTTGGCAACCATCACGCTTTGCTGCACGCACCAGCGATTTAGCCATCTGGCATGGATTGTTGATGATTTGGGCTGTGTGTGCCGGCGTGGTTCACGGCACAGGATTCCGTCCACTGCAAACACGTTGGCAGGCAGTGTTCTCGCCACTGCCGGCGATGGTCATCCTGCTGGCGGGAATCTTCTGGTTCTACCATTAAGTTCTGTCTCAGGACTTAACTTGCTGCTTTTTCAGGCGCTGACGTGAGTTTTTGTCAGCGCCCGGTCAAGAAACATCCTAAAATTCCTTCCAGTTGTTAACGTGTGATAATTATTTTCTCTTGGCTCTGGCGGACCATTCCCAAGCCGATCTCACTTGCGTATAGTAGCAACGTTTAAAATGAGACCGGGATGTAGAGTGAGTACTACGCTGTTTCGCTGGCCGGTTCGGGTCTATTACGAAGACACTGATGCCGGTGGTGTGGTTTACCACGCCAGTTATCTTGCTTTCTATGAACGAGCACGTACCGAAATGTTGCGCCAGCACCATTTCAATCAGCAGGTCCTGTTGGAAGAACAGGTGGCTTTTGTGGTACGACGCATGACGATAGATTTTGTTGCGGCTGCACGTCTTGATGATCTTTTGGAAATTCAAACCGAAGTGACATCGATGACGCGTGCAACTATGACGTTCTCGCAGCGTATCGTGAATGCAGAAGGTAAAGTGCTAAATGAAGCAGAAGTCCTGATTGCCTGCATCAACCCACATCTAATGAAGCCAATTGCGCTTCCCAAGTCTATTGTCGCGGAGTTCAAGCAGTGACTGACATGAATGTTCTTGATTTGTTCCTGAAGGCGAGCCTTCTGGTCAAACTTATCATGTTGATTTTGATCGGCTTTTCTATTGCCAGTTGGGCAATTATCATTCAACGCACGCGCATTTTGAATGCGGCGGGGCGTGAAGCCGACGCATTTGAAGATAAGTTTTGGTCGGGTATTGAGCTGTCACGCCTTTACCAGGAAAGCCAGGGGCGCCGTGATGAGTTGGGCGGTTCTGAGCAGATTTTCTATTCAGGTTTCAAAGAGTTTGCGCGTCTGCATCGTGCCAACAACCATGCACCGGAAGCGGTGGTGGAAGGGGCGAGCCGCGCAATGCGTATTTCCATGAACCGTGAATTGGAAGCGTTGGAAAACCACATTCCTTTCCTTGGCACCGTCGGTTCCATCAGCCCGTATATCGGTCTGTTTGGTACGGTGTGGGGGATCATGCACGCCTTTATCGCGCTGGGCGCGGTGAAACAGGCAACGTTGCAGATGGTTGCGCCGGGTATTGCTGAAGCGCTGATTGCTACCGCAATCGGTCTGTTCGCGGCGATTCCTGCGGTTATGGCCTACAACCGTTTGAACCAGCGCGTGAATAAGCTGGAACAGGGCTACGACAACTTTATGGAAGAGTTCACGGCTATCCTGCACCGTCAGGCTTTCTCCACCGACAACACGAAGTAAGTCGAGGTTTACGATGGCCAGAACCCGTGGTCGCGGTAAGCGCGACCTCAAGTCGGAAATCAACATTGTTCCGCTTCTGGACGTACTGTTGGTTTTGCTGCTCATCTTTATGGCAACCGCGCCGATTATTACCCAGAGCGTGGAAGTCGATCTGCCGGATGCGACAGATTCGAAAACCGTTTCTACCGATGATAATCCACCGGTGATTGTTGAAGTGGCGGGCGTCGGGCAGTACAGCCTGGTGGTGGATCACGATCGTATGACGCAGCTGCCGCCGGAACAGGTGGTGAGCGAAGCGCAGCGCCGGATTGAAGCCAATCCGAAAACGGTCTTCTTGATCGGCGGTGCGAAAGATGTGCCTTACGACGAAATCATCAAGGCGCTGAACCTGTTGCATCAGGCTGGCGTGAAATCTGTCGGTTTGATGACGCAGCCGATTTAAAGCCAACCGTTTTTGGGAACCGAGAGTGTCGAAGGCAACCGAGCAGAACGACAAGTTAAAACGCGCCATAATCGTATCGGTGATTCTGCATATCGTGCTGATCGCCTTACTGATTTGGAGCTCGTTTAACGAAAAAATCGAATCCAGCGGCGGTGGCGGCGGCAGCGATATTGATGCAGTGATGGTCGATTCCGGCGCCGTGGTTGAGCAATATAACCGCCAGCAGAATCAGCAAAGAGACAGTCAACGTGCCGAACAGCAGCGTCAAAAACAGTCGCAGCAGCAGGCCGAAGAGTTACAGCAGAAGCAAGCCGCTGAGCAGCAACGTCTGAAAGAGATGGAAAAAGAGCGTTTGCAGGCGCAGCAAGAAGCCAAAGAGCAGGCGAAGCAACAGGCTGAGCAGCAGAAAGCCGCTGAAGCCGCCGCTAAGCAAGCGCAGGATCAGCAGAAAGCTGCCGAAGCCGCTGCGGCGAAAGCCAAGGCAGATGCGAAAGCTGAAGCCGATGCGCAGGCCAAAGCCGCTGCGGATGCGAAAGCCAAAGCGGTAGAAGAAGCCAAGCAAGCCGCCGCCGACGCGAAGAAGAAGGCGGACGAACAGGCTAAAGCTGCCGCAGCTGAAGCGGCGAAAGAGAAAGCGGCACAACAGGCGAAAGCCGCCGCAGAATCGAAAGCTAAAGCCGATGCGGAAGCCAAAGCGCAAGCGGCTGCCGATGCGAAGGCGAAAGCTGCTCAGGAAGCAAAAGAAGCGAAAGAGCAGGCCGCTGCTGAAGCCAAGGAGAAGGCTGCCGCTGAAGCGAAAGAAAAAGCCGCCGCCGAGGCGAAGGCCAAAGCTGATGCCGCCGCGAAAGCGAAAGCCGATGCCAAAGCTAAAGCTGCTGCTGATGCGAAGAAAGCCGCTGCCGAAGCTGCGAAGAACGAAAATGCGGTTGATGACCTGTTAGGTGGTTTGTCTTCTGGTAAGAATGCACCGAAAAGTGGCACAGCTTCTGGCGGTGCAGCGGGGCAGGGCAATCAGAAGAAAGCCGGTGCATCCGGCGCGGACATCAACAATTACATGGGCCAGGTGGTTGGCGCGATTCAGAGCCGTTTCTACGATGCGGATCTGTATAAAGGCAAAGAGTGTAACCTGCGCATTAAGCTGGCACCGGATGGCTTACTGATTGATGTTAAGTCTGAAGGTGGCGATCCTGCCTTATGCCAGGCCGCGATCACCGCAGCGAAGCAAGCACGTATTCCAAAGCCGCCTTCACAGGCGGTGTATGAAGTGTTTAAAAACGCACCGATGCGTTTCAAACCGGAATAATGCAGTAACGTACGGCAGGTTGAACTATGGTTAGCTCGCCGTACTCTATAAGTACTCGTGTTTTTCAGGAACTGTGCGAATTATCATGAACCTCTGGTTCAGGTAAGGGAGAAAAGATGAAGCAGGCACTTCGTGTAACCTTAGGTTTTTTTGTACTGCTGTGGGCAGCGATGCTGCATGCAGAAGTCCGCATTGAAATTACGCAGGGCGTTAACACCGCACGTCCTATTGGTGTGGTTCCGTTCAAATGGGCTGGCCCAGGCGCGGCACCAGAAGACATCGGCGGCATTGTTGGCGCTGACTTACGTAACAGCGGCAAATTCAATCCGCTCGATCGTTCACGTCTGCCACAACAACCAACCAGCGCGCAGGAAGTACAACCTGCTGCGTGGAGCGCATTGGGTATTGATGCGGTCGTGGTCGGTCAGGTTACACCAAACGCTGATGGCAGCTATCAAATTGCCTACCAGCTGGTGGACACTGGCGGCGCACCGGGCACCGTGTTAGCGCAGAACTCGTACAAAGTGACAAAGCAGTGGCTGCGTTATGCGGCTCACACTGCCAGTGATGAAGTGTTCGAGAAGCTGACTGGTATCAAAGGCGCGTTCCGCACCCGCATCGCTTATGTGGTGCAGACCAACGGCGGCCAGTTCCCGTATGAATTGCGCGTATCGGATTACGATGGCTACAACCAGTTTGTGGTTCACCGTTCACCGCAGCCATTGATGTCGCCAGCCTGGTCACCAGATGGCAGCAAAGTGGCTTACGTGACCTTCGAAAGCGGCAAATCGGCGCTGGTGGTGCAGACCTTGTCTAACGGTGCAATCCGTCAGGTGGCTTCGTACCCACGTCATAACGGTGCGCCAGCCTTCTCGCCAGACGGTTCTAAACTGGCCTTCGCGCTGTCGAAAACCGGTAGCCTGAACTTGTACGTGATGGATCTGGCTTCAGGTCAAACGCGTCAGGTAACCGATGGTCGTTACAACAGCACAGAACCAACCTGGTTCCCGGACAGCCAGACGCTGGCTTACACCTCGGATCAGGCCGGTGCGCCACAGATTTATAAAGTAGGTATCAACGGCGGTGCGCCACAACGTATTACCTGGGAAGGTGCGCAAAACCAGGATGCGGATGTGTCAACCGACGGCAAAACGATGGTGATGATCAGCAGCGCCGGTGGCGCGCAGCACGTCGCCAAACAGGATCTGGTAACGGGAGCCGTTCAAACAATAACGGACACGTTCCTGGATGAAACGCCGAGTCTGGCGCCAAACGGCACAATGGTAATCTATAGCTCTACTCAGGGGATGGGTTCCGTGTTGCAGTTGGTTTCAACCGACGGGCGTTTCAAAGCGCGTCTTCCGGCAACTGATGGACAGGTCAAATTCCCTGCCTGGTCGCCGTATCTGTGATGCATGAATCCCCTGCACGGCGGGGGATAAAATGTATGGCAAACAAAATATAATAGGATAACAAAATGCAACTGAACAAAGTGCTGAAGGGTTTGATGCTGGCTCTGCCGGTTATCGCAGTAGCTGCATGTAGCTCTCACAAAAACAACAACAACGATCAGACCGGTATGGGCGCTAACGACGGTGCTTACGGTGCTGGCCAGAACGGTAACATGTCTTCTGACGAGCAAGCGCGCCTGCAGATGCAGCAGCTGCAGCAGAACAACATCGTTTACTTCGGTCTGGACAAGTATGACGTAGCTTCTGACTACGCTCAGATGCTGGATCAGCACGCTGCATTCCTGCGTGGCAACCCGTCTTACAAAGTGACCATCGAAGGTCACGCGGATGAGCGCGGTACTCCAGAATACAACATCGCCCTGGGCGAACGTCGTGCTAGCGCCGTTAAAATGTATCTGCAAGGCAAAGGCGTTTCTGCTGACCAGATGTCTATCGTTTCTTACGGTAAAGAAAAACCAGCTGTACTGGGTCATGACGAAGCGGCTTACGCTAAAAACCGTCGTGCCGTACTGGTTTACTAAGAGAATCACATGATTAGTAACTTCAGACTTCATCTGTTGAGTCTGTCGTTACTGGTTGGCGTAGCGGCTCCTTTGGGAGCCGCTCATGCCCAGGCGTCAATCAGTAGCGTTGGCTCAGGCTCGGTCGAAGACCGCGTCACCACTCTTGAACGTATCTCTAATGCCCAGGCTCAGCTTCTGCAGCAGTTGCAGCAGCAGATGAGCGACAACCAAAACGATATCGATTCGCTGCGCGGGCAAATCCAGCAAAACAGCTATCAGCTTAATCAAGTGGTTGAGCGCCAGAAACAGCTTTATCAGCAGATCGATAGCCTCAGCTCCGGCAGTAACGGTGCGGAGGCCAGCGGTGGTGCAGATGCTGCTGCGGCCGGTGCGGGTGCCGCTGCTGCAGGTAGTGCGAGCAGCGATAACGCTGCCAGTGCGGCTGCGCCAGCACAAACCGGTGATGCCAATACGGATTACAATGCTGCGGTTGCACTGATTCTGGAGAAGAAGCAGTACGATCAGGCGATCACTGCGCTGCAAGCGTGGGTGAAGAAATACCCTGATTCTACCTATCAGCCGAACGCCAATTATTGGCTGGGGCAGCTGTTTTACAACAAGGGTAAAAAAGACGATTCTGCCTACTATTTTGCCACTGTGGTAAAAAACTACGCGAAATCGCCAAAAGCCCCAGAAGCACTGTTTAAAGTTGGCGTGATCATGCAAGAGAAGAATGACACGGCGAAAGCCAAGGCAGTTTTCCAGCAAGTGATCAAACAATTCCCAAATAGTGATTCTGCTAAGCAGGCGCAAAAACGCCTCGCCGGGTTGTAATTTGTGCATAAAAGACCGGATTTCGTGTGATTTCTGGTCTTGCAGCATGAAAGGTAAGCGATTGACAGATTTAGTGGAAAATAACGGTTGCGCCCTCCCGCTAAATCAGTAATATATGCCGCCGTTGCCGGGACATATCTTAACAAGTATCGGCAGCCTGAAGATGGGTCGTTAGCTCAGTTGGTAGAGCAGTTGACTTTTAATCAATTGGTCGCAGGTTCGAATCCTGCACGACCCACCATCTCAACCCGTTGTTAGTGAGATGATTTCTTCAGTAAGCTTCACAACCTTGATGGGTCGTTAGCTCAGTTGGTAGAGCAGTTGACTTTTAATCAATTGGTCGCAGGTTCGAATCCTGCACGACCCACCATCAAAAACAGGTTGTAAGCCCCCAGCGGGTCGTTAGCTCAGTTGGTAGAGCAGTTGACTTTTAATCAATTGGTCGCAGGTTCGAATCCTGCACGACCCACCAGTTATGTAGAAAGGCGCCCTAAAGGCGCCTTTTTGCTTTTCTGCGTTTTAAATGCTTTGGGATCGGTTTCCTGCTGTAAAAGGCGGGGCGGATCGCTCAGAAATCTCACATCCCTGTGGACCGGCCTCGCCATCCCTGGCTCGGACGCTTCGCTCTTTCCGCTCCCGCCTTTTCTTGCCTGTTAGCAATTTTATTGCTTCTTAATCGGCGACAGACTTTTCCAGATATGCAGCACCGCATAACTACGCCACGGCCGCCAAACCTGCGATAACTGCTCAGCCACTTTGGCACTCACGCCGCCAAGATTATTGCGAATCGCAATATCTTCTTTTGGAAATGCATCCGGCCAGCGCAGGGCGCGCATGGCGATGTAACTCGCTGTCCACGGGCCGATGCCTTTCAATGCCAACAACTGTTGCTGTACCACGTCAGGATTTACTGCGCCATTGAAGCGTAATGCTCCCGTAGCACAGGGCTGTGCCAGTGATAGAATCGCTTGTGACCGCGCGCTAACAATCCCCAAACTCGCGATATCGTCGATGGTCGCCTCCGCCAAGGTTTCTGCCGTCGGCGGCAAGCGAGAAAGTTCCGGCCACGGGGTTTCAAGCGGTTCACCAAATCGCTGTGCCATGCGACTGCTTAACGTCGTTGCCGCTTTTACCGTAACTTGTTGGCCGAGTATTGCGCGAACACCCAATTCAAAGCCGTCAAACGCCCCAGGAACGCGTAAACCCGGATAACGCAACAAACTCTCCGTCAACAGAGGATCGTGGCTGAGATGCTCTGCAATGCGCTGTGGCTGTGCATCCAAATCAAACAGATCGCGTAGACGTCGCAACAAAGCTGGCAGCACCGGCGTTAACGTGGTGGTGAACTCGATTTTGAGTGACTGCTTCTCAGCTAAATGGCTAACGCGCACCCAGCCGCGACAATTCCCCAGCGCCACGGTGCGGTGATAAATGCCGTCATTCACCCATTCGACTTCCTTCATCACGCGCTGTTGCAAGAAATCGAGCATCGCGTCCCAATCGTAAGGCGGGCGATAACTTAATCGCAGTTCGGCACTTTGCTGCATCACGCTTACCGATTCCGGCTGGCTTTGCTTTCGCAACCGCGACGGCGTCATGCGATATCGCGCCTGGAACACGTCATTAAAACGCCTGAGACTGCGAAAGCCGCTGGCGTAGGCGATTTCCGTCACTGGCAGCGAGGTTTCGGTCAAAAGCTGCTTAGCGAGCAGCATACGGCGCGTCTGACGCAGTTCTAATGGCGATACGCCAAGCTCTTGCTGTATCACCCGCCGCAGTTGACGTTCACTGAGTTCAAATTCACTGGCGATATCGGCGAGCGTTTCCTGTTCTTCCAGTAAACCTTCTTCAATACGACGAATTAAACGGTCGGCAATGCGATGATGGCTATCAACAGGCGCAAAGCCTGGCGCCAGTTCAGGTCGGCAGCGCAAGCAAGGTCTGAAATGTGCTTTTTCGGCCGCTTCCGCACTGCTGAAAAAAAGGCAGTTCTTCTGCATCGGCGCTTTTACCGGACAAATGGGACGGCAATAGATGCCGGTTGAGGTCACACCAACAAAGAACAGGCCGTCGAAGCGGCTGTCGCGCGAGGTCAGCGCCTCGTAGGCAATTTCAGGATCGAACATCATCGTCTCCAGCAAATAAACTGCATGGTCGCGCAAGCTAAACAGGAAAACTCGCTGCTTTCGGACAGCTAACCAGTTTATGCTGATGACCGAAAACAGCCAGTTTAGGCTGACGAAAATGCGATAATCTTGCGCAAAGATTACGCCGGAGGTGCTCTATGTATTATGCCAAAATCACTGAAACCCCCGTTGGGGAACTGACGCTGATTGCTACCGATAAAGGCTTATCGGCGATTTTGTGGGAAAACGAAGGTTCGCAGCGCGTGCCGCTCAACCCGATCAGTCGCGACGATCAGCACCCGATTCTGTGTGAAGCAGAACGGCAACTGCGCGAATATTTCGCCGGTGAACGTCAGCAGTTTGATATGCCTTACGATACCGTTGGCACCGAATTCCAGAAAAAAGTCTGGCAAGCGCTGCTCACCATCCCGTTTGGCGAAACGCGCAGCTATCTGCAAATCGCTGAACAAATTGGCAACCCGAAAGCGGTGCGTGCGGTGGGCGCGGCCAACGGCAAAAACCCCTTGTCGATTATGGCGCCGTGTCACCGCGTAATTGGCAGCAACGGCAAACTCACCGGTTTTGCCGGCGGCCTGGCGGTCAAAGCCTTCCTGCTGGAACTGGAAAGCCCGCAAAAAAGCGCATTATTGCTGTAGAGCGCGCAAAAAAGAGACGACACTCTCGCGCAATTCCGCTATCGTGTTTAGCATATAAAACACGATGGCGGTTTTGATGCCGCATCATCGCCACAGTTGGCGATTTTGTTAAATTGATAAAACGAGAGCCGTGTCATGAGTCTGATGTTCGATCCTGAAAGCGCGATCTATCCTTTCCCGCCTAAACCGGCGCGTCTCAGTGAAGATGAAAAATCCCATTACAAAAACCAAATCAAACGCTTACTGAAAGAGCGTGATGCGGTAATGGTGGCGCATTACTACACCGATCCGGAAATCCAGGCGCTGGCGGAAGAGACCGGCGGCTGCGTATCAGACTCACTGGAAATGGCGCGTTTTGGTAGTAACCATCCGGCAAAAACCTTGCTGGTGGCAGGCGTACGTTTTATGGGCGAAACCGCCAAAATTCTCAGCCCTGAAAAAACCGTGTTGATGCCAACGTTGCAGGCGGAATGTTCACTCGATCTCGGTTGCCCGATTGAAGAGTTCAATCGTTTCTGCAATCAACATCCGGATCGTACCGTGGTGGTGTATGCCAACACCTCGGCGGCGGTGAAAGCGCGCGCGGATTGGGTAGTCACCTCGAGTATTGCGGTTGAACTGATTGAACATCTCGACAGCCTTGGCGAGAAAATCATCTGGGCACCGGATCGCCATCTTGGCCGCTATGTCACGCAGAAATCCGGCGCGGATGTGCTGTGCTGGCAGGGCGCCTGCATTGTCCATGATGAATTCAAAACTCAAGCGCTGCAACGCATGAAGGCGCTGTATCCCGATGCGGCGGTGCTGGTGCATCCGGAGTCGCCACAGGCGATTGTCGATTTGGCCGATGCGGTGGGTTCCACCAGCCAACTGATTCAGGCGGCCAAAACGCTGCCGCATCCACAAATGATCGTCGCCACCGATCGCGGCATTTTCTACAAAATGCAGCAGGCGGTGCCAGACAAAGAGCTGCTGGAAGCGCCAACAGCAGGCGAGGGCGCGACCTGCCGCAGCTGCGCGCACTGTCCGTGGATGGCGATGAACGGTCTGAAAGCGATTGCCGAAGGATTAGAACGTGGCGGTCGCGAGCATGAAATCCATGTCGATGCTGCGCTGCGCGAGGCCGCGTTGATCCCGCTTAATCGCATGCTATCCTTTGCAGCAGATCTCAAACTTAAGGTTAAAGGGAACGCATGACGCGCACCCTTCAAAAAGGTGCCGGTTATGGACTTCTTTAGCACGCAAAATATTCTGGTTCACATTCCGTTGGGTGTCGGCGGCTACGATCTGTCATGGATCGAAGCGGTTGGCACTGTTGCTGGCTTGCTGTGCATCTGGCTGGCCAGCCTGGAAAAAATCATCAATTACTTCTTTGGACTGATCAACGTCACGCTATTTGCGGTGATCTTCTTCCAGATTCAGCTGTATGCCAGTTTGCTGCTGCAACTGTTCTTCTTTGTCGCCAACGTGTACGGCTGGTACGCGTGGAGCCGACAAACCGCCAACAATGAAACTGAGCTAAGAATCCGCTGGTTGCCGCTGCCGAAAGCGTTGGGTTGGGGAGCGGCCTGCGTGCTGGCGATTGCGCTTATGACGCTGTATATCGATCCGGTGTTTGCTTTCCTGACCAAAACCGCAGTGGGCATTATGCAGAGTCTGGGCCTGAATGTGACGATACCGCAATTGCAGCCGGATGCCTTCCCGTTCTGGGATTCGTGCATGATGGTGCTATCGATTGTGGCGATGATTTTGATGACGCGGAAATACGTTGAGAACTGGCTGTTGTGGGTGGTGATCAATGTGATTAGCGTGATGATCTTTGCGCGTCAGGGCGTGTATGCGATGTCGCTGGAGTACGCGATTCTGACGCTGATTGCCCTCAATGGTTCGCGTTTGTGGATGCAAAGCGCACGCGAACATGGCTCGCGTGCGCTATCCCATCAGTGATGATGATGTGCGTGGCCTTCCAGCGCGGCATGGTCATGATGATCGTGCTGCGCGCCACTGCCTAATCCCAATTCACAATCTGGCCCGCTGCACGGTTGATACTCCATCTGCACCGTGGCGTGGGCAATTTGATAATGCTGATGCAGATATTGATGAATGCGTTGTAGCAATCCGTCGTGATCGTACGGCGGAATCACCTGCACATGCAGCGTTAGCACCGGTTTTTCCCCCACTTGCCAGATATGAACATGATGCACGTTGCGCACTTCGGCGATATTACGCGTCAATTCACGCGCCAGCTTATCGGCGTTGATGTGGCCCGGCGCACCCTCCAGCAATTCATGCAAACTCTCGCGCAACAACGACCAGGCGCTGCGCACCACCAGTAAAGACACCAGCAGCGACAGAATCGGATCAATCGGCGTCCAGCCGGTGAGCATGATAATCACCGCGGCGGCAATCGCGCCCACCGAGCCAAGCAGATCGCCCAGCACATGTAAGGCCGCGGCGCGCACATTAAGATTCTTCTCTTCACTGCCACGATGCAGCAACCAAAATGACAGCAAATTCGCCAGCAATCCGGCAATCGCTACGCTCAGCATCAAACCGCCCGCAATCGGCTGTGGCTGATAAAAACGTTCAATCGCTTCCCAGACAATCAATACCGTAATCACCAACAGGGCGATGGCATTCACGAACGCCGCCAGCGTGGTTAAGCGTAATAAACCAAAGGTATGTCGCGCATTCGGTTTGCGTTGGGCAAACTGCACCGCCAGCAACGCCACCAGTAGCGCGGCGGCATCAGTTAACATGTGCCCGGCATCTGCTAACAACGCTAATGAACCCGAAACCAACCCGCCGATGACTTCTGCAACCATAAACAGCGCGGTGACGATAAACGCCGCAGCCAGCCGCGAACGGTTGCCGCTAGGCGCGCTGTGAGAGTGAGTGTGTGCCATAATTTTCCAGTTGTTCAAGTAACCTGTTTGTTAATGATATCAGCAAATTGACATCATCCACCTGCATCTGCTGCTGTTTGGCCTGGGTAATCAGTTGCTGACAGCGATCGGCAACCGCATCCATGCCCAGCATTAACCAACTGCCTTTCATGCGATGCGCCGCGTGTTCCAGCGCTGTCCAATTTTGGCTATCGTTCGCGTTGAGCAGAGCGTCACGATCCTGCTGTAAGGTGCGCTGCAAGGTCTGGCAGATGCGCGGAATAAACGCCTGATTATGCTGTGCCAGAATCATCAGGCTTTCAGGCAATGCAGCTAGCGGATCGTGCTGTGCACGCGCCAGCAGCGGCGCAAGATGATCGAGTTCGATCGGTTTGAGCAGCAACGCTTCGTCATCCAGCAAATCGACTTTTAGCAATTGCACATCGGCAGAGCACAGCACGCGCAGCATCGAGCGGCCCGTTTGGCGCTGACGACGGCGCAGAATGCGCAGTAGCGTTAAACCATCCGGGCGCGGCATCATCTGGTCAATAAACAGGATATCGAACGGCTGCGCGGCATCCGCGTGCAGCAAGGCGCGCCCCTCTTCGAACACCTGCGCATCCACCCCGAAGTTGGCTAACTGCTGCTGCATCACCAACAGGTTAGTTGGATGATCATCGACAATCGCCACGCGTAAATGTGGATAATGCGGCCAGCGTTCGGTACGTTCAGACGCTGTTTCATCGCACAACTCCAGCGGCAATTGCACGCAGACGGTGGTGCCGCGATCCGGCGCGGAGGTCAGCGTTAAGCTTCCGCCCATGCGCTGCACGATTTCGCGACAGATAAACAATCCCAATCCGCTGCCTTGTACCGCATGGCTTTTGCCCGATGGCGCTTGATACCAAGGCTCAAACAATTGTGCTTGTTCATCGAGCGGGATGCCGCTGCCGCTGTCCGCAACGGTTAGTTCTATCTGCGATGCCACCGCCAGCGACAAACGCACTTCGCCGTGGCGGGTAAACTTCAGCGCGTTAGCCACCAGGTTATTGATCACTTGCTGCAAACGATCGCCATCCAGCAGCACGCAAGCTGGCAGCGGTGTAATTGCCTCAACAATCATGTTTGGCCCCGCATCGCGCATCAGCGGATGGTAGAACTGTTGCTGTTGCTGCAACCAATGCGTCAGATTGAGCGGGCGCGGCGCGAGGCGGAAGCTTTGATTTTCAATACGCGCGTGATCCTGCAAATCATTGAGCAACGCCATCAGCGAACGTGCGCTGCTGTGCATCAACGTCAGCCGTTCACTGGGATGTTGTTGCTGTTCCAGTTCCAGCAATCCAAGAATCGCCTGCATCGGCGTGCGCAGTTCGTGGCTGGCGGTGGCGAGAAACTGACTTTTGGCGGCGTTGGCGCGTTCAGCTTGTTCGCGTTGCAGCCGCTCGCGCCGTTGTTGCAAATAACGGCGCAGCAGCAACGCCAGCAGCAACAGAATAATGATGCCCGCAGCGATCAGAATCATTAATGGCACATTGCGCATCGCCATGGTGGTGCCGGGCTGCGGCGGTTGTGACCAACTTACGCGCATCTGATTCAGCGTATCGGGCGGAATTTGCTGTAACGCATGGTCGAGCAGGGCGCGCAACTGCGGCTGCGCCGTGCTGACCTGCGGTGCCAGCGGCCAGGCGATATCGCTGGCGGCAAAGGCCAGATGGACACGATTATCCGCGTGGCTCGCCATACGCCAGCGTGCCGAGAGCACGTTATCCACCAACGCATCGATTTGCCCGTTGTTCAGCGCTTGCCACAATTGGGCACGATCGTCGAACAACTGCGGCGTGATGCCAGCAGGCAGCAAGCGCTGGGCTAAATCGGCGCGCAGCACGCCAACGCGCTGGCCTTGCAGCGATAACCAGTTCATCGGTTGATGGCTGGAAAGCGTGTAAATGCCCCAAATGGCGCGCCACACCGGCAACGTATTGTTGCTGAGATCGTCGCCGTACAGCGGTTGCAACAGATTCAGCATCACCTGCTGTTGCTGCAACAAGGTATTCGCCTGTTGTGGATTATTCACCCAGCGCGGCGTGAAATGCAGTCCGGTGCTTTGACTTAGCGCGTTAAGCAGATCGATGCCAAAGCCGCGCGCGTTGCCATTGCTGTCGCGATAGCTCCACGGCGCATTATCCGCTTCCACCGCGTAGGGAATCTCCGCATGCTGTGCCAGCCACTGCTTCTCGCTCGCGCTCAGCATCAGCGTTTGCGTGTCCTGATATCGCAGCAGCGGCGGGCTCCAGCGTTGCTGCACGCGATTGCTGAATTCAGCTGGCAGCAAGCGCAACTGGCTATTGAGCCACTGAATCAACGCGCTATCGCGTGCCAGGGCGCGTAAGGTCAATTCACCCGCGCCGGGATCGGCGGTGATTTGGTAAATCTGCCCTTGCTGCAATTGTCCCAGCAGAAAACCGGCGCTGGCTTCATCGGCGACCAGATAATCGCTTTGTTGATTGAGTAAGGCGTACAGCGCCTGCAAATCGCCCGGCAAGCTGTGCCAACGATGCTGGCGCACAAACTCCGCTGGCAGCTGCGCCAAGGTGGCATCGGCGATAGTCAGCTGCGCGGTATCACTGTTGAACATGACTGCGCGTTGGTTATCGCGGTTGCGATAGATGCGAATCGGGCTGCTGTACCAGCTGTCGCTGAGTTGAACATCCGGCGGCAACTGCGCGTGTTCGCTGCTTAACACTAAATCGACTTCGCCACGCTGCAACGCGGCCAACTGCGCGCTGCGATCCGCGAAGCTTTGCAAGGTAAAGTGGGTGCCGGTAAGTTGGCTGAGTGCGCTGAGGTAATCGGCATCAATGCCCCAAATGCGATCGCCAATACGCATCGCCCAGGGCGCGCTGTTTTGTGCCGGAACTGCCACGCGCAGTGTGGCATGCCAGGGCTCGGCGTGCGGCGCGGGCATCATCGCGGGTAACATCACGCTGCTGGCCGGTTGCAAATCGGCTTTTGCCAGCAAGCTGAACAGCATAAATATCAGCAGTAGCAGGATTCTCACTGCTGCGCTTTCCACAGTTCAGCCAGTTCCACCACCGATTGCACACCGATTTTTTCCAGAATGTTTTTTTTGTGCGTGCTGACGGTTTTATTGCTGATATGCAACTGTTCGCCAATTTGCAAATTGGATAAGCCGCGCACCAGCAAGGCGACAATCTGCTGCTCTTTATCGGTCAACGGCAATTCAATGCGGGCAGGCAAGGGGGGAAAGGCCTGTTTGCCGCCGAGTACTGCCAAAATGGCACTGAGTAATTGCGCCATGCTTTGGCTTTTCACCACGTAACCTGCCGCGCCTAATGATACTGCGCTTAGCAAGGTGTGGCGGCTTTGCTGCGCCGAATAGATCAAGATAGGGCATTGCTGATCGCGGGCGCGCAAACGCCGTAAGAGTTCTAATCCATCGCAATCCGGCAAGCCAATGTCCAGCACAATCAAATCGAATGGCTGTTGCTGAATCAAGCGGCGCGCTTCGGTTTCATCGCCTGCGGCGTGAATGTTGAGGGTAATGGGTGAATTTACGCAAGCCGCTTCCAGTGCGACCGCAACCAGCGGGTGATCATCAATAAGCAGCAATGAAGCCATGACACAATTCCTGTGAAATTCATTGCATCAGCATAGCGGAAAAGGGCGAGGGGAAAAATAAACGGGAGAGCGAATGCCCTCCCGTGAATAACCGTTTAAACGAATGAATGCATTACTGCGAAGTGCCATCCGTTTTTTTATGATGCTTGGTGCCGACTTTTTTATTCATGTCCGGACATTTGCCATCTTTGCACATAGTGTTTTTGTGCATCTGCTCAGCGGACATATTGCCGGAACTGGTACCTGAAGTAGCGGCACTGTTGGTATTCATGCTGCCGTTGTTGATTTTGCTGTTATCAACATTGTTAGGTGGCAGATTCTGTTTTGCGCCACCCGCAGCTGCGCCCGCTTCTGCTGAAGCATTGGCTTCACCGTTGTTGTTATCAGCAGCAAAGGCTGCGCCGCTACCTAAAGTCATCGCTGCCGTCAGAAAGATAATTGCAAACTTATTCATCATTATGCTCCGGTAATAAATGGATAGTTGCCGTCTCACACCACTGGTGCTGAGTGACGAAAAGAGCGCATCGCGCGGAATATAATTCCACCAATTACGCTTCGCTTAAATATTTAATAATGCAAACACGTTAATCCTTAGTGCTTACGTTTAAAAAGCTTAGTTCATCACGTGATAAATGCAAATTTGAGATAACCATTTTAACCGCGGCGCGTAATTTACACCTACGGCGTGAAGGGCTACATTGGTCGGGTTGCGCCCGGCGCACGTTGGGCCAGAAATTTGAATGGAATTAAGTATGGATTACCAGAACGACGATTTACGCATCAGAGAGATCAAAGAATTACTGCCTCCTGTTGCTTTGCTTGAGAAATTCCCCGCAACCGATAAAGCTGCTGAAACCGTTGCACAATCACGCCAGGCGATTCACCGCATTCTGCATGGCGCTGATGATCGCCTGCTGGTGGTGATCGGCCCGTGCTCGATTCACGATACTAAAGCGGCAAAAGAGTACGCTGCGCGTCTGCTGCAACTGCGTGATGAGCTGAAAGGCGAGCTTGAAGTGGTAATGCGTGTTTACTTTGAAAAACCACGCACCACGGTGGGCTGGAAAGGGCTGATCAACGATCCGTTTATGGATGGCAGCTTCCAAATCAACGATGGTTTGCGTCTGGCGCGCAAGCTGCTGGTGGATATCAACGATCTCGGCTTGCCAGCGGCAGGTGAGTTCCTCGATATGATCACCCCGCAATATATGGCTGATTTGATGAGCTGGGGCGCGATTGGTGCGCGTACCACCGAATCTCAGGTACACCGCGAACTTTCTTCCGGTCTCTCTTGCCCGGTCGGTTTCAAAAACGGTACTGATGGCACCATCAAAGTGGCCATCGATGCGATTGGTGCGGCCAGCGCGCCGCACTGCTTCCTGTCCGTCACCAAATACGGCCACTCGGCGATTGTTGAAACCAGCGGCAACGAAGATTGCCATATCATCTTGCGCGGCGGCAAAGAGCCAAACTACAGTGCGCATCATGTAGCAGCAGTAAAAACCGGACTGGAAAAAGCCGGTCTGCGTCCGCAGGTGATGATCGACTTTAGCCATGCCAACAGCAGCAAGCAGTTCCAGCGTCAGATGGTGGTGTGTGATGACGTGGCGCAGCAAATTGCCGGCGGCGAGCAGGCGATTACTGGCGTGATGATTGAAAGTCATCTGGTGGAAGGCAATCAGAGCCTCGACAGCGGCAAACCGCTGGTATACGGCCAGAGCGTCACCGATGCCTGTATTGGTTGGGAAGATACCGAGAAAGCCTTGCGTCAACTGGCGCAGGCGGTTAAACAGCGTCGCGGCTAAATCCGCAGGCAATAAAAAAGGCCAGACTCGCGTCTGGCCTTTTTGCATTTCAGCGTTAACTTACTTTGCTTTACCCTGGTTTGCCACCGCCGCTGCTTTCGCAGCGATTTCGTCAGCATCACCCAGATAGTAACGTTTCAACGGCTTGAAGTTCTCGTCGAACTCATACACCAATGGCACGCCAGTTGGGATGTTCAGTTCGAGGATCTCGTCTTCGCTCAGGTTGTCGAGGTATTTAACCAGCGCGCGCAGTGAGTTGCCGTGTGCCGCAACGATCACTTTCTCACCGCTCTTGATGCGCGGCAGAATGCTTTCGTTCCAGAAAGGAATGACGCGTTCGATGGTCAGCGCCAGGCTTTCGGTGGTTGGCAGCTGTGCATCCGTCAGTGAAGCGTAACGTGGATCATGGCCAGGGAAACGCTCATCAGCACGATCCAGCTCTGGTGGGGTGATGGCAAAGCCACGACGCCACTGTTTAACTTGCTCGTCACCGTATTTAGCGGCGGTTTCAGCTTTATCTAAACCTTGCAGCGCACCGTAGTGACGCTCGTTCAGACGCCAGGTTTTCTCAACCGGCAACCAAGCTTGATCCAGCTCATCCAGCACGTTCCACAGGGTGTGGATAGCGCGTTTCAGCACTGAGGTGTAAGCGAAATCAAACACGAAACCTTCTTTCTTCAGCAGCTGACCGGCTGCTTTGGCTTCGGTGCGACCTTTGTCAGACAGGTCAACGTCATACCATCCGGTGAAGCGGTTTTCCTGGTTCCACTGGCTTTCGCCGTGTCGCACCAGTACCAGCTTAGTTACGGCCATAGCTTTACTCCTTAATGCTCGATTTACGATTAGTGTTGAAACCGGCTGCGGCCACCTGTGAAGCGGCTCACTAATAGCGCCATACCATAGCGGAAAACAGCGCACGGCGTAAGCCTGTCGGCAGCGCAGTGCGCGTTTTTCAACCGGCTGCTCAGTGCGGCGTGAAGCGATAGTGCGTCACGGACTGCCAGCGGTCGCCGGGTTGCAACCAGCAATCAGGCTGCGGCCATTCAGCGTGGTTGGGCGAATCCGGTAAAAATTCACTCTCCAGAGCAATGCCCTGGAAAGCAGTATAGCTGTCCTGCTCACGGGCGCGTGTTCCTTCCAGATAGTTGCCAGAATAGAACTGCAACGCCGGTGCGGCGGTAAACACACTCAGCTCCAGCTTGCCATCGGCAGACCACAAATGGGCTGCGGGCGCGTTGCTGTCGCCAGCGGTGTTGAGCAAAAAGGCGTGGTCGTAGCCTTTTACCGCTTTTTGATCGTCATCGGCGAGGAATTCATCGGCGACACGTTTCGGCTGGCGGAAATCAAAACTGTTGCCAGCCACGTTTTTCAGCGGCGCGTTCGGAATGCCTTCGCTATCGACCGGCAAGTAACGATCGGCGTGCAGTTGTAAGCGATGCTGGCGCGCATCACCATGATGCGCATCAAGATTAAAGTAAGCATGGTTGGTCAGATTGACCGGGCACGCTTGGTCGGTTTGCGCTTCATAGCGAATCGACAGGCAATTTTCATCATCAAGATGGTAGATAACATTGGCGATCAGATTGCCCGGAAAACCCTGGTCGCCATCCGGCGAGTCAAGGCGATAGTGCACTTCAGACTCGCTTTGGCTGACAATCTGCCAGCGGCGTTTATCGAAACCTTCTGGTCCACCGTGCAGTTGATGCGCGCCTTGATTGGCGGCCAACAGCAAGTTCAACGGCTTGAGTTCCGCCGAGGCGATGCGGTTAGCGTAGCGGCCCACCGTTGCGCCGAGATAGGCATCCTGATGCAGATAATCAGACGGCGTTGCGCAGCCGAGCAGCGCTTCACGAACGCTATGATCGAGCATGGGGACGCGCGCCGACATCCAGGTGGCGCCCCAATCCATAAAGGTGGCGACCATGCCGTTGCGATTGCGCAGCACGGTGATGCGCCACGGTTGCCCGTCAGGCGCATGAGAGTTCACATCGGTTACCATTGGCCAGCTCCTGCCGAGGCTTTGCACACGTAGAAGGTCTCTTTGATGCCGGTTTGCGCTTCATATTTCTCCGCTACGACAGCTTTAACCTCCTCTACCAGATCGGTTGGCATCAACGCCACGATGCAGCCACCGAAACCGCCGCCGGTCATACGCACGCCGCCGCGCGGGCCGAGTTGCGCTTTTACAATCTCAACCAGCTGATCAATTTGCGGCACGGTGATTTCAAAATCATCGCGCATTGACGCGTGTGATTCTGCCATCAACTCGCCCATACGTTTCAGATCGCCTGCGCTCAAGGCATCAGCCGCTTCCAGCGTGCGGGCATTCTCGGTGATCACGTGACGCACGCGTTTTGCCACCAATGCATCCAATTCGCCTGCTGAAGCTTCGAACTCTTCCAGCGTGACATCACGCAACGCTGGCTTGTTGAAGAAGCGCGCGCCGGTTTCACACTGTTCACGACGCGTGTTGTATTCGCTGCCCACCAGGCTGCGACGGAAGTTGGAGTTGATGATCACCACCGAGACATCTTCTGGCATCGACACCGCGCGCGTACCCAAGGTGCGGCAATCCAGCAGCATGGCGTGATCCGGCTGGCCGAGCGCTGAAATCAGCTGATCCATAATACCGCAGTTACAGCCCACGAACTGGTTCTCCGCTTCCTGGCCGTTGACCGCAATCGCTGCGCCGTCCAGCTTTAAAGCATACAACTGCTGGAACACGGTGCCGACCGCCACTTCCAGCGAGGCCGATGAACTCAAGCCTGCGCCTTGCGGCACATTGCCGCTGATCACCATATCGACGCCGCCAAAATTGGCATCGCGTTTTTGCAGATGTTTCACCACGCCGCGCACGTAGTTGGCCCACATTGGCTCTTTGACCGGCTCAATCGGCGCATCCAGCGAGAAGCTATCTTGCTGATTATCGTAATCAACGGCAACAACGCGCACCTGACGATCGTCACGCTTGGCGCAGGCAATCACCGTTTGATAATCAATGGCGCACGGCAGCACGAAGCCGTCGTTATAGTCGGTATGCTCACCAATCAAATTCACGCGGCCTGGCGCCTGAATGCTGTGCGTCGGCTGGTAACCGAAAGTGTCAGCGAAAACCTGTTGAGTAATGGATTTTAATGACATTTATTGTGCCTCGCGGAAATGGACATCGCTGACAGAACGTAGACGTTCAGCCGCCTGTTCCGCCGTTAAATCACGTTGGGTTTCGGCCAGCATTTCGTAGCCAACCATAAATTTACGCACCGTGGCTGAACGCAGCAGCGGCGGATAGAAGTGGGCATGCAGCTGCCAGTGATCGTTGCTTTCGCCGTTAAATGGCGCGCCGTGCCAACCCATCGAATAAGGGAATGAGCACTGGAACAAGTTGTCGTAGCGGCTGGTGAGTTGCTTCAGTGCCAGCGCCAAATCGCTGCGCTGGGCTGCGCTCAAATCGGTGATGCGTTTAACGTGCGCTTTCGGCAGCAGCAGCGTTTCAAACGGCCACGCCGCCCACCATGGCACCACGGCCAGCCAATGTTCGGTTTCCACCACGGTGCGGCTGCCATCTTTCAATTCGCGCGCAGCGTAATCCACCAGCAGCGGCGTGCCTTGCTCGGCGAAGTAGCGCCGCTGATGGTCATCTTCTTTCTGCGCTTCATTCGGCAGGAAGCTGTTGGCCCAAACCTGGCCGTGTGGATGCGGATTAGAGCAGCCCATCGCCGCGCCTTTATTCTCGAAAACTTGCACCCACGGATAGTGTTGACCGAGATCGGCGGTTTGCTCCTGCCAGGTGCGCACGATATCTTCCAGTCCGCTCAGTGGCAGTTCCGGCAGCGTTTTGCTGTGATCCGGCGAGAAGCAAATGACACGGCTGGTGCCACGCGCGCTTTCGCAGCGCATCAGCACATCTTCAGATTGCGGTGCATCCGGCGTATCGGTCATCAGCGCGGCAAAGTCATTGGTGAACACGTAGGTGCTTTTATAGTTGGGATTGATGTCACCGGTAATGCGGGTGTTACCTGCGCACAAGAAGCAGTCGGGATCGTGCGCCGGCAGTTGTTCCAGAGCCGGGGTTTCCTGCGCACCTTGCCACGGACGCTTAGCGCGATGCGGAGAGACCAGCACCCATTGATCGATCAATGGGTTATAACGGCGATGCGGATGATCGACCGGGTTAAATTTTTCCATGATGAGTCCTGGTAAACGGCAAACAGATAAAAATGATTTTGTTCAAAGTAGCACAAAGACCAGTTTGAAAGCGTGATCCAGTCTGGATAAATGGTATCGTTTACACAAGGTGACGATTCTCATTTTGTGGGGTTATTGCGTCTGTTTGATGGATTACCAGGCAATGAAATGGTAGCGGTTACATCTTGATGTGGGAAGGGATGACGGTGCGCATAAATGCGCACCCTACGCGAGATTTTGTAGGGGCGCCATTTATGGTGACCGCTAATTACTTCAGCGATTCCTGCAAGAAACCGTACCCGTGTTCTTGCGCGACAAAACTCAATCGGTGAGTAATACATTGCGGCGCATCTTCGGCGTGATGCGAGACAAACAGCAGTTGCGTACGGCCTTCGCCAATCAACACATCAACAAAACGACGTACCAGTTGGCGGTTGATCGGATCAAGCCCTTGCAGCGGTTCATCAAGGATCAACAAAGTGGGGTGTTTCACCAGCGCACGAGCAATCAACACCAGACGTTGCTGCCCCCACGATAAGCTGTGGAACGGCGCATCGGCCAATTGATTATCCATGCCCAGCAGCGCCAGCCATTGACGCGCCAACGCTTTTTGCCGATCGGAAACCGCCTGATACAAGCCAATCGAATCGAAGAAGCCGGAAAGCACCACGGTGCGCACGTTGCAGCTCACGCGATAATCGAGGTGCAGGCTGCTGCTGACGTAGCCGATATGCTGCTTGATATCCCAAATGGTTTCGCCGCTGCCGCGCCGGATGCCGAATAGCGTTAAATCGTTACTGTAACCTTGCGGATGATCGCCGGTCACCAGACTCAGCAAGGTCGATTTTCCTGCGCCGTTCGGTCCAACAATCTGCCAATGCTCACCGGGATTGACTTGCCAGCTGAGGCCATCAATCACCGCTTTATCGTTATACGACACCACGCCGTTGCGCAGAATCACACGCGGTGCCTCTTCGGCCAATTGCGGCAGTTGATCGGGCTGATCCGCTTCCGGCAAGGCCATGCCAGCCAGCTTTTCGCTGTGCGCTAACTGCGCCACCAGCGCTTCGGCCAAGATCGCGCGACGCTCACCAACGTGCGTCAGTGTGCATTCGGCCAGCACGCCAATTTTATCGACAAAATCAGGAATATCGTCAAAGCGATTCAGCACCAGCACCACGGTGTAACCTTGCTGATGCAGATCGTTAAGGGTTTGCGCCAGGCTGGCGCGAGAAGCCACATCCAGCCCATCAAAGGGTTCATCGAGGATCAGCAAATCGGGTTGCGCCATCAGCGCCTGACACAACAGCGTTTTACGCGTCTCGCCAGTGGAAAGGTATTTGAAGCGGCGATCCAGCAAATAAGTGATGCCAAACTGCTGCGCCAGCGCCTGACAACGCGCCTCGTCTTTGACTTCATCCTGAATAATCTGCGCGGCGGTACGACCGGTATCGTCTTCGCCTTCACTCAGCAAATCGGTGTTATTGCGTTCCCACTCTTCGCTAACCAGCTTTTGCAGTTGCTCCAGCGACAAACGCGTGCGGTGCTGGAAATCCTGCTGCACGTTGCCTTTGCCCGGTAAGAGTTCGCCAGCGAGTGCGCGCGCCAGCGACGATTTGCCGCTGCCATTTGCACCAACAAACGCCCAGCTTTCGCCGCTATTCAGGGTGAGATCGTTGAGGGAGAGTGCTCGGATGTCGCTAAGGTGAAACGTGCCTTGCGAAATTTGCAATGAAGCCATGATTTGTTCCGTTTTATGCATCGTGTCACTCAGTTTTAGCCAGCGACATTGGCGAAGTCAAATCATGGCGCGGATTTTAGAGCAGTGTGGCGATGATGGCGTGTTCGGCGTTAAAACTGGCGGTGACCTGCGCACCAACCTGTAGATTCTGCTGTTTAACTTGTGCATTGGTGACGGTGGCACACAGCGTTTCCCCGCTGGGTAGCGCCATCAACACTTCGCTGACCTGTTCACCCGGCTCAATCGCGCTGACTTCCGCCGCCAACTGATTATCGCTATCAGCGGCTTGTTGACTGACGTTAATCCACGGCGCTTTGATCAGCACCAGCACTTCTTTGCCGCTGTCGAGTTGCAGGCGCTCGGCGCTGCGTTCGGTGATCGCCACTTGTAAGCGCGTAACGCCGTCGGCCAGTTGCACCTCAATATGTTGCTGTACATGCTGATGATCGCTGGCGACAACCGTGCCAAACAATTGATTACGTGCGCTGGTTTGCAGCGAGAAGCGGGCAATCGCCGCCAGCAAACTGTCGAGCGGCAAGCTGTCGTTTTCCAGTGCGTCGTAGGCTTTCTGTTGAATCTGTTCCATCAACTGGAAAAGTTGAATCAACCGCTCGCCATAACGCGTAAGCTGCGCGCCGCCGCCGCCTTTGCCGCCGGTGGCGCGATCAACCAAGGTTTGATCGGCCATCTGATTCATCTCATTGATCGCGTCCCAGGCACTTTTGTAGCTGATGCCCGCCAGTTTCGCGCCCTGACTGATCGAGCCGGTTTGCTGCACGCGTTTTAACAGCTCGATGCGGCGCGGATCGGCAAACAGTTTTTGCTGAAGTCGAATGTGTAGAGAAAGTTCTGCCTGCATGTCAGCTCCTTAGGTCAATCCACTCAGTTTACTGCTTAAAAGTAAAAGCACGAAAAGGGCAGTGCGTTTTTTTCGCTAGCCGTTACAATCACTTTTTTATTTTCTGCGTGAGGTTTCCATGCTGGAACTGTTAAAAAGCCTGGCTGTAGCTATCATCATGGTGCCGATTGTGATGGCTGTGATGCTCGGTCTGATTTACGGCCTGGGTGAAATTTTCAACGTCATCTCAAAATTTGGCCGCCGCGAAGATCGCACCGCCAACAGCTCACACCACTGATTTCCAAACGCCCGCGCTCTGCGGGCGTTTTGCACTTAACTTCCGTAAAATCCTGCCGATATATACCCTAGATAATTCGAGTTGTAGCAAGGCGGCAAGTGGATGAATCCACAGGAGCTTACTTAAGTAAGTGACTGGGGTGAAGACACGCAGCCAACGCAGTTACAACTTGAATTATGAAGGGTATAAAGCTCATGACAGTATTTGTGTGCTCGTTGTATTATCAAATATATAACGTAACAAGGAGCAACAAATGCAAACAATCAATTACCGCTGGGCTGCTGCAACCTTTTTAACTGTTTCATTGGCGGGCCAGGCTGTGGCCGCAGACAAAATCACCGTGTTCGCTGCGGCTTCGTTGACCAACGCGTTGCAGGAGATCGCGACGCAATATCAAAAGAAAAGTGGCGTAGAAGTGGTATCGTCTTTTGCCTCTTCTTCGGTACTGGCGCGCCAGATTGATCAAGGTGCCCCGGCCGATCTGTTCATCTCAGCCGATCAGCAGTGGATGGATGATGTGGTAGCGAAAAAGAGCGTGGTTGAAAACACGCGCTACACGCTGCTGGGTAACGATTTGGTGCTGATTGCGCCGAAAAGTGACAGCGCCAAAACCGTCACCATCAATGCGCAAACCGACTGGAAAAGCCTGCTGAAAGGCGAGCGTCTAGCGGTCGGCGATCCGGATCATGTGCCAGCCGGGATTTACGCCAAAGAAGCATTACAGAAGCTCGGCGCGTGGGATGCGTTATCTCCGCAGTTAGCGCCGGCCAATAACGTGCGTGCGGCGTTGGCGCTGGTGGAACGTAACGAAACACCGTACGGCATTGTGTATGGATCCGATGCGGTGGCCAGCGATAAGGTGCAAGTCGTGGGACGTTTCCCGGAAGATAGCCACAAGCCGGTGGAATATCCGATGGCGATTGTTAAAGATCATCAGAACGCAGTGGTACAAGCCTTCTACAACTATTTGCAGGGGCCGGATGCCGCTGCCGTGTTTAAACAGTATGGATTTACGCCGAAGAAATGATACTGAGCGATCCCGAATGGCAGGCCGTATTTCTCAGCCTGAAAGTGTCTTGTGTAGCTGTAATTTGTAGCTTGCCGTTTGGCATCATGATGGCCTGGATTCTGGCGCGCTGCCGGTTTCCGGGCAAAACCTTATTAGACAGTATCGTGCATTTGCCGCTGGTATTGCCGCCGGTGGTGGTCGGCTATTTGCTGCTGATTGCGTTGGGCCGCCGTGGTTTTATCGGTTCCTGGCTGTATGACTGGTTTGGTTTCACCTTTGCTTTTAGCTGGCGCGGCGCGGTTTTGGCCTCGGCGGTGATGGCGTTTCCGTTGATGGTGCGCGCAATTCGTCTCGCGCTGGAAGCGGTGGACACCAAACTGGAGCAGGCCGCACGCACGCTTGGCGCAGGTCGCTGGCGCGTGTTCTTCACCATCACCATTCCATTGACGTTGCCTGGCATCATTGTCGGCACCGTATTGGCTTTCGCACGCTCGTTGGGCGAATTTGGTGCCACTATCACTTTTGTTTCCAACATTCCCGGCGAGACACGCACCATTCCATCGGCGATGTTTACCCTGATTGAAACACCTGGCGCGGAAGGCACCGCGGCACGCTTGTGTGCGGTGGCGATTGCGCTGGCATTGCTGTCATTAGTGGCGTCGGAAATGCTGGCGCGCTGGGGCCGTAAACGGCTGGGAGCGGCGTAATGTTAACTCTGCAAATTGCGCAGCAGTTGGGCGATCACCTGCTCGACGTCAACGTCAACATTCCCGGCAACGGCATCACCGCCATCTTTGGTGTTTCCGGTGCGGGGAAAACCTCATTAATCAATGCGATTGGTGGCTTAACCCAGCCGCAAAGTGGACGCATCCAACTCAACGATCGTCTGCTGTTTGATACAGAAACCAAGCTTAATCTTCCACCGGAAAAGCGCCGCATCGGCTATGTGTTTCAGGATGCGCGCCTGTTCCCGCACTATCGCGTACGCGGCAATTTGCAATATGGCATGGCGGCCTCCATGAAGCCGCAGTTTACTGCGCTGGTGGCGCTGCTCGGCCTTGAAGCGCTACTCAATCGTTTTCCCGCTTCGCTCTCTGGCGGTGAAAAACAGCGTGTGGCGATTGGTCGCGCCTTGTTGACTGCGCCGGACATCATGCTGATGGATGAACCGCTGGCTTCGCTGGATCTGCCGCGCAAACGCGAATTAATGCCGTATCTGCAAAAGTTGGCTAAGCAGGTTGATATCCCGATTCTGTATGTGTCGCACAGTCTGGATGAGATTTTGCAGTTAGCCGATAACGTGCTGGTGCTGGATAACGGCCAGAAGAAAGCGTTTGGTGCGCTGGAGAAAGTGTGGAGCAGCAGCGCAATGCGTCCGTGGCTGCCGCTGGCTGAACGCACTAGCGTGCTGCGTGTGCAAGTGCTGGAGCAACATCCCGATTACCCGATGACTGCGTTGTCGCTCGGCGATCAGCATATTTGGGTCAGCCGGGTGAATCAGCCGCTGAAAACACCGCTGCGTATTCGTATCGCCTCGGCTGATGTGTCGCTGGCATTGCAGCCGCCGCAGCACACTTCGATTCGCAATATTTTGCCGGCGCAGGTGGTTGAGTTGCTGGAGATTGACGATCAGGTGGAAGTGAAACTGCGCATTGGTATCAGCGAATTGTGGGCGCGCATTTCACCATGGGCGCGTGATGAGTTGGGCATTCGCCCCGATCAGTGGCTGTATGCGCAGATCAAAAGCGTATCGATTGTGGCGTAAATGATTCATTGCGCGGTTTGAGAAAAATCCGCGCAATGAATTGCGCCGCTACATTCTACGGTTACAGGACTTCTTGATAAATCACTTCGGCGATGCCCGGCTCCAGATTGGTGCCAATCACCTTTTTGGCGCGCGCTTTAATCGCTTCATCAGCATTGCCCATCGCCACGCCTAAACCGACCTGTTCCAGCATGCTGAGATCGTTATAGTTATCGCCAAACGCCAGCACGTCTTGCATGCTTAATCCCTGGCTCTCAACCCATTGCGCCAGACGTTTACCTTTACTGTTGCCGCCTTTGGCAATATCCACCTGATCGTGCCACGACCATTCACACGCCAGCCCTAATTCCGCTTCGGTGCGCTCGGCAAATTGTTGCAGCGCGCGCGTATCGGGATGTGACAGGGCAAACTTCCAGATCGACTTCGCCTCAATCGCCGCCTGCGCCAGACTCGGCACCTGCAGGAACAGGGGACGCTGCGCCTCTGGCAACGATTGCGCCCAATTCAGAGTGCGTGTGACATGGCCAGTTGGCGTTTGATACAGCATCGCATCATCCACATACAATAGTCCGTGGATGTTTTCTTCATCCAGCATTTCGATCACCCGCGCCGCTTTGCTTTTCTCCAGCGGATCGGATGCCAGCACCTTTTTAGCTGGATAATCATACAAATAAGTACCGTTACAGCAGATTGCGGGTGTATCCAGTTTCAGCGCCTGATAAAAAGGGTGGATGGCGCAATGGTGGCGACCGGTGACGATCAAGATTTTGACACCCGCCTGTTGCGCGCGGGCCAGCGCTTCGAGGGATTCAGGCAGAATGGTTTTATTCGGGGTCAGCAGGGTGCCGTCGAGGTCAAGGGCGATTACGCGGTAGCTCATTACACTTTCCGTCCGGGAGTTGGCAAAGCATTGAGTCTACACCCGGCAACGGCCCTGAGACAAAAAACAGGGCACAAATGAATCCAGCGCGACAAAATGAAACGCGCTACAGTTATCCCTTTCATCAGGCAGCGAATAAGGAAAACGCATGAAACAAGTCGTGTATACCGCCAGTCCAGAGAGCCAGCAGATCCATGCCTGGCAGTTACAGGAAGATGGCGCACTGACGTTATTGCAGGTGACGGATGTTGCCGGCCAGGTGCAGCCGATGGTGGTCAGCCCGAAAAAAGATTTCCTCTATGTGGGTGTTCGTCCGAATTTCCGTGTGCTGGCGTTCCGCATTGCGGCCGACGGTACCTTGAGCCTGGCCGGTGAAGCACCGTTGCCGGGCAGCCCAACTCACATTTCAACCGATCGCCAGGGCAACTATCTGTTCTGCGGTTCTTATAATGATGCCTGTGTCAGCATCAGCCCGATTAACAGCGACGGTTTACCGCAAGCGCCAAGCCAGGTAATCAATGGTCTTGATGGCTGCCACTCGGCCAACATCGATCTCGCAAACCAAACGTTGTTTGTCCCGGCATTGAAGCAGGATCGCATCTGCCTGTACCAACTGAATGCCGACGGCACGTTAGCGCCGCGCGAGCAAGCACAAGTCACCACGGTGGAAGGTGCGGGTCCACGTCATATGGCGTTCCATCCGAATGGCGCGTATGGCTATGTGGTGAATGAGTTGGATAGCAGCGTGGATGTGTGGGCGCTGAACAATGCACATGGCAAGGTTGAGCGAGTGCAAACGCTGGATATGATGCCAAAAGGCTTCAGCGACACGCGCTGGGCTGCCGACATCCATATCACGCCAGATGGCAAATTCCTGTACGCCTGCGATCGTACCAGCAGCACCATTACCGTGTTCAGCATCAGTGAAGATGGTTCAGTGCTGGCGATTGAAGGCTATCAGCCGACCGAAACGCAACCGCGTGGTTTCAATATTGATCACAGCGGCCAATATCTGGTGGCGGCAGGGCAGAAATCGCACCATATCGAAGTGTATAAAATTAAGGAGCGCGGCCTGCTTAATCCACTGGCGCGTTACGCGGTTGGACAAGGCCCGATGTGGGTAGTGATTCACGCGTTGTAATCAGCAATGAAAAACGGCGCCGATGGCGCCGTTTAGCGATTACGAATACATCACCGTAATCGACGCACTGGCCAGTGCATGGAAATGCACGTTAAAGCCGACCATGGCACCACTCGCACCGGCATCGACTTCAATCTTATCCACATCCATCGCATGCACGGTAAAGATGTAGCGATGTGATTCGCCTTGCGGTGGCGCTGCGCCGCCATAGCCGGTTTGACCAAAATCGGTACGCGTCTGAATGGCGCTCTCCGGCAACTCCGCCACGCCAGATCCCGCACCTTGCGGCAACACAGTCACTTCAGCCGGGATATTCGCCACCACCCAATGCCACCAGCCGGAGCCGGTCGGCGCGTCAGGATCGTAGCAAGTCACCACAAAGCTTTTGGTGCCCGCCGGAACATCGTCCCATGCCAAATGCGGCGACAGATTATCGCCCTGATATCCCATGCCATTGAAAACGTGTCGCTCTGGCATTTTGTCACCATCATTAAAATCCTGGCTAAATACGCGCATGATCTCTCCTTTAGGGTTGTGCAGTGCCTTCAATCATGGTGGAAATGCGCCGCAACATCCAGTGCCGCACTGACCGCTTGCGTCAGTTTCGTCAGTTCAGCAGGTGAAATCAGATAAGGTGGCATCAGATAGATCAAACGGCCAAACGGACGAATCCACACACCACGTTCGACAAAGAACTGTTGCAGCGCTGCCATGTTCACTGGCTGATGAGTTTCGATCACGCCAATCGCGCCCAAAACGCGCGCATCCGCTACCCTGTTGTGGCTGCGCAGCGGCAGCAATTCTGCCCGCAATTGCTGTTCGATGCGCGGCACCTGCAACTGCCAATCACCTTCGTTGATCATCGCCAGACTTGCCACCGCGACTGCGCAGGCCAGCGGATTGCCCATAAAGGTTGGGCCATGCATAAAGCAGCCCGCCGCGCTGCGGCTGATGGTATCGGCAACCTCGCGCGTGGTCAGCGTGGCGGAGAGCGTCATGGTGCCGCCGGTCAGCGCTTTGCCGAGGCACAGAATATCCGGCGTAATGCCCGCATGTTCGCAGGCAAACAGCTTGCCGCTGCGACCAAAGCCGGTGGCGATCTCATCGGCAATCAGCAGCAAACCGTAGCGATCGCACAGTTCGCGCACCTGTTGCAGATAGCGCGGATGATAGAAACGCATGCCGCCGGCACCTTGCACAATCGGTTCTAAAATCACTGCGGCGATGTCACGATGATGCATTTCCGCCAGTTGCGCGAAATCGGCAAAATCCGCCTCATTCCATTCATCGTCAAAGCCACACTGCGGCGCGCTGGCAAACAGATGCTCTGGCAGGTAGCCACGCCACAAGCTGTGCATGGAGTTTTCAGGATCGCACACCGACATCGCCGCGAAAGTATCGCCATGATAACCGCGCTTCAGCGTAAGGAATTTTTGCCGCGTTTGATTGCGCCCCAACCAGTATTGCAACGCCATTTTCATCGACACTTCGACGGCGATCGACCCCGAATCGGCGAGGAACACGCACTCCAGCGCTGCTGGCGTCATCGCAATCAAATGGCGGCTCAATTCCACCGCCGAGGGATGCGTTATCCCGCCAAACATCACATGCGACATCTGCGCCATTTGCTGCTGCAACGCGTGGTTGAGACGTGGATGGTTGTAGCCATGGATCGCCGCCCACCATGACGACATGCCATCCACCAGTTCACGCCCATCGGCCAGTTGCAGCTGACAGCCGTGCGCCGCAATCACCGGATAACAGGGCAGGGGATCGCGCATCGACGTGTACGGATGCCAGATATGCTGGCGGTCAAAGTTGAGGTCGTCCTGAGTGAACATCTGTCTTGTAAACCATTTTGAAAAGATTTAGTTTACAAGTATAACCACGTTAATCGTCGGGATGAACCCCTTTTTCTGGAGTAAGCAATGGCAAATCGCTGGACACTGTCACAAGCACAGGCACTGTTTGATAAACCTTTCCTTGAGCTGATGTTCGAAGCGCAGCAAGTGCATCGTCAACATTTCGATCCGCGCCAGGTACAAGTCAGTACGCTGCTGTCGATCAAAACCGGTGCCTGCCCGGAAGACTGCAAATACTGTCCGCAGAGCGCGCGTTACAAAACCGGTCTGGAATCGGAACGGTTGATGGAAGTGGATGCGGTGCTGGAATCAGCGCGCAAAGCCAAAGCCGCCGGATCGAGCCGTTTCTGCATGGGCGCGGCGTGGAAGAATCCGCACGAGCGCGACATGCCGTATTTGCAGCAGATGGTGCAGGGCGTGAAAGCGATGGGCATGGAAACCTGCATGACCTTGGGCACGCTGGATGGCAGCCAGGCGCAGCGCCTCGCTGAAGCCGGGCTGGATTTCTACAATCATAACCTCGATACCTCGCCAGAGTTTTACGGCAACATCATCACCACGCGCAGCTATCAGGAACGTCTTGATACGCTGGATAAAGTGCGCGGCGCGGGCATTAAAGTTTGCTCCGGCGGCATTGTTGGATTGGGCGAAACGGTGAAAGATCGCGCTGGTTTGCTGGTGCAGTTGGCAAATCTGCCGACGCCGCCGGAAAGCGTACCCATCAACATGCTGGTCAAGGTCAAAGGCACGCCGCTGGCGGATAACGATGACGTCGAGCCGTTCGATTTCATCCGCACCATCGCGGTGGCGCGGATCATGATGCCATCGTCGCATGTGCGCCTATCGGCCGGTCGTGAGCAGATGAGCGAACAAACGCAGGCGATGTGCTTCATGGCTGGCGCTAACTCGATTTTCTACGGCTGCAAACTGCTGACCACGCCGAACCCGGAAGAGGACAAGGATCTGATCTTGTTCCGCAAGCTGGGCCTCAATCCGGAACATACCGCCACCAGCGCAGGCGACAACGAGCAGCAATATCAGCTGAGCGAGCAACTGCTGCACGCCGATACCGAACAGTTTTACAACGCGGCTGTGTAAATGGCTTGGTCACAACGTATTGATCAGGCGCTGGCGCAGCGGCGTGCAGTTGACGGCTGGCGTCAGCGGCGGCGCGTCGATCACAACAGCGTGCGGGAAATCACCCTGGAAGGGCAGCGCTATCGTCACTTCTCAAGCAACGATTATCTCGGCCTCAGCCAACATCCGGCGGTGATCGCCGCATGGCAGCAAGGCGCGGCGGAGGCGGGTGCCGGTGCTGGCGCGTCCGGTCACGTTACCGGTTACAGTCGCCATCACGCACAGCTGGAAGAGCAGTTGGCTGATTGGCTCGGCTATTCGCGGGCGCTGCTGTTTATCTCCGGATTCGACGCCAATCAGGCGGTGATCCATCTGCTGGCGGAAAAGCAGGATCGCATCTTGGCTGACAAGTTGGCCCATGCATCGTTGCTGGATGCCGCCAGCCACAGCCCGGCCAGCTTGCGCCGCTTTGCCCACAATCAGCCAGAAAGCCTGGCGAAACTGCTGGCGACGCCGTCGGAAGGCGGCACCTTGGTGGTCACCGAAGGCGTGTTCAGCATGGATGGCGACAGTGCGCCGCTGGCGGAGATTGCGGCAGAAACGCGGCGCGGCAACGGCTGGTTGCTGGTGGATGATGCGCACGGTATTGGCGTAACCGGCGCGCAAGGGCGCGGTAGCTGCTGGCAGCAGCAAGTGAAACCTGAACTGCTGATTGTGACCTTCGGCAAAGGCTTTGGCGTGAGCGGTGCGGCGTTGCTGTGCGATGACGCCACGGCGGATTACGTCGAGCAATTTTCCCGCCATCTGATCTATTCCACGGCGATGCCGCCAGCACAATGCTGTGCGCTGTTGGCGGCGTTGCAGCAAATCCAGCAAGGTGATGCGCTGCGTGAAAAGCTGCACAGTCATATCGCCCGTTTCCGCGCTGGCGCCGCCGATTTGCCGTGGCAATTAATGGCATCGGATAGCGCGATCCAGCCGTTGATTGTTGGCGAAAACAGCGCCGCGCTGGCGTTGTCGCAGAGGTTGGCGCAGGCCGGTTGCTGGGTGAGCGCGATTCGTCCACCGACGGTGCCGCCGGGCACGGCGCGATTGCGTATCACGCTGACTGCCGCACATCACACCGATGATATCGATCGTCTGCTGGAGGCGCTGTATGACGCTGCAGGTTAACAAGCAAGCGGTGGCCGATGCTTTTGGACGTGCGGCTCAGCATTACGAACAGCATGCCGAGTTACAACGCTTGAGCGGTGACGCATTATTAGCGCTGGCACCGGCCGGTTTTGGCCCGCATCTGCTGGATGCCGGTTGCGGTACGGGCTGGTACAGCCGCTATTGGCGCGATCGTGGGCGCACGCTCACCGCGCTCGATCTGTCACCCAACATGCTGAAAACAGCGCGTGATCAGCAATCGGCGCAGCATTATCTGTTGGGCGATATTGATGATCTGCCGCTGGCGGATGAGAGCGTCGATGGCGTGTGGAGCAATCTGGCGGTGCAGTGGAGCAGCGATTTACACCTCGCGTTGCAGCAGTTTCTACGCGTAACACGTCCGGGTGGCACGGTGCTGTTTTCCACCTTGCTCGACGGTTCGCTGCATGAAGTGCATCACGCGTGGGCGCAATTGGATGGCCGTCGCCACGCTAACCGTTTTCTCAGCCAGGCGCAGTTTCATGACGCTACCGTCGCGCTGCCAATCAGTGTTGAGCAGCAAATCATCACGCTGCATTTTCCCAGTGCGTTGAGCGCGATGCGCTCGTTAAAAGGCATTGGTGCCACGCATCTGCACGATGGGCGCGGCACCAATGTGTTAACCCGCAGCCAGCTCGCAAAGTTAGAGCAGCACTGGCCGCAGGATGAAGCCGGTTACCGGCTGAGTTATCACCTGATGTTTGGAGTTTTACGTAAATGACACGCTGGTTTATTACCGGAACCGATACCGAAGTAGGCAAAACTGTCGCCAGCGGCGCGCTGTTGCAGGCCGCCAGCGCCGCAGGTTTGCGCACCGCAGGCTACAAACCGGTGGCATCCGGTTGTGACATCACACCAGCAGGCATTCGCAACAGCGATGCGCTGGCCTTGCAGCGCTACAGCAGCTTGAAATTGAGCTACGAGCAAGTGAATCCGCTGGCGTTTGTTGAGCCTACCTCACCACACATTATCAGCGCCGAAGAGCAGCGGCCGATTGAGTTCGCCCAGTTGTCGGCGGGATTACGCGCGCTGGAACAGCAAGCCGAATGGGTATTGGTCGAAGGCGCAGGCGGTTGGTTTACGCCATTGTCTGAGACGCAAACTTACGCCGATTGGGTTGAAGCGGAGCAATTGCCGGTGATTCTGGTGGTCGGCGTGAAGTTAGGCTGCATCAATCACGCGATGTTGACCGCCGAAGCGGTTAAAGCGCGCGGGTTGCGCTTGGCTGGCTGGATCGCCAATGACATTCAACCGCCAGGCAAACGCCATCAGGAATATATCGGCTCTTTGCGCCAGCGTATCGACGCACCGTTCCTCGGTGAAATTCCCTATCTGAGCGATGAAGCGCAACAGGCCGAATGCGGCCGTTATGTGACGTTGCCACAGTAGTGCAGAGACTTGCAGCACGCACAATTCGTAGCGGCGCGATTTATCGCGCACATAAATGGCGGCTCCGTGCCCATCCAACTATTGCGCAATAAATTGCGCCGCTACGGTACGTGCAATTATGTGGCTGTTAACCACTTATTCACCGTCAAATCATCCAACTGTGCCACTTTGCCGTGCGCGACATTGCGGCCACGATGCAGCAGCAGGAAATAGTCGGCAACGCGGCGCACAAACGATACATGTTGCTCCAGCAACAAAATCGTCAATCCGTATTCGCGATTCAAGCGGCGAATTAAATTGCCCATCTCCTCTTCCAGCCAAGGCGACATGCCTTCCGTCGGTTCATCAAGGATCACCAGCTTCGGTTGCAGCACCAGCGCACGCGCCAGGGCCAGATGTTGCTGCTGCTCCATTGGTAACTCGCCGCTGCGTTGATGACGCAACGAATAGAGTGCCGGGAACAGATCAAACACCATCTCCGGAATCGCGCGGCTGCGATCATCCTGCGCCGCCATCAGCGCAATCAGCAAATTATCTTCCACGCTCATTTGCGAGAAAATATGCCGACCTTGCGGCACATAGCCGATTCCGGTGCGCGCCCGCATCTCCGCCGGTTGCAGCAGCAAATCTTCCGGCGGCGCGCCATCTTCCTGCCAGATCATTGAGCCGCTGTTGATCGGCAAACGACCCATAATGCAGTTGACCAACGTGGTTTTGCCCATGCCCGGACTGCCCAGCACGCCGGTGCAGGTGCCCGGCGGCAGATCGAGATCCACATCCCACAGGATGTGGTTTTGACCGTAAAACTGATTCACCGAACGTAAACTCAGCATCTGACATACTCCTTCCAGATTATTAGCCTGAATGCTCCCGCTCTGTGTCGTCTGGCATACAGTCGTGCACGATTAATGGACACCGCTGTCGTTGGCAGAGAATCTGCCTGGGCGAGCCTATATGGCCTCGTCTTTCCATAGGTCTCGATAGGTTAATCACTGCAATTCCCAGGCCAGGTTAGGAATATTACCCGGTTAAGCCAGGAAATCGCGCAAATAGGCCGTTAAAAGTTGAGCAATGCTTAACAATTCCACTGAGTGATAACTTATCTGCACTTTGACGGTGCTGACTGCTTAACGTTTCTGGTGCATTTGATCGTTCACGAGGCAAAAACTGCGGAAATAAGTGGCCTTAAGCGCTGGGTTTTTTAGCAAACAGCCATGGCTAACAGGCAAAAAGAAGGGTTAATGCGACACGCTGAACGGCAAAAATAAATGCGAAAAAAATTTTTTTTGCCCTTAAGAACTCGTTGAGGAAATTTATACACAGCCGATGGGCTTTGGGCTGGATTCACTTATCCACCATTACTGTGGATAACCTTGTGCATTAACGACTGAAAACCGGGCGCAAGCGAGGAAAATCGCGGCCTTCATACATTATGCTGAGAAACTGGACTTTTGAGTCATGTCTAATAAAAACAGCAGGTTAGTAAAAAACAAGCATGCGATTTATCTGCCTTGTCATCTCACTGCAATTTAATGACACTCTATTGACAAATGTTAAAAGCATCCTCCGTTTGGGGATAACATTGCGCAACAACAGTTTGCGTTGTGCCGCTTAAATTGCACTGAAGAAATCCATGGCGAAGTCCCATTATCGTGCAAGCTTACTGTGATTATGTCCAGTATTTTTTTCTGGCAAATTCGCCATAGCAGAGTAGAATTACCAGCCTGCCCGCCGACTTCATCTGCTGGAACCGCTAAAACATGAGCAAAGCCTTTAAACTCAACTCCGCTTTCAAGCCTTCAGGCGATCAGCCTGAGGCCATTCGTCGCCTGGAAGAGGGGTTGGAAGATGGACTCGCCCATCAAACGCTGTTGGGCGTAACCGGCTCGGGTAAAACCTTCACCATTGCCAATGTGATTGCCGATCTTAATCGCCCCACCATGGTGCTGGCGCCAAACAAAACGCTGGCGGCGCAGCTGTACGGAGAGATGAAAGAGTTCTTCCCGGATAACGCCGTAGAGTTTTTCGTCTCGTACTACGATTACTACCAGCCTGAAGCCTATGTGCCGAGTTCCGATACCTTTATCGAAAAAGATGCGTCGGTGAATGAACACATCGAGCAGATGCGATTATCGGCGACCAAAGCGCTGTTGGAACGCCGCGATGTCATCGTAGTGGCCTCGGTTTCGGCGATTTATGGTTTGGGCGATCCCGATCTCTATTTGAAAATGATGCTGCATTTGACGCGCGGCATGATTATCGATCAGCGCAGCATTCTGCGACGCCTTGCCGAGCTGCAATACACCCGCAACGATCAGGCATTCCAGCGCGGTACCTTCCGCGTACGCGGTGAAGTGATCGACGTGTTCCCGGCGGAATCCGATGAGATTGCGCTGCGTATCGAGCTGTTTGATGAAGAAGTTGAGCGGCTGTCGCTGTTTGATCCGCTCACCGGGCAAGTCGACTCGGTGATCCCACGCTTTACGGTCTATCCGAAAACGCACTACGTCACGCCGCGCGAACGTATTTTGCAGGCGATGGAAGAGATCAAAGATGAGCTGGTGATCCGCCGCAAGGTACTGCTGGAGAACAACAAACTGTTGGAAGAGCAGCGCATCTCGCAGCGTACCCAGTTCGATCTCGAAATGATGAACGAGTTGGGCTACTGCTCCGGCATCGAAAACTATTCGCGCTACCTTTCTGGACGCGGGCCGGGCGAACCGCCGCCAACCTTGTTCGACTACTTGCCCGCCGACGGTTTGCTGGTGGTTGACGAATCGCACGTGACTATCCCGCAGATTGGCGGCATGTATCGTGGCGACCGCGCGCGCAAAGAGACGCTGGTGGAATATGGCTTCCGTTTGCCGTCGGCGCTGGATAACCGTCCAATGCGCTTCGAAGAGTTTGAAGCCGCGGCACCGCAAACCATTTATGTCTCAGCTACGCCAGGCAATTACGAGCTGGAGAAATCCGGTGACGAAGTGATTGATCAGTTGGTGCGTCCAACTGGTTTGCTTGATCCAGTGCTGGAAGTGCGCCCTGTGGCAACGCAGGTGGATGACTTGCTCTCCGAAATCCGCAAACGCGTTGAGATCAATGAGCGTGTGCTGGTGACGGTGCTGACCAAGCGTATGGCGGAAGATCTCACCGAATATCTGGTCGAACACGGCGAGAAGGTGCGTTATCTGCACTCGGACATTGATACTGTCGAGCGCATGGAGATCATTCGCGATCTGCGTCTCGGCGAGTTCGATGTGCTGGTCGGCATCAACTTGCTGCGTGAAGGTTTGGATATGCCGGAAGTGTCGCTGGTGGCGATTCTGGATGCCGATAAAGAAGGTTTCCTGCGCTCCGAACGCTCGCTGATTCAGACCATTGGCCGTGCGGCGCGTAACATCAACGGTCGGGCAATTCTGTATGCCGATAAAATTACGCCGTCGATGGAACGCGCGATGGGCGAAACCGAACGCCGTCGCGAGAAGCAGCAGAAATACAACGAAGATAACGGCATCGTGCCGCAAGGACTCAATAAGAAAATCACCGATATTCTGGAGCTGGGCCGTAACGTGGTGAAAACACGCGGCAAAGGCAAAACCGCGTCACGAACCGCAGCGGAAGCCGAAGCGAATTATCTGGCGCTTACGCCGCAGGCGATGCAGAAGAAGATTCACGAGCTGGAAGGGCAGATGCAGCAACACGCGCAGAATCTGGAGTTCGAAGAAGCCGCCAGCGTACGCGATCAGTTGCATCAATTGCGCGAGCTGTTTATTGCGGCGTCGTGATGCGCGTCCAGGTCACCATAAATGGCGACCCTACGAAACGCAGCGCATGGATGCGCGGCGGAAAATTAAAATGCCTGAATCGCGTGCTCCAGCGCGATGCGCAACAGCTGGCGGTCGTGACGATATTTGATATCGGCGGCTTCCAGCGGTTCGCGGATCACCACACGTTCTTCAACCCCGCTGATATCGGATGCGGGGCTGACCACAATCGCATCAATCACCCGCTTACCAATGGCTTTTTCCATCATCGCCAATTTATCCGCCACGGTTAATCCGGCGGCGGCCGGGCTTAACTCTTTACCCAGATTGCCAATAAATACCATCGTCGCGGGCGTGCGACGCAGCGCACGCGCCATCTCTTCCATCAGCAGAATCGGCATCAGGCTGGTGTAAAAACTGCCGGGACCGATCAGAATTAAATCCGCTTCGGCAATCGCATCAAGCGCTTCTCGCGTGGGTTGGACGTTAGGATGCAGCATCAATTCTTGCGGCGGCTGCTTCATTTCATCAATCGCGGTTTCGCCGTACACCATATTGCCTTCGTCATCCTGCGCCACCAAATCCACTGGCTGTTCCGACATCGGAATCAAGAAGGCATCAACTTTGAGTAAATTGCGAATGATGTTGATGGCTTCCAGCGGACGCACGCTCAGGTGATCCAACGCTTTCAGCATCAAATTACCTAAATTGTGCCCGGCTAATTCGCCGTTGCCGCTAAAGCGATATTCAAACATCGCGGTGGCGACACTGGGTTCGGTAATCAGCTGATTGATGCAGTTGCGCATATCGCCCCAGGCAATGCCGCCTTCCGAACGGCGAATACGTCCGGTCGAACCGCCGTTATCGGTGGTGGTGACGATGCCAGTTAATCGCGAACCTAACGGTGCCAGCGCTGACATCACGCGGCCCAAACCGTGTCCGCCGCCCAATGCCACCACGCGATCTAAATCTGCCAGGGTACGATTCATGTTGCTCCTTTGTCTCTGACGTCCACGCATTGAGGCGTAGTTGAACTGATATGCATCAATATTTGCGGCGTATTTTAACGTATTCTGTCGCGAAAATGCGGTGAAAAACACGTTATGTATCAATATATATAGCGAAATTCACTGATGGATGCCGAATGATAATCGCGCTACCATTCGCGTTAACCGTGTTGTCGATAATGACAACAAACTCCCAAGCCTGTGTTCCTAAGTCACAAAGATATGGAATTCCGGCCGCAGCCTTGAGCTGCCAGGGTGCAGAAAGAAATGACTGCATCTCCCGACTTTGGAAAGGTGTTCAGGTGCCACAATTTACAGATGCCTACGCGCGCAGCTTTTACTATCTGCGCCTGTCGGTGACGGATGTGTGTAACTTCCGTTGTACCTATTGCTTGCCCAACGGCTACCAGCCGAACGGTACGCACAATAAAAGTTTTCTCTCGCTGGACGAGATTCGGCGTGTGACGCGTGCCTTTGCGGCAGCCGGCACCGAAAAAGTGCGCCTGACCGGCGGTGAACCGTCGATGCGGCGCGATTTTACCGACATCATCGCCGCGGTGCGGGAAAATGGTGCCATTCGCCAAATCGCTATGACCACCAACGGTTATCGCATGGCGCGCGACGTGCGCGCCTGGCGTGACGCCGGGCTCACGCACATCAACGTCAGTGTCGATAGTCTGGATGCCCGCCAATTCCACGCCATTACCGGCCAGGACAAATTTGCCGACGTGATGGCGGGCATTGATGCCGCCTTTGATGCCGGTTTCGATAAGGTTAAAGTCAACAGCGTGCTGATGCGCGATGTTAACAGCCATAGCCTTAACACCTTCCTCGATTGGCTGCGCGCGCGGCCGATTCAACTACGCTTTATCGAGCTGATGGAAACCGGCGACGGCAGCGATCTGTTCCGCCGTCATCACATTTCCGGTGAAGTGATCCGCGATCAACTGATAATGCAAGGTTGGCAGCGCCAGCCGCGCGGCCGTAGCGATGGCCCTGCGCAAGTGTTTCGTCATCCGGATTATCAGGGCGAAGTCGGCCTGATCATGCCTTACGAAAAAGATTTTTGCGCCAGCTGCAACCGCCTGCGCGTTTCGGCGCTGGGCAATTTGCATCTGTGCTTGTTCGGTGACGGTGGCGTACCGCTGCGCGATTTGCTGGCGTCAGACGGTCAGCAAGCCGAGTTGCAGGAACGTATCGCCCACAGCCTGGGACAGAAAAAGCAGACGCATTTTCTGCATCAGGGCAATACCGGCATCACACAAAATCTCTCCTTTATTGGTGGCTAACACAGGAGTTTCGGCCATGGGTAAACCTTCCGGCGAGTTTGTCGCCTTAAATGTGGCGGTGATGACCGTCTCGGACAGCCGCGATGCCAGCAATGACACATCGGGCGATTATCTGCGTGAAGCGCTGACTGAAGCGGGACATCAGGTGGTGGATCGCGCGCTGGTGCCTGATAACCGTTATCGCATTCGCGCCACGGTCTCAAGCTGGATTGCCAGCGACGATGTGCAGGTAGTGATCGTTAATGGCGGCACCGGTTTTAACAGTAAAAACAGCACGCCTGAAGCGTTGCTGCCGCTGCTGGATCGCGAAATCGAAGGCTTTGGCGAGCTGTTCCGTATGATCTCCTATGAAGAGATTGGTAGTTCAACGCTGCAATCACGTGCGGTAGCCGGTTTGGCCAATCACACGCTGATTTTTGCCGTGCCGGGTTCGACCAACGCCTGCCGCAGCGCGTGGGAACGCATCATTGAGGATCAACTGGATGCGCGTACGCGTCCGTGTAATTTCGTCTCACATTTGAAGAAGTTGTAAGCATGTCATCCTTAACGCATATCAATGCCGCTGGCGAAGCCCACATGGTGGATGTCTCCGGCAAAACCGAAACGGTGCGCGAAGCCCAGGCTGAAGCGCTGGTGCTGATGAGCGCCGAAACACTGCAAATGATCATCGACGGCAGTCACCACAAAGGTGACGTGTTCGCTACCGCGCGTATTGCTGGCATCCAGGCGGCGAAACGCACCTGGGAACTGATTCCGCTGTGCCATCCGCTGATGCTGAGTAAAGTGGAAGTGACATTGCTGGCTGAGCCTGAGCACAACCGCGTGCGCGTCACGTCGCTGTGCCGCTTAACCGGCAAAACCGGCGTCGAGATGGAAGCGTTAACCGCGGCCTCGGTCGCCGCGCTGACCATCTATGACATGTGCAAAGCGGTGCAGAAAGATATCGTCATCGATCAGCTGCGTTTGCTGAGCAAAAGCGGCGGCAAATCCGGTGATTTCAAGGCGGTGAGCAATGATTAAGGTGCTGTTTTTTGCTCAGGTGCGTGAACTCACCGGCACCGCTGCGCTCGAACTCGCGCCGGAATATGCCGATGTTGCCACGCTGCGTTCGGCGCTGTCAGAAAAGGGCGAACGCTGGGCGCTGGCGCTGGAATCCGGCAAATTGCTGGCCGCCGTCAACCAAACGCTGGTGCCAATGAATCATCCGCTACAGGCTGGAGATGAAGTCGCTTTCTTCCCGCCGGTTACCGGAGGTTAAGCATGGAAACCCGAATTCGCGTAGGCGTAGAACCGTTCGATGTGGGCGCGGAATATGCGCAACTCGCGGCGCACGACAGCGACGGCGCAGTGGTAACGTTTACCGGCAAAGTGCGCAATCACAATCTTGGCGACAGCGTAGCGGCGCTAACGCTGGAGCATTATCCCGGCATGACCGAAAAAGCATTGGCCGATATCGTGGTGGAAGCGCGCCAACGCTGGGCATTGCAGCAAGTCACGGTGATCCATCGCGTCGGCGAACTGTTTCCCGGTGAAGAAATCGTGTTTGTCGGCGTCAGCAGCGCCCATCGTGGCAGTGCGTTTGCCGCGACTGAATTCATCATGGATTACCTGAAAACCCGCGCACCGTTCTGGAAGCGCGAAGCGACTGCGCAGGGCGATCGTTGGGTGGACGCGCGCGACAGCGACCATCAAGCCGCTGAGCGCTGGAGTTAGCGCGCAAAATCCTCCGGCTCCGATAGCGGCAGACCACTGAAAACGTTAAGGTACGGTTTTTGTTGGCGTCAGGGAGCAGGATGAAAAACACTAAGATAATCACAGGCGCAGCGTTACTCGCCGCGCTGGTGCTGGCCGGTTGTAGTAGCAAAAAAGAGCCGCAGGCTCCGGCGCGCCAGCCGGCCGATGTGAAAAGCCAAATCCAACAGTTGTTACCGAGCGATGTGAAACAAAAATCCGCCTGGGCCGACGACATCTACACCGCATTCCGCGTGCAGCAAATCGAACCCAGCGCCAGCAACATTTGCGCGGTGATTGCCGTTACCGATCAGGAATCCAACTTCAACGCCGATGCGCCTGTGCCGGGCTTGCCAAAAATCGCCTGGGGCGAAATTGATCGCCGCGCCGCCAAAGTGCATGTTCCCGCTTTCCTGGTACGCACCGCGCTGCTGATCAAATCGCCAACCGGTGAAAGTTATGCGGCGCGCCTCGATAAAGTGCGCAGCGAAAAAGAGTTGAGCGCCATCTTCGATGACTTTATTGATATGGTGCCGATGGGGCAGAAGCTGTTTGGTAATCTCAACCCGATTCACACCGGCGGGCCGATGCAGGTCAGCATTGAATTTGCCGAAGCGCATGCCAAAGGCTATCCGTACGCCATCGATGGCTCGATTCGCCGTGAAGTGTTTACCCGACGCGGCGGCATCTACTTTGGCACGCTGCATCTGCTCGGCTATCCCGCCGATTACAGCCAACCGCTGTATCGCTTTGCCGACTTCAACGCCGGATGGTACGCCAGCCGCAACGCTGCATTCCAGGCGGCGGTGGCGCGCGCCAGCGGCATCAAACTGGAGTTGGATGGCGATTTGATTATGTATGGCAGCGAGCAAGCCGGTTCAACGGAATTAGCGGTGCGCAGCCTGAGTAAGCAACTGGATATGAGCAATCGCGAAATCCGCCGCGATCTGGATAAGGGCGACACAGAAGCGTTTGCCAACAGCACGCTGTGGAAACAGACCTTTATCCTTGCCGATAAAATGGCGGGAAAACGGCTGCCGCGTGAAATGCTGCCGGGCATCAAACTCGAAAGTCCGAAAATTACCCGTAATCTCACCACCGCGTGGTTCGCCCAGCGCGTGAATGGTCGCTATCAACAGTGCTTGACGCGCCGTTGACGCAAACGGGTGTACACTCCACACTTACAGGGTTTTCTAACGTTTAAGAATGAGGCGCTTCATGGACCGATATCCACGTAATGATTCAATCGTGCAGCAGGCTTCCACCTCGCTGCAAACCTATATGGCGCAGGTCTATGGTTGGATGACCTGTGGCTTGCTGCTCACCGCATTTGTGTCGTGGTTTGCCGCGCGCACCCCGGCTGTTATGGAGCTGGTGTTCGCCAACCGCATCACCTTCTTCGGCCTGATCATCGCGCAGTTGGCGCTGGTGTTTGTGCTGTCTGGCATGGTGCATCGTATGAGTGGCGCGGTGGCGACTGGGCTGTTTATGCTCTATTCGGCGCTGACCGGTTTGACGATGGCGAGTATTTTCCTCGTTTACACCTACTCTTCCATCGCCAGTACCTTCTTCGTAACGGCGGGGATGTTCGGGGCGATGAGTTTCTACGGCTACACCACCAAACGCGATTTGAGCCGTTTCGGCAGCCTGCTGTTTATGGCTTTGATTGGGATTCTGCTGGCGTCGCTGGTGAACTTCTGGCTGAAAAGCCCAGCGTTGATGTGGGCGATTACCTATATCGGTGTGGTGGTGTTTGTAGGCTTGACCGCCTATGACACGCAGAAGCTAAAAGCGATTGGCGAGAACATCAATGTGAATGACAAAGAGAACCTGCGTCGCACCTCGATTATGGGCGCGCTGACGTTGTATCTCGATTTCATCAACCTGTTCCTGATGTTGCTGCGCATCTTCGGCAACCGCCGCTAAACCACGTACGTCTTCGTAGGGTCGCCATTTATGGTGACCAGGTCGGCATAAATGCCGACCCTACGATGATGGTTAGCGCGAAACCGATTTCTCCATCTTCTGCTCATTCTTCTGCCGCAAATGCTTGGCGCGACTCTCCAGCCACAAATACAGCACCAGCGCCACCAACAGCGGCAAGATAAAATAGAGCACGCGATAAGCTAGCAGCGCCGCAATAATCGTCCCGTGCGAAGCATGTTGCCCGCTCAACAACGCCAGGAAAACCGCCTCCAGCACGCCAATACCCGCCGGAATATGAATAATCACTCCCGCAATGCTGCTGATCAGCAGCACGCCTAACACAATCGGATAATCCACCTGACGTGCCAGCAGCAGCCAAATAATCGCGCCCATCACCATCCAGTTAGCACAGGAAACCGCGAATTGGAATAGCGCCATACGCAGCGAGGGCAACTGCAAATGCTGGCCTTTTACCGTCCAGCGACGCTTTTTCGCAAAGGCGCAGGCCCACAGATAAATCGCCACCGTCACCAGCAGCGCCGCGCCAATAATCCGCAGAGTGGTTTCGCCGATAAACCAGCCAGCAGGAATTGGCACCATGCCAGCGGCAAACACCACGCCGGCCAGCAAAATGTAGCCCAGCCAGTTGGTGGCGATGCTGAGCGAGAAAATGCGCGTAATGGTATTGCCCGGCAAACCCAGCCGTGAATACAAGCGGTAGCGCATCGCCACGCCGCCAACCCAGGTACTCAGCGTCAGGTTGAAGGCGTAACAGATAAATGACACCAGCATCACCTGACGTTTTGCTAGTTTATGGCCGCAATAAGCGCGTCCGATCAGATCGTAGAGGCCGTAAGTGAGATAACTCACCACCACCAACGCGGCGGCGATCAGCACCACATAGCGGTTATAGCCGATGATGACGGTGTAAACGTCATCCCAATTCACCTTGCGCGCGTAGACCACCAACAGCACGATCACCGCGATGAAAAACAGCCAGGTGAGAATTTTCTTCGTCAGTTGCCAGCGCTGATTTTTTTTCGACATTAGGGTTTTGCTCCTGGATTATCGACTTCGACCCGATCCTGGGTTTCCATCTCGGGTTGTACCGGCGGAGCAACTTGCGACAGGCGCGGTGTATGGGCAGGCAACCAGCCAGCGATGGCGGGGAAGTGGCGTAAAAAGTGGAACACAATCACACCCTTGGTCAGCTGCCACCAGTTGCGTGGCGGCAGTTTATCCTCTTCGACCCGCACGCAATCCTGCTGAATCAGCAGTTCGAGATTATCGCGCAGCGTTTGGTTGAAGGCGCGATCGTGCACCATTAAATTGGCTTCCAAATTGAGCGATAAGCTCAGCGGATCGAGGTTACTGGAGCCGACGGTTGACCATTGCTGATCCTGCACCGCGATTTTGCCGTGCAGCGGGCGGCGGCAGTATTCATACACTTCCACGCCGCCATCGACCAAATAGTTATAGAGCAGCTCAGCACCGACTTTAACAATCGGCATATCTGGTTCCCCTTGCACGATCAGCCGCACACGCACGCCGCGTTGCGCCGCACTGCGCATCTCTCGCAGCAGACGATAGCCGGGGAAGAAATAGGCATTGGCGATCACCACATCCTTTTTAGCTTTACGCAACATGTCGAGATAATGCTGTTCAATATCATCGCGATGTTCATCGTTGTCGCGATAGACGAATAGCACCTGCGCTTCGCCGGGCATGGCGTTGACCGCCGGACGATGGGATCGTGCGCCCCACCAGCGACGCGTAGGTTGTTCACTGCCGATCTGTTGCTGCACGTAGCGCGCGATGTCCTGCACGATCGGGCCTTTCACTTCTACCGCATAATCCTGTTTAGCCTGCGCACCAAAATCCACGTTATGTTCGGCGGAGAAGTTGATGCCGCCGACAAAGGCGATCACTTCATCGGCCACCACAATTTTGCGGTGCAAACGGCGGAACACATTGGTGCGCATGCCAAGCACCAGCGGGCGCGGATCGTAGTAAATAAAGCGCACGCCAGCGGCGGTCAAACTCGCGACGAAGGTGTCCGACAGTTCATGCGAACCGTAGCCGTCCACCATCATTTCGACCTTCACGCCACGCTGGGCGGCGGCCAGCAATGCATCATGCAATTCGTTACCGACTTCATCCTCAAACAGGATGAAGGTTTCCAGCAACAGCGTGCGTTCGGCGCGTTGAATCGCGCCCATAACGCGCGGGAAAAACTGGTCACCGTTTTCGAGTAGACGGATCTGATTACCGTCGCGCCAATTGAAATTCATAGGAAAATCTCCACCGCCAACGGCGCATGATCGGACAGGTGCGACCAGGGTTTAACCGGCAACGCCCAAGGTTGACTCACTTTCGCGTTGCGGATGTAAATGCGATCGAGCCTGAGCAGCGGAAAGCGCGCCGGGAAGGTGCGGGCAGGGCGGCCCGTTTTAATGCTGAACACTTCCTCCAATCCCACCGCGCGCTTGAGGAAACGATTGGCGCTGACTTGCCAGTCATTAAAATCACCGGCTACCACCAAAGGCGCATGCGGTGGCAAGGTATCAATGATGTCGCACATCATCTTCATCTGCGCCTGACGATGCTTCTCCTTCAGCCCCAAATGTACACAGAATACGTGCAGCGGATCGGCGCGATCCGGCAGGCGGATTTGGCAGTGCAAGATGCCGCGCTTTTCACTTCCGGCGACAGAAATATCGCGGTTTTCATATTCAACAATCGGAAAACGTGACAATATCGCGTTCCCGTGATGTCCCTCAGGATAAACGGCGTTACGGCCATAGGCAAAATCGTGCCACATGGTGTCGGCCAGAAACTCGTAATGCGAGGTTTCCGGCCAGTTCTCAATGTGCAGCGAATGGATGGCATGCGTGCCCATCACCTCTTGCAGAAAGACAATATCTGCGGAGGTTGCGCGAACTGCATCGCGCAATTCCGGCAGGATAAAGCGGCGATTGAAGCTGGTAAAACCCTTGTGGGTATTGATCGTCAGGACTTTAAATGAAAATCCTTGCGTATTTTGTGGCATACTTCGACGCGCTCCTTTTCATCTTCAACAGCACAAAGTGTAGTCTTTGTCACAAACGTAAGGTGTTGCGAGCGGAAAATTAGGGCGTAATCCGAAATTTGCTTTACATTGAGGAAGTTCGTCTGGCCTCCAGCCAGATACACTTGGGCGACCTGTTGGGTCTGCCAGGAGATAGAGAATGAAATGGTCTAATCGTGTTCAGATTGTTACCGGACAAACCTGTTTGCATATCGCGATGCACCTGCTGGTGATTGCGGCGCTGGTTTGGGGCTGGAAACATAGGGCGCTGGTTGAAGTGAGCAGTACCCTGGTGGCGGCTTATGCGGTGGTATTTATTGCCATGCTGGTCATGCAGCGTAGTGCCCGTTTACGTAGATGGGGTGATTCCCTCGAAGAGGTGACCACCACGTACTACTTTGGCGCAGCGATGTTAACGCTGTTCCTGATCTCCCGCGTGATCCACAACAACCTGCTGCTTGGTTTGCTCGGCGTGGTGATGTTAGTGGGCCCGGCGCTGGTTTCGCTGCTGGCGAAAGAACCGGTGCAGCGCATCGAGAAGAAGCGCAGTTGATTGATTGGTGTTCCGCGGAACCCATCAGAGAAGGAGCCGCTTGCGGCTCTTTTTTTATGCCTGCGGTCATTCTGGTCACCATAAATGGCGACCCTACATCATCCTGCACCGTAGGGTCGCCATTTATGGTGACCGCCAAACCCACGTTGGGAAATTTTGTTGGTCGCGGTCACGCGGGAAAGCTGCTAAACTCGCGCCCTTACGCATGGTAGTTTGTGCCCTTTTCACACGTACGCCCCACGGCTTGCGTCATATCCCTCCTGAAAACTACATCGCCCACGGCGATCAGGACGGTTCGGAGTAATACACCTGCATGTCATTTGACTCTCTCGGCTTAAGTGCCGATATTTTGCGTGCGGTAGCAGAACAAGGCTACCAAGAGCCGACGCCAATTCAGCGTCAGGCGATTCCTGTGGTGTTGGCGGGTCGTGACCTGTTAGCCAGCGCCCAAACCGGTACCGGTAAAACCGCCGGCTTTACGCTGCCGCTGTTACAGCGTCTTACCGCGAAACCGTCTACGGCGCGTGGCCGCCGTCCGGTACGTGCACTGATCCTCACGCCGACCCGCGAACTGGCGGCTCAGGTGGGCGAGAACGTGCGTGAATACAGCCAATATCTCGATATCCGTTCGCTGGTGGTCTTCGGCGGCGTAAGTATCAACCCGCAGATGATGAAACTGCGCGGCGGCGTTGACGTGCTGGTGGCGACACCGGGCCGTCTGCTCGATCTGGCGCACCAGAACGCGGTTGACCTGTCGCAAGTTGAAATCCTGGTGCTGGACGAAGCTGACCGCATGCTCGACATGGGCTTCATCCACGACATCCGTCGCGTACTGGCGCGTCTGCCTGCTAAGCGTCAAAACCTGCTGTTCTCCGCGACCTTCTCTGACGAGATCAAAACGCTGGCGGAAAAACTGCTGACCAACCCAGAACAGGTTGAAGTGGCGCGTCGCAACACCGCCTCTGAGCAAGTTTCTCAGCAAGTGCATTTCGTGGATAAGAAGCGTAAGCGGGAACTGCTGTCGTTGATGATTGGTCGTGATAACTGGCAACAAGTGCTGGTGTTCACCCGTACCAAACACGGCGCCAACCACTTGGCAGAACAGCTGAACAAAGACGGCATCACCGCTGCGGCGATCCACGGCAACAAGAGCCAGGGCGCGCGTACGCGTGCATTGGCTGACTTCAAATCCGGCGGCATTCGCGTGCTGGTGGCGACCGACATCGCGGCGCGTGGTCTCGATATCGAAGAACTGCCGCACGTGGTGAACTACGAGCTGCCGAACGTCGCCGAAGATTACGTGCACCGTATTGGTCGTACCGGCCGTGCGGCGGCAACTGGTGCGGCGCTGTCGCTGGTGTGTGTTGATGAACACAAACTGCTGCGCGATATCGAACGTCTGCTGAAGCGTGAAATCCCGCGCATCGAAGTGCCGGGCTTTGACGTTGATCCAAGCATCAAAGCTGAGCCGATCCAGAATGGTCGTCAGCAGCAAGGCGGCGGTCGCGGTCAAGGCGGACGTGGTCAAGGTGGACAGGGTCGCGGTCAGGGCGGCAACGTTTCTCGTCCGCACAGCGGCAATGCACCACGTCCGCAAGGTGAAGCGCGTTCCGCACGTCGCCCAGCGCAAGGTGCAGGTCAGGCGGCTCCGGCAGCGAACAGCGGTCGTCGTCGTCCAGCACCGAAGAGAAGTGGGAACGCCTAACGTCATGAGGGTTTTACTGGCGCCGATGGAAGGCGTGCTCGATTCGCTGGTGCGTGAGTTGCTCTCCGGAGTGAATGATTATGACTTATGCGTGACCGAGTTCCTGCGCGTGGTCGATCAACTGCTGCCGGTAAAATCCTTTTATCGTTTGTGTCCTGAGCTGCATAACCACAGCCGCACGCCATCTGGCACGCGGGTGCGCATGCAGCTATTGGGGCAATATCCTGAATGGCTGGCCGAAAACGCCGCACGCGCGGTGGAACTCGGTTCGTGGGGTGTTGATCTCAACTGCGGTTGTCCGTCGAAGCTGGTTAACGGCAGCGGCGGCGGCGCAACATTGCTGAAAGATCCGGAGCTGATTTATCGCGGCGCAAAAGCAATGCGTGAAGCAGTGCCGGATCATCTGCCGGTCACGGTCAAAGTGCGTTTAGGCTGGGATTCCGGCGATCGACGCTTTGAAATCGCCGATGCGGTGCAGCAAGCCGGTGCCAGCGAATTGGTGGTACACGGTCGCACCAAAGAAGACGGTTATCGCGCCGAGAGCATCAACTGGCAGGCTATTGGCGAAATCCGCCAGCGTCTCACTATCCCGGTGATCGCCAACGGTGAAATCTGGAACTGGCAAGACGCGCAGGATTGTATGCGCATCACCGGTTGCGATGCGGTGATGATTGGGCGCGGCGCGCTCAACGTGCCGAATCTGGCGCGCGTGGTGAAATACAACGAAGCGCCGATGGCGTGGCCCGACGTAGTGGCGTTGCTGCTCAAGTACACGCAACTAGAAAAGCAGGGCGATACCGGCATGTATCATGTCGCGCGTATCAAGCAGTGGCTCGGTTATCTGCGCAAAGCGTATAACGAAGCCGACGGCCTGTTCAGTGAAGTTCGCACCCTCAAAGTCTCCACCGACATCGCCACCGCGATTGAGCGGCATGCTCAAGCAATCAGCTAAATCGCGCCGCTACGGAATGTGCGCTCTTCATTACCTCCATTCTGTAAAAACTTTATAACTAAAAAAGTCGCGATCTATTAGCAGGCTAAGGTTATAGTTGTGGTTCAATTTCATCACCATTCCCGACGCCACTTTCCATGTCTGACGCCGCTGTACTGAGTAACGCTCAGTTAAATAAACGTATTCTCTCCGTCATCGTTTTCACCTTCTTTTGCTACCTGTCGGTCGGTTTACCGCTGGCGGTGCTGCCGGGATTTGTGCATAACCAACTGGGTTTCAGCTCATTCATCGCCGGATTGATCATCAGCCTGCAATACTTCGCCACGCTATTAAGTCGCCCGCATTCTGGTCGTCTGGCGGATCGTTATGGCCCGAAACGTGTGGTGATGATGGGATTGGTGTTCTGCGGCATGAGCGGCGTGCTGTCGATTATCGCCGCCCTGTGCAGCGGCGTGCCGATGTTGAGTTTGGCGCTGTTAGCGGCGGGGCGCTTGTTCCTCGGCGTCGGTGAAAGCTTTAGTAGCACTGGCTCAACTTTGTGGGGCATGAACATTGTTGGCCCGCTACAAACCGCCCGCGTAATTTCATGGAACGGCGTGGCGACCTATTTCGCCATGGCGATTGGTGCGCCGCTTGGTGTACTGCTCAATCAATGGTTTGGCATCAGCGGCTTTGCTGGTTTAGTGGCGATCATGGGCATTGTTGGCTTCTGGATGGCAAGCCGCAAAGCCGCAGTCAGCGTCACCGCAGGCGTGCGCATTCCGTTTCATCGCGTGGTCAGCCGCGTATGGCTATTCGGTTTAGCCTTGGGCTTTGGCACCATCGGCTTCGGCGTGATCTCCACCTTCATCACTTTGTATTTCGCCAGCCGCGACTGGAGCGGTGCTGCCTTTGCGCTGACATTATTCAGCCTCGGATTTGTCATCGTGCGCCTCGGTTTTGGTCGCTACATCACCCGTTTTGGCGGCTTGAAAGTGGCGTTGGTGTCGTTCGTGCTGGAGTGCGCCGGTTTGCTGCTGATTTGGCAGGCCGACAGCATTTGGCTGGTGGATATTGGCGCGTTCCTCACCGGCGGCGGCTTCTCGCTGGTGTTCCCGGCGTTGGGCGTGGAAGCGGTGAAACGCGTGCAGCAAAAAGATCAGGGATCGGCGCTGGGCACCTATTCGGCATTTCTCGATTTGGGCTTGGGATTAACCGGGCCGGTGGCGGGTTTGCTGATTGGACATTGGGGCATGCAGTCGGTGTATTTCGCGGCGGCGTTGATGGTGCTGGGCGCGTTTGCCATTACGCTGCGCTTGCAACAGCAGCACGGCCGCGAGGCAGCCGTGCAAACTGTCAGCGATTAATACTTATCGGGCACCAGCATGTGCTCTGGCACCGGCGAGCGGCGATAGTCTTCTGAACGCTCGCGCGGTGGCAGCATAATGGTTTTCGATTCGCTCTCTTCGTACGGCATCTGTTGCAGCAAATGGCTAATGCAGTTCAAACGCGCACGCTTCTTATCCACGCCTTGCACCACCCACCAACGCGCTTCTGGAATGTTGGTGCGCTCCAGCATCTCTTCTTTGGCTTCAGTGTAATCTTCCCAGCGGCGACGGCTTTCGAGGTCCATTGGGCTGAGTTTCCACTGCTTAAGCGGATCGTGAATACGACTGAGGAAGCGCAATTCCTGCTCTTCATCGGTGATCGAGAACCAATATTTGATGATCTGAATGCCGCTGCGCGTCAGCATTTTTTCGAATTCCGGCACGCTGCGGTAAAACTCTTCCACTTCATCTTCGCTACAGAAACCCATCACGCGTTCAACGCCCGCGCGGTTGTACCAGCTGCGGTCAAACATCACGATTTCACCGGCTGCTGGCAGATGGGCAATATAGCGCTGGAAGTACCATTGAGTTTTCTCGCGATCGTTGGGTGCAGGCAGCGCTGCTACGCGACAAGTGCGCGGGTTCAGGCGCTGGGTGATACGTTTGATCACGCCGCCTTTACCGGCTGCATCGCGGCCTTCGAACAGAATCACCACACGATGTCCGGTGCGCATCACCCAATCCTGCAACTTCACCAGCTCGCCTTGCAGATGCAGCAGCTCGCGGAAGTAGTGGCGACGAAACGCTTTATCACCATCGGCGGTTGGCTCGCCGTTATCGTTGAAACGCAGATCGTCCAGCTCCATCTCCAGCTCTTCGTCGTAGCTGTCATAAAACTCCTGCAACAGACGCTGATTAAACGTCTCGCTGTGGAAGCTATTGTCGTGTGTCGCCATTATTTCTCTCCCGTTAAAGGTGGATAAACAGGGTGTAAAGCAGCCCTGAAAGCAAAACAGAAACTGGTAATGTCAGCACCCATGCCATCGCCAGATTGCGCAGGGTAGAAAGCTGTAAGCCTGAACGGTTGGCGGCCATCGAACCGGCAACGCCCGAAGAGAGCACATGGGTGGTGGAGACCGGCAGGCCAAACACGTCGGCGGCACCGATTGTCGCCATCGCCACCAGTTCGGCGCTGGCACCTTGCGCGTAAGTCAGATGCGTTTTGCCAATTTTTTCACCGACCGTCACCACGATGCGACGCCAGCCCACCATGGTGCCGAGACCCAGCGCAATCGCCACGACCACTTTCACCCACATCGGGATAAAGCGCGTGGCGGCATCCAGCTCTTTCTTCACTGCCGTCAGATTGCGCGCGGTCTCTTCCGGCAACGCGACTTTGGCGGATTGCAGGTGTTTGATCGATTCAGAGGCCAGATACATGTCATTACGCGTGTTGGTCACTGCCTGGGCGGGGATATTTTCCACTGAGCCGTAACGACGAATCTGATCGCCGATATCGCCCAGCATCATGCCCAGCGCGGGGATAACTTGTGGGCGATTCTGGCTGGTACGCACAAATTCAGTCAGCACTTCACGCGGCGCAGGCATCGCGGCCGGGGCCGGTTGCAGCGTCAGCAATTGCTGTTCGGTGACTTGGGTTAAAGCGGCAACGCGTGGGATTTGCTCCGGCGGCAGCGAGCGGTTCAGCGCATAAGCAATCGGCATGGTGCCGACCAGAATCAGCATGATTAAGCCCATGCCTTTCTGACCGTCGTTCGAGCCGTGCGCGAATGACACGCCGGTGCAGGTCAGGATCAGCAAGCCACGAATCCACACAGGCGGCGGCTGATTGCCTTTCGGCGCTTCATACAGCTGGCGATTACGGATAAAGGCTTTCATCGCCAGCAGCAGCAGGGCGGCACACACGAAGCCGACAATCGGTGACAACAGCAGCGCGTAGCCGACTTTAATCGCCTGATCCCAATCGACGCCGCTGGTGCCGCTGCGACCGTGCAGCAGCGCATTGGCCACGCCAACACCGATGATCGAACCGATCAGCGTATGCGATGAGGACGCCGGCAGACCGAAATACCAGGTGCCGAGGTTCCAGATAATCGCTGAGAACAGTAGCGCGTAAACCATGGCAAAGCCGTTGCCGCTGCCCGCCTGTAGAATCAATTCCACCGGCAGCAGCGAGATAATGCCAAATGCCACCACGCCGCTGGAGAGCAGCACGCCGAGAAAGTTCCACAAGCCAGACCACACCACCGCCACGCCCGGCGACAGTGAATGGGTATAAATCACCGTGGCGACCGCGTTGGCGGTATCGTGGAAGCCATTCACAAATTCAAAGCCGAGCGCGATGATCAGCGCCACACCGAGCAGCAGGAACGGGGTGTAACTGGTCACCGGCGCGCCGGTCTCTTCGACATCGCTCACCAGGTTAATGCCGGCGTACACCAATCCCGCCACCAATAGCAGGATAAAGATCAGCCGTGATGCCGGACCGTTGCCTTTGTTAAGATTCGGGCGTCCACTGTGGGACGAGGAGGATGACGATGCAGGTAAACTGTTTTCAGCCATAAAACACCTCAGTGTTAATACACGATGCTCGAATGGCATCCGTTAATGGCAGTGTGATACGTGGTTTGTATGACAGAATGATGATGGCGATCACGCTCTGTCATCGTACTGCAACAAAGCTGTCGCACTCTGTGGACCTGACCGATCCGGGACTTGTTTCTATGCTCCAGCCGGTGTTACCGCTTACCTCATTGCCCGACTTCAATAATGAAGTTGCCGGACTGATTCACGGTTATCTGTTTACTCCTGAAACGCCCCCACAACGGCTTAATGCCCGTGAAGCGGCGCAGCTGGCGCAACAACAGCTGCCGGAATCCTACTTTCTCTGGTTACACATCAACCTTAACCATGCGCGTGCTGAACGTTGGGTTCAGGACCACTTTGGTGTTGATAGCGATTTTTTCGATGAGATACATTCGTCCTCGCCGCGCACCCGATTAGCCCATCAAAACGATGCGCTGCTGGCGGTGCTCAATGACGTGACCTTTAGTAAAGAAGAGCGCAGCACGCAAAACGCCACGTTGTGGATTTGGTGCTGTCCGCACGTCATCGTTTCCGCGCGCTATCGGCCGGTTGGCATGATTGAACGCATGCATCAGCAGATCGATAAACTGCAATTCACCGAACCCGATGCGATGCTGCTGTGGCTGTTGGGCGAGCAGGAAGCGCAACTGGAACAAGTGGTGCGTCGATCCAGCCAGGCGGTGGATGCGATTGAAGAACGCTTGTTAAGTGCCGCGATTAAAACCAATCGCCACGAATTAGGGCATCTGCGCCGCATGCTGCTACGCGTGCAGCGTTTGCTGGCACCGGAACCGGCGGCGCTGTTTCGTTTGTTGAATCGCCCGCCCAAATGGCTGAAGCGCGAACCGCTCGGTGAGCTGCGTATTTTCACCGAGGAGTTCAGTGTGGCGCTGAATGATTTGGCCGGATTGATGGAACGCATTCGCTTATTACAGGAAGAGATCGCTGCGCGCTTGATGGAGCAGAGCAACCGCACGCTGTTTTTGCTGACGGTGATCACCGTGCTGGCGCTGCCGATCAATATCGTGGCAGGATTTTTTGGTATGAACGTTGGCGGCATTCCGCTGGCGAATAATCCGCACGGCTTTTTGCTGCTGGTGTTGGTGGTGCTGGCGTTTACGCTGGTGGGCGGTTGGCTGGCGTTCCGCAGACCGCGGGATTAAGTGTTGATGTCCAGGTCACCATAAATGGCGACCCTACGGATTGGTGCGGTTTTCGTCGGGTCGCCATTTATGGCGACCATACCATTCATAGCACCTGTAGGGTCGCCATTTATGGTGACCTCATCATCTCCAGACATAAAAAAAGCCAGCCCGCAGGCTGGCTTCTTCTCACCGCTAACCGCGATTACAGGCTAGAAGCAGGCTGAGCCGCTGGTGTTACCGCGCTCGCACCTTGTGGTGTCATCGGCTCTTCTTTTGGCGTTGCATCAGAAGATTCCTGCACTGGCACCGGCGCAGGCTGCGCGTCGTCAGGCTGACCGTTAATTTTGATCGGCATACCGTTACGCGCCTGGATAGCGTTGTTCACCGCATCCTGATTGGTGCTGGCATCAGCCACCACTTTGGTCACGGCAGAGGTCAATGTAATCGGCACCAGCTCACGTGAATTGAACTGCTCTTCAGTGGTCGACAGCGGGTTGTGAACTTCCACATAACGTGAACCGTCTGGCTCAACGGTAGCTTTCACTGGCTGATCGATGAACTGCACGCGCGTACCCACTGGCACGTTGTCGAACAGCCATTTGATGTCGTCAGCACGCAGACGCACACAGCCGTGGCTCACGCGCAGACCAATACCAAAGTTGGCGTTGGTGCCGTGAATCGCATACAGGCGACCAATGTACAGCGCGTACAAGCCCATTGGGTTGTCCGGACCAGCCGGGAACACCGCAGGAATAGTTTCGCCACGCGCGGCATAATCTGCGTGCATGCCTTTGGTTGGCGTCCAGGTTGGGCCATCTTTCTTACGCTCAACCGCAGTGGTCCAGTTGATTGGCGTGTCTTTACCTAACTCACCGATACCGATTGGCAGCACAACCACAGTTTTGGTGCCTTTCGGGTAGTAATAAAGACGCATCTCAGCGCTGTTGATCACGATGCCTTCACGCGGTGCGTCAGGCAGAATCAGCTGCTGAGGAATGATCATTTTAGTGCCAGCTTTCGGCAAGTAGACGTCAACGCCCGGATTGGCTTCCAGCATGTTGCTGAGGCCCATCTGGTACTGTGCAGCAAAGGCTTCCAGCGGAAGTTTGCTGTCATCAGGGACGGTGATTTCAATATTCTCGCCGATCAGACGGCTGTTAGCCGGCGGCAGCGGATAAACAACTGCAAATGCCGACTGGCTGAACGCCGCCAGTGCGAGGGCGAGTGAAGCGAACGCGCGAATGCTCTTTTTCATGTTTTTCAAGTCGTTATGGCCCTGTATCAGGCTTGTCAGTGTGTCGAAACCATCGTGGTCGGGGTGACCCGCTGCGCATTATATGTGCATTGACGCATTGATGGAAATCACGATTTAGCTTGGCTGCAGATACTTTACTCAATTGGCTGTGTTTAACGGACAATTCTCTTCGCATTGCAGCCCAAAATGTGAATTTTCACGGCTGCCACAGCGTCACTTCATTGCTCAATTTACGATTGAGGAAAAAAGCGGCACTGATCAACGCCAGATGCGACAACGCTTGCGGCATATTGCCCAGCGCGTTGCCGTGCGGCGTAAACTCCTCGGCATACAGGCCCAGTGGATTGGCGTAACTCAGCAGCTTCTCAAACTCGAAATGCGCCTCATGCACCCGGCCAGCACGCGCCAGACACTCCACATACCAGAAGGAGCAGGCGGCAAACGATCCCTCTTCGCCTTTTAAAGCATCGGCAGGCGTCTCGTGAATGTTATAGCGCCGCACTAAACCGTCGCTCACTAAATGGGTTTTAATCGCGTCGAGAGTGGAAATCCAATCCGGATCGGTGGAGCTGACAAAGCGCACCAGCGGCATTAATAGCATTGATGCGTCAAGGAAACTGCCGCCGCGCGTGGCGGTGAAGTGGCCCAATTCGGGGTTCCAGAAATTTTGCCAGATATCATCGCGGATTTCGCTGCGCACCCGATCCCAACGTTCATACGGCATTGGTAACGAACGTTTTAAACCGAGGCGTAAGGCGCGATCCAGCGCCACCCAACACATTAAGCGTGAATGCAGGAAATGTTGCGGTTCGCCGCGCATCTCCCAAATACCAGCATCGGGCTGATTCCAGTTCACGCAGACGTAATCGATCATGTCCGATACGTATTTCCAGCCGCGATGTGAAATAGCCTCGCCGTATTTATTGGCGAGATAAATCGCGTCCATTAATTCGCCGTAGATATCTAATTGGGTTTGTCGCCACGCATCATTACCAATGCGCACCGGACGCGAATTGGCGTAGCCAGAAAGATTGAGCAACTCGGTTTCGTGCAATTCGGTGCCGCTGTCGAGGCGATACATCACCTGTAGATGCGGCGTGTCATCGTGGCTGTGCTCGACGCAGCGTCCGACCCATTTGGTGAAATCGCGCGCTTCTTCGGTGTAACCGAGTCGCATCAAGGCGTACATGCTGAACGACGCATCGCGAATCCACGACGCGCGATAATCCCAATTGCGCTCGCCGCCGAGCTCTTCCGGCAAACCAAAGGTGGCGGCTGCGGCAATCGAACCGTGTTGATGCGAGGTCAACAGTTTCAGCGCAAGCGCCGATCGCGTCACCATCTCCTGCCAGCGGCCGCGATACGAACTGTGGCTGCTCCAGCGCCGCCAAAACGCCAGCGTGTCGCGAAAGCATTGTTCGGTGGCAATGTGCGCGACGTTTTCATCGTCATCACTACCAAAAATGAACTCCGCTGATTCGCCCGCTTTAAGCGTGAATTCGGCTACTGCGCTGTGGTTTTCACGCGTCATCACCACCGTGGCGCTCAGGCGCAACGACGGTTGACCGGCGGCGAGAAAGGCGATGCCGCCGGGCCGCACTTCGGTGGTGGTTTCAGCGCGCGCATAGTCGTGGCGCGGCGCGCACAGCAGATGAAATTTGGCCGTGCCGCGCACCATCTTCACACGCCGCACCAGGCGCGGCACTTTGCTGTGCTCATCGCAAATCGGCATGTAATCGGTGATCTCGGCTACGCCCGAATCATCCAGCCAGCGGGTTTGCAGAATATTGGTATCGGGCAGGTAAAGTTGCTGCTGACGGGCGTTTTTCCAGTCTGGCGCGAGGGAAAACAGGCCAGCTTGGTCACTGTCGAGTAGCGCGGCAAACACGGAAGGGCTGTCGAGTTCTGGCCAGCACAAATAATCGATGGTGCCGTCGTTAGCGATCAGCGCGCAGGTGCGTAAATCACCAATCACGCCGTGATCGTCTATTTTGCGTTTTATCTCGCTCATTTTGCCTCCCGTGGCTGCATGTGATTGTTAACTATAGACGAAACGGCTGATTCGGCTGCGCCGAGGCACAGAAGGATAACTTCTATACTGTAAGGACACCCTCAATCAGGAGAATGTTATGAGCGCAGGAAAACAGAAAGTCGCCGTGGTTACCGGATCCAGTTCTGGCATTGGTCGCAGCTGTGCGGTGATGCTGGCGGAAGCCGGTTATACGCTGGGCATCACCTGGAGTGCGGATGAAGAGGGCGCGCAGGAGACCGCACGCATGGTGGAGAGCCGTGGACAGCTGGCGCAGGTGCGCCAGGTCGACCTCTCCGATCCGCAAGCTGGCGGGCAACAACTGGCGCAGTTGATCAACTCGCTCGGGCGCATTGATGTGCTGGTAAGTAACGCGGGCGTGATGACCAAAGCCGATTTCCTCGACGTGACGTTTGAAGACTGGCGCAAGGTGTTTAACGTGGATGTCGATGGCGCGTTTATTTGCGGGCAGATTGCTGCGCGGCATATGGTCGATCAGGGCGATGGTGGGCGCATCATCAATATCACCTCGGTGCACGAACACACGCCGCTGCCGGATGCCAGCGCCTACACCGCCGCGAAACATGCATTGGGCGGATTAACCAAATCGATGGCGCTGAGTTTGTTGCCGCACCATATTCTGGTCAACGCCGTCGCGCCGGGCGCGATTGCCACCGCCATGAACAGCATGAAAGATGATGAGCAAGGACGACGCATGCCGGAAATCCCGATTGGGCGTCCCGGCGATACGCGTGAAGTGGCGAGTTTAGTGGCGTGGCTGTGCTCGGAATGGGCCACTTACACCACCGGACAATCCTTCATTGTCGACGGTGGTTTTATGCTGGCGAATCCGCAGTTTAAAGGTTATCACCATTAACTAACCGGCGCGGCGGCGGTTCCAGTGGCGAATGATGTAACGCAGCACGATGCCAAAGATCACCGCCGCCGCTAACCATAACAGCGGTTTCAGATGTTTATCGATGGTGTGCAGCCACGGCGCGACGATCTGTCCGGCGAAGTAGCCGAGCGTGACGAAAATCAGTGACCACAGCGCTGCGCCAATCACGTTAAGGATAAAGAAGCGCAGCGGATTCAGTCGGCTGGTACCAATAATGATTGGCCCAACGATGCGGAAACCGTACATAAAGCGCACGCCAATCACGAACCAGCTGGGTCGTTTTTGGATCAGGCGCTTGGCTTTGCCAATGGTTTCCTGATGTTTACTGAAGCGACGCAAAATTTTGGTGCCCCAGCGACGGCCCAACCAAAACAGCAGTTGATCGCCAATAATGCCGCCGATCATTGCCGCCAGCACCACGCCGCTAAAGTGCAATAAACCCTCATGCGCGGCCACGCCGCCCAGTAATGTGAAGGTTTCTCCTTCGGCGATACAGCCAATTAGCAGTGCCAGATAGCCGTATTGCGTGATTAATCCATTGATATCGAGATGCAAATCATCCTCCCTGCGAATAAAGAACCTGATAACAGTCTATACGCCAGCGGCTTTTTTTGTGCCGTGGGCCGCAAAAACAGCCGCGCCGATTATACTTGAAGTGACGCTGCCTGAGTCATCCAACTGATCGCTATCGGGGCAGCCCACCGCATCAGAGGAGTGATTTTATGAATCATGTCTGGGGTCTATTGGCGCATCCAAATCAGGAAATGCGCGATATCAAGCAGGAAAATGAGAGCGTTTCGCACCATTACACTCACCATGTGCTGTTGATGGCGGCGATCCCGGTGATCTGCGCCTTCATTGGTACCACGCAACTGGGCTGGAATCTGGGCGAAGGGCAGTTTGTCCAACTCAACATGTTGACCGGCATCGGTCTCGGCATTCTGTTTTACTTAATCATTCTCGGCGGCGTGATGGTGATGGGCCGCGTCATTCACTGGATGGCGCGTAACTATCCGCAGCGTCCTAGCCTGCAACGTTGCACCGTGTTTGCCGGTTATGTAGCTACGCCGCTGTTTCTAAGCGGAATTGTGGCGCTCTATCCGCTGGTGTGGTTGTGCGTGCTGGTCGGCGCATGTGCGTTGGTGTACACCGGTTATCTGCTGTACGTCGGGATTCCGGTGTTCCTGAGTATTGATCGTGACGAGAGCCTGCGTTTCTCCGGTTCTACCTTGGCGATTGGTGTGCTGGTGTTTGAAGTGCTGCTGGCGCTGACAGTGATTTTGTGGGGCTACGGTCCACGCTTGTTCTGATACTGGGTTCGGTCACCATAAATGGCGACCCTACAGAACCGCGCTAAACCCGTAGGGTCGCCATTTATGGTGACCTTCTCACGGGCAACTCACACAAGGTCGTCATTTATGACGACCTTTTTAACGCCCAGAAACAATCTCGCTAAGAAATTTCTCAGGGAAGTGCGTATGATACTGCTGCCAGCCCGCATCCCGTCTGGCTTGATGCGGGCGGCCTGTGTCTTAAACACAGCGCAAAACTCCTGACCGGATTTTTTTGACACGATGTCTGCAAAAATGCGTATTTCTCTGCTGTCGCTGGCGCTGTTTGTCGCCGCGCCGGCCGCTGTGACACCTGCGCTGGCCGCGCCGGCTGCACTCTCTAATCTGGCGCCGATTGCCCAACCGCAAATTGCTTCGGGCAGCGCCATGATAGTTGACCTGGAAAACAACAAAGTGCTGTTTTCCAGCCATCCGGACCGCGTACGTCCGATCGCTTCGCTGACTAAATTGATGACGGCGATGGTGGTGCTGGACGCCAAATTGCCGATGGACGAACTGCTGTCGGTGGATATCAGCCACACCGCTGAGATGCGCGGCGTGTTCTCGCGCGTCAAACTGAACAGTGAAATCAGCCGCCGCAATATGTTGCTGCTGGCGCTGATGTCCTCGGAAAACCGTGCGGCGGCCAGTTTGGCGCATCATTATCCGGGCGGTTACGATGCCTTTATCCGTGCGATGAACGCCAAGGCGCGTTCATTAGGCATGACGCACACGCGCTACGTTGAGCCGACCGGTTTGTCGATTCAGAACGTCTCCAGCGCCGAAGATCTGATTAAGCTGGTGAAAGCGACGCGCCAATATCCGCTGATTGGCGAACTGAGCACCACCAAAGAAGATACTGCGGTGTTCAAGCATCCGAACTATGCGCTGCCGTTCCGTAACACCAATCATCTGGTGTACAAAAACGATTGGCGTATTCAGTTGACCAAAACCGGTTACACCGATGAAGCCGGACATTGTCTGGTGATGCGCACCGTGATTAATAACCGTCCGGTGGCGCTGGTGGTGTTGGATGCCTTCGGCAAATACACCCATTTTGCTGATGCCAATCGCCTGCGCGACTGGTTAGAAACCGGCAAAGCGGCACCAGTTCCGGCGGCAGCGCTGGCGTATAAAAAGCAGAAGTCCGGTTTGACCGCCAGCAACGGCGAATAACCTGTGCATTCGTAGGGTCGCCATTTATGGTGACCTTATTCATCTACGCGCTCCTGCAAAATCTCTTATCGTCAGCGCCAATGTTTTACACCTTCATTCCTATAGTTTCCGCCACGGCATCGTCCTACACTGGCGACCACTCACGACCACATTTGCGTTTATCGGCTGTTATTGCGCTGGAATCACATTGATATGTTCAAGTTTCGAAGCCTGTTTACCCCGTTATTACTGTTATTGGTGCTGTTATCGCCGGTACTGAGCGTTGCTGCGGATACGCCGCCGAACGATCAGGCCGAAGACACCGCCCCAAAGGTGAATGCATCGGTTGAGCTACCGAAGATGCAGAAAATCCTCGATAAAATTAAAGGCCAGGTCTCCGGCGATACCAATGAAAGCCAGCTTAATCAGCTGAACGAAATGGCGCTGGAGCTATCGGGCAATGCCGAAACGCTGGCGCAGGCGCTGATTCCACAAGGTCAGCAGCTGGATGCGCAGTTAGCGGTACTTGGCCCGGCACCGAAAGCGGACAGCGGTGTGAAAGAGACGCCGGAAGTGACGCGCAAGCGTGCTTCGCTGGAGAGCCAAAAAAGTAAGCTCGACGATCAAATCAAGCAGGCCGATGGCATTAAAAACGGCGCGCTGGTGCTGTCATCGCAAATCGTCAACCTGCGTCGTGATCAGCTGAAAAGCCAGCTAGCGCTGAATTCCGGCAGTATTTTCGGCCCGCGTTTCTGGGCGCCGGTGGTCAGCAGCCAGGATCTCGACGGCGAGAAAATCAGCGACTTTATTGCAGAATTGCAGGATACCGCCGCGCTGTCGTGGGAATCGGGCTGGCGCTTTGGCACCATCGCCTGGGTGATTGCGGCGATGCTGGTGATGACGCTTGGTCGCCGCTACAGCGAAGAGTTTCTGGCGTGGGTCAGCATCCACAAAATGCCGGAAGGGCGTTTACGTCGCAGCTTCCTCGCGGCGGCGATTGCGCTGACAACGTTAGCGGCGGTGGTGCTGACCTTTAACTTCCTCGCACTGGCCTTTACGCGCCGCGATGAAGTCTCCACCGATGTACAAGATTTCATTGAGCGTTTGGTACAGCTCAGCGTCTATTGCGGCTTGATTGCCGGTTTAGGCCGCGCTTTCCTGTCGACGCGTCGTCCAAGCTGGCGTTTACCGGCAATCTCCAATGAAGTGGCGCTGGCGTTGAAGCCGTTCCCGCCGTTTACCGCCGGTTTGGTGTTTATTTTCCAGACGGTGGAAGCCTTTAACTACAGCGTCGGCACCAGCCTCAACACCACCATTTTTGCCAACGGCTTAACCGCGTTGTTGATTGGTTGTACCGGTCTGGCGATCAGCATGCGCACCAACCGCGTGCGTCGTCGCATGGTGCAGGAAGGCCAACAGCCGGAAGCACGTTCCACTATCGTCGGTTTAGTGCAGATGGCATTAACGCTCACCGCGCTGGCGATCCTGATTTCGCTGATCATCGGTTACGTCACGCTGGCGCGCTTCCTCAGTTATGAAGTGATTTGGTGCGGCATTCTGTTCGGCTCGTTCTACTTCCTCAGCCATTTGGTGAATGACGGCTGCGAAAGCCTGTTCTCCACCAGTAACGCCACCGGTAAACGTCTGCAAACCTCGCTCAACATCGATGAGCGTCATTTGCAGCAGGCGGCAACGCTGCTCAGTGCGGTGGGTAAAACCTTACTGATTGCCATCCTCGCGCTGGCGCTGCTGAACGGCACCTTTGCGTCTTCTACGCCAATCGAGCTTATTCAGAAAGTGATCGAGTTCTGGGGTGGCAAAGGTCTGGAATCGCTGAACATTGTGCCTGCGCACATGGTGAATGCGATTCTGTGTCTGGTGGTGGGCATTTATGTGCTGCGTTCGGTGCGGCGCTGGCTGGATAAAGATTTCCTGCCAAAAACCACCATGGATATCGGCATGCGCGTGTCGCTGGTGACACTCTTCAGCAACATCGGTTACGTGCTGATCATCCTGCTGACGCTGTCGATTATGGGCTTGCAGTGGAACAAACTGGCGTGGATCGTTAGCGCCTTGTCGGTCGGTATCGGTTTTGGTTTGCAGGAGATTGTGAAGAACTTTATCTCTGGCCTGATTCTGTTAACTGAGCGTCCGGTGAAAGTCGGCGATTTGGTCAGTATCAGCGGCATTGAAGGTGATATTCGCCGCATCAATGTGCGCGCTACCGAAATTCAACTCAGCGACAAATCCACGGTGATTGTGCCGAACTCGCAGCTGATCTCGCAAAACGTGCGTAACGCGACGATGGGCAACGCGCAAGGCGTGGTGACCATTCTGCTGACTTTCCCGCTGGATATCGATCCGGTGCGGGTGCGTGAAATTCTGTTGGAAGTGTATCAGGAGAACGAGCGCATTTTGGAAACGCCAGAGCCGTCGGTGTCATTCAAAGATCTTACGCCTGCGGGGATAGTGTTGAGCGTCACCGGCAACGTCGCCAGCCAGCGCCAGATTTCGGGCGCTAAAAGTGATTTGCTGTTCGATATTCTGACGCGTCTGCGCAAAGAGGGCATTGTGCTGTCAACGCCGCAAACCATGATTATCGAACGCCGCGCGGTGCAAGCCGCCGCCGCGCAAGAGCAGGGCGAACAGTTACCGTAATCACCGTTTTTTGTAGGGTGGCCATTCATGGCCACCTTTTAATCACCACAGCTTAGGCTTTCACCGCCCAACCCTTCTGCTTGCTGGTTTTACCAATCCCCGGATTGAAACTGTTAGTCGGATCCAGTTGACGGTAAAACGCCTGCAACTGCGGTTTGGCCTGATACAGATGCCCCACGTTATGCTCCGCCGGATACTCGGCACCGCGCGCGGCTAAAATCGCCAACATCTTCTCCTTCAACGCATGTGCATCCACGCCTTTCTTCACGATGTAATCCTGATGGAACACATGGCAGAAGAAATGGCCGTAGTAGAGTCGATGGCTCAGCGCCTGATCGAACTCAGCGGGCAGTCGTTCAAACCACTCTTCATCGTTACGACGTAGCGCGATATCCAGCGCCAAAATATCTTCCACTTCATCAGCATGCACCGCGTGATAGCGCACCGCGGCACCAGCGGCAGCAAAGCGATGCAGGAAGGCGTGCGCGCCCTCTTTGGCATCGCAGGCGAAGAACGCGCCGCCACCTTCGCGGAAGTATTCGGTCAGATAGGCCTGCGCTTCGGCCACGCCATCGCCGGACATTTTCAGCATCAGGTGATGTTCATACTTATCGCGATACACCTTCAAACGCTTAGGCAAATGCGCGGGCAACCAACCGCTGACGCGCTGCAACAGGCGATCGGTGAAGTGCGGTTTTACCCAACTGAGTTTTTTCAGCCAGGCATCGACGCGGCCTTTCATCGTGAAAAACAGCGGCATTTTGTCGGTGCCGAGTTTATCGATCATCACAAAGGTGTCTTTACCGTACACCTCGGCGATATCAAAAATATCGCGGTGCATATATTCACCAGCCACCGGCAAGTTTTTAAATTCCGCCAGAATATGACGACGAATATCACCCAACTCAGCCGGGTTGTTGGTGCCAATATAGAACACCTGCTGCTGCGGTTCGGTTGGGAAGGTATCGAGGCGCACCGCAAACACCGCCAGCTTACCGGCGCAGCCAGAAGCTTCGAACAGGCGGCGTTCATCGGCATTAAAACGTGCGGGCGTATCGGCGTTAATATCACGCACGCGCTCGGCGTATTCGTGATCGGACGCGTGGCGTGCATCCCAGCGCACATCGTTTTGCTGCCAACGATCGTCATCCAAACGGCCGATCATCTCTTCTGGCGAATGACCGAGTTCGATGCCGAGATGATTGACCAACTTGAGTTTGCCGCTGGCATCAATTTGCGCGTACAGCGCCATTTCACTGTAAGCCGGACCACGTTTAATCAGCGAACCGCCGGAGTTGTTGCAGATGCCGCCCATCACTGATGCGCCGATGCACGATGAACCAATCACCGAATGCGGCTCGCGGCCCAGCGGTTTTAGCGCTTTCTCCAGCTGATATAACGTGCTGCCGGGGAAAGCGAGGATCTGCTTGCCGCCGTCAATAAGCTGCAATTTATCCAGACGTAAGGTGCTGATGATCACCACCGGACGATCGTAATCGTTGCCGTTCGGCGTGGAACCTTCGGTCAAACCGGTATTGGCGGCCTGCATCAAAATAATGGCGTCGGCACTGACCAGCGCTTGCAGCGCACGCCACAGTTCCAGCAGCGCGCCGGGAAAAATCACCGCCAGCGCCTCGCCTTCGCCAGAGCGAAAACCTTTACGGTAGCGCGCGGTTTGTTCCGCGTCGGTTAATACGTTGGTCGGTCCAACCAGACGGCGCAATTCGGCGAGCAGAGTAGGGTGCGAAGTGTTGTTATTCATGAGCCTATCCTTGTCTTTAACATGGCGCTTCTACTGTAGCACGCGTCTGCGGAAGGATCGCGGTGTGACGCCTGCGCTACCTGCTATCCTGAACTTGTGGCAAACTGCCCCGGTTATTTCGATATTGCGCAGTCACTTAAGAGAACCCGACCTGATGAAATGGATTTACTCTGTTAGCCTCGCTGTCTCCTTAGCCATCCAGCCCGCCTTCGCGGATGACCTGTTTGGCCCACATCCGATGACTGAACAGGCGCGCGACGCCTTTGTCAATCAACTGCTCGGCAAAATGACGCTGGATGAAAAAATCGGCCAGATGCGGTTGATCAGTGTGGGGCCGGATACGCCGAAAGAAGCCATTCGCGACATGATTCAACATGGACAAGTTGGCGCTATTTTTAACACCGTCACGCGGCCTGATATTCGCGCGATGCAGGATCAGGTGATGCAACTCAGCCGCCTGAAAATTCCACTGTTCTTCGCCTACGACGTGGTGCACGGTCAACGTACCATCTTCCCGATTCCGTTGGGATTAGCGGCGAGCTGGGATCTGGAGGCCATCGCCGAAGTGGGCCGCGTTTCCGCTTATGAAGCCGCCGACGATGGCTTAAATATGACGTGGGCACCGATGGTGGATGTATCACGTGAACCGCGTTGGGGCCGTGGCTCTGAAGGCTTCGGCGAAGATACCTTCCTGAGTTCGCAAATGGGCAGCAGCATGGTCAAAGCCATGCAGGGCAAAAGCGCGGCGGATCGCTATTCGATCATGACCAGCGTTAAGCACTTTGCCGCGTATGGCGCAGTCGAAGGTGGACGCGATTACAACACCGTCGATATGAGCCCGCAGCGCCTGTTCCAGGATTATCTGCCGCCGTATAAAGCTTCACTGGATGCTGGCAGCGGCGGCGTGATGGTGGCGTTGAACTCGCTCAACGGCACACCAGCCACCGCCGATAGCTGGTTGCTGAAAGACATCCTGCGCAACGACTGGAAATTCAAAGGCATCACCATCAGCGATCACGGCGCAATTAAAGAACTGCTCAAGCATGGCGTAGCCAGCGATCCGCAAGATGCGGTGCGCATCGCGTTGAAATCTGGCGTCGACATGAGCATGAGCGACGAGTACTACAGCAAATATTTGCCGGGTCTGGTGAAAAGCGGTGCAGTCAGCATGGCCGAAATTGACGATGCGGCGCGCCACGTGCTGAACGTCAAATATGACATGGGATTGTTTAACGATCCGTACAGCCATTTAGGGCCGAAAGGCAGCGATCCGCAGGACACCAATGCCGAAAGCCGTTTGCACCGGGCCGAAGCGCGCGATGTGGCGCGCAAAAGCATCGTATTGCTGAAAAACTGGCATGAAACGCTGCCGCTGAAGAAAGACGCTACCGTGGCGCTGATCGGTCCGTTGGCGGATAGCCAGCGCGATATCATGGGCAGCTGGTCGGCCGCGGGCGTGGCGAAACAGTCGATCACCCTGCTGCAAGGCATGCGCAATGCCATGGCCGGAAAAGGCGTGGTGCTGTACGAAAAAGGCGCCAACATCAGCGACAACAAAGGCATTCAGGACTTCCTCAATCTGTATGAGCAAGCGGTCAGCGTCGATCAGCGTTCGCCGCAAGAGATGATTAATGATGCGGTGGCGCAGGCGAAAAAAGCCGATGTGGTGGTGGCCGCCGTCGGTGAAGCGCAAGGTATGGCGCATGAAGCTTCCAGCCGCAGCGATTTGGTGATTCCGCCAAGCCAGCAAAAACTGATTGCCGCGCTGAAAGCCACCGGCAAACCGTTGGTGATCGTGCTGATGAATGGCCGTCCGCTGACGGTGGTGAATGAAGATAAGCAAGCCGATGCGATGCTGGAAACCTGGTTCAGCGGCACCGAAGGCGGCAATGCGATTGCCGACGTCCTGTTTGGTGATTATAACCCATCGGGCAAACTGCCGGTTTCCTTCCCGCGCTCAGTGGGTCAGATTCCGATTTACTACAACCACCTGCCAACCGGTCGTCCGTATAACTTCGCTAAGCCGAACAAATACACCTCGCATTACTATGATGCGGTTAACGGCCCGCTGTATCCGTTTGGTTACGGTCTGAGCTACACCACCTTTACCGTATCGCCAGTGAAAATGTCCTCGCCGAATATGCCGCGTAACGGTTCGGTGGAAGCTTCAGTGACGGTAACCAACAGCGGCAAACGCGATGGCGCGACCGTGGTTCAGCTGTATCTCAACGATCCAGTGGCGAGCATCAGTCGTCCGGTACAGGAACTGCGCGGCTTCCAGCGCATCATGCTGAAAGCGGGTGAATCGCAAACCGTGAAGTTTAAGATCGATGTTGATGCGCTGAAGTTCTGGAACCAGAAAATGCAGCACGTCGCCGAACCCGGCAAAATCAACGTGATGATCGGTCTGGATTCGGTGCGCACTCAGGATGCGCAGTTTGATTATCTTTAATTAGCCGGGCGCGGGTTGCCCGGTCAGCAAAAATGCTGACCCTACGTGTTATGCTAACGCAGTTTCGTAGGGTCGGCATTCATGCCGACCTGGTCAATGAGCGCACATACCCATGAACATCCGCAATCGTATTCAGCAACAAGTCTTTCGCCTCAACGGCTTAGCACTCAACGAATTTGATATCTCACAACCGCTCGGCGATCCCGGCTTGTTCGGCCCTGATCACGTCATTTGGCGTGTCCACGGCGATTTCCCTTCAATGCTGTGCGGCGGCATCAGCGCCTTAATGCTGCAAATGTTGCATCCAGCCGCGCTGGCGGGCGTGTGGGATCACTCCAATTTCCGTCAGGACATGCTCGGCCGCCTGCGTCGTACCAGCCAGTTCATCGCCGTCACCACCTTTGGCAACACGGTGGATGCCAACATCCTGATCGAGCGCGTCAAAAACATTCATCTGCGCGTCACCGGCATCGATAACGCCGGCAAACCTTATGCCGCCAGCGATCCGCACTTGCTGACGTGGGTGCACGTCGCCGAAACCAGCCGTTTTCTGGCCGCACACCTGCGCTATAAAAATCCGCAGCTCAGCCTGGCCGAACAGGATGGTTATTACGAAGAAGCGGCGCTGATTGCTGAAGCATTGGGCGCGCAGCAGGTGCCTAAAAGCGTGCAGGCGGTGGAGGATTATTTACAGCAGATGCGACCAGAATTGGTGTGCGACGAACGCACGCTGGAAGTGATGCAGCTATTGATCAACGCACCAGCACCGAGCTGGCAGGCTAAACCGGCGATGCACGTGATGCTGAAAGCGGGCATGGGATTGTTGCCCGATTGGGCGCAACAGCAAATTCAGCAGCCGATTGGGCCGGTGAATCAGTGGCTGGTGGATCGACAAATTGCGGTGATTGCCGGACTGTTGCGTTGGTCAATTCAGCGCGGCGCTTATACGCGTGCCATGCAGCGTATGGGCCGTTAAATATTATAAATGCAATTCATCCTGCTTTTTGGTGTACGTCCGTGGCGTACGCGCCTCGCGTTTTAGCGCTAGCAAACGTTGCTGATAATGATGCAGCAACATGCCCAATCCCAGCCCGATCAACGCCAGTGGCAGCAAGCTGTAGTAGATATCAATCGGCAATAATACCAGCAGCGCCACGCCGCTCAGCATAATCGTCAGCGACGACATCACCCACGTGTAGCGAATAAACAGCCACACCACAATGGCGAAAATCACCACATCACGCAGATTCAAATCAAGGTTTTGTAGCACCATGATGGCAGCTCCGAGCGGACCAATGTGCGGATAATAGCAGGCGCGATGGCAAAAGAATCGCGAAATAATTTGAAGCATGTCAGCGCGTTATGCGGCAATTCATCAGCAATGCTCATCTATCTCTGCACGCACTTTGAGAGTTTTACCCTTGTGTCACATGGCACGAGTGCCGATCCTGCTCTATTCTCGGGGAAAATGGATTCCTCCAGGTAAAATCGAGGCGTTATGACCCACCAACCTCTGATTGCTGAGGTGCCGAATCAGCAAAACACATTGACCGCCATCGTCGAGCAGGATGCGCGTACGGCCTATTTTTACATCTGGCCGAATGATTTGTTTCGCAGCCAATATGCGGTGCGCGGCTGCTGGTTACGCAACCTGCTGCCAGCGCCCGCCAGGGAAGATCGTGAAGCGATGGAACAGGGCATTGCGCCGCTGTTAAGCGCTGAATTTTGCCGCACGCTGGAAGCCGAGCCGATGCTCGATCCGGCGGGCTTGCAGGTGCTGTGGGAGCCGAGCGACGACGGTGCCGCGCTGTGGTATTACGGCCAACTGTTGGCGGTGATCCCCGGTTGGAGTTTGTATCAGGACAAGCAGGTGAGTTTCTCTGCCGCCTGCATCAAAGAAAACCGTCTCACCGCGCCGCTCGGCTCGGCATCGACCAACGATTACTACGCCCGCGCCGAACAGCAGCGCCATTTTTGGCGTGACTGGCACGATGGCCATTTGTGGGATGTGGTGCAGCGCGAGCTGATGCAGTGTTATCAGGCGCAGTTCGGTGAATCGGTCAAATATTACTCCATCGATCAGGGCAACTGGCCGCCGATGGCGATTTCACAGCACTTGCACAACGGCGTTTGGGTTTTTCTCACGCTCGGCATGAGCATCCGGCCGATGCCGCAAGTTGACCACTTGTTTGATGAACTGGCCCCGCAATATCGTCGTGTTGAGTTGGCGATGGCGGTGGATGGCGAAGTGATGACCGAAGCCAACGCCGTGCAGATGGCCAGCGCGCTGGCGGAGTTTGCGCATCTGCCGTGGGCGCGCCTGACGTGGATTGGCGAAGGGCACACATTGGCCTCTGAAGTGGCGCCGGTCGGTTTTGAAAGCTTCCTGCTCGCCAATGGCTTAGCGCCAGAATCTACCCAGTTCCGCCTACCAAAACGCGATGGCGATCGGGTGAATTTGCTGTGGTCAACGCCGATCACCGAAGCCGAACGCCAGTTCGCGCAAGCCGATGATCGTGGTGGGCAGCAACTGTTGCAACGCTTGCAGGCTGACGGCAACAATCACGTGTTCCGTCCACGGCAGGAAGTGGTCGAGCCTCCGGCCTAACAGTTCAGGTCGGCAATAATGCCGACCCTACGGTTTTATAGGGTTGCCATTAATGGCAACCTGGCATCCCTCGCACCGATTCGAAATTAATTATCACCGAAATCAACTATTTCACTGCTTTGTGATCGCGCTCACCTCAAGTTCCCCATTAACACGCCGTTAACCTCGATCAGGCAACTCGCCAACCAGGGTAAGGGCACACTAATGCTTAAAACAACGCAATCACGTTTTACCGCGACCTTAGTCGCTTTTTTTGTTGGGCTGATGCTGATTACCGTGCTGGTGATCAACCAGTTTATTGCACCGCAACTGACGCAAAATGAGAGCCGTTTAGTGCGCTACGAAGTGGATGGCCTCGCCGGACGCATCGTGGAGCAGATGAACCGCGTACAGGCGCAGCAGCGTGCTATCACCGAAGCGGCTGGCGTGATGGACAGCGCCGCCATCGATACTTTGCTGCCCGCGTTAGTTAACCAATATCAGGACAGCAACGTGTTCGGCGGCGGCATCTGGCCGTTACCCAATCGTCGCGATCCGGCGAAAGAAAAAGACAGCTCATTCTTCGCGCGTAACGCCAGCAACCAGTTGCAGGTCAACACTTACTGGAACTCTGACGCTGCTGATAAATATTGGGAACAACCCTGGTACAAAGATGGTTTGAGCGCGCCAAAAGGCCAATGTGCGTGGGCGAAAGCCTATCAGGATGCCGCCAGCCCGCAGCCGCGTACCAACTGCGCCATGGCGATTTATCGCAATGGCACGGCATGGGGCGTAGCGACTATCGACGTGACGCTCGGCTTCTTCAACCAACTGGCCAAACAGATGGGCGACGCGATCAAAGGCCGCGTGCTGATCGTTGAAGCCGATGGCAAAGTGGTTGGCAACGCCGCGCTGGTGGATGGCGCGCCGAAGCTGGAAAACCTGGCCGATACCCAACTGCCGATGGCCTCTGCGCTCAAAGGCTTATTAGCCCAAGCCGGCAGCCAGCCGACACAAACCACTTTTAGCGGCGAAGATGGCGAACACACGCTATTCCTGCAAGCGATTGCCGGTAGCCCGTGGTATCTCGCCAGCGATGTGCCGTCGAGCTTGCTGGATGCGCAAACCCACAGCATGTTGACGCGTCTCGGCCTGGTGCAGATTCCGCTGGCGGCGATCCTGCTGTTGGTGCTGCTTGGCTTCGTGCGCGCAATGATGAAACGCCTCGCTTCGCTGCATCGCAACATTGAAGCGCTGTCGACCGGCGGTGCCGATCTGACCCAGCGTTTACCGGCCAGCAACAGCCCGGAATTCAACGCAGTAGCGCAGAGCTTCAACCAGTTTATTGCCTATCTGCAAGGCTTGATGCGTCAGGTTGGCGACAGCGCGCTGGCGATCACCGCAGCCTCGCGTGAAATCGCCAGCGGCAACGCCGATCTCTCGGCACGCACCGAATCGCAGGCCAGCTCGATTGTTGAAACCGCCGCGTCAATGGAGCAGCTGACCGGCACGGTACGCCAAAACGCCGACAACGCTACCCACGCCAATCAGCTGGCGGATGGCGCTTCACAGGTGGCCGCGCGCGGATCGGAAGTGGTGCGTCAGGTGGTCAGCACCATGGGCGCGATTAATCACTCGTCGCGCAAAGTGGTGGATATCATCAGCGTGATCGACAGCATCGCCTTCCAGACCAACATTCTGGCGCTCAACGCCGCCGTTGAAGCGGCGCGTGCCGGTGAGCAGGGCCGTGGTTTTGCGGTGGTAGCATCGGAGGTGCGCAATCTGGCACAACGTTCAGCCAATTCGGCGCGTGAAATCAAAAAGCTGATTGAGGAATCGGTAGCGAACATCGATACCGGCAGCGATTTGGTCGAGCAAGCCGGACAAACCATGGATGAACTGATGCAAGGCGTCAGCAGCGTAACCACCTTGATGAGCGAGATCATGTCGGCCAGTCGCGAGCAGAGTTTGGGTATCGATCAGGTCAACGTGGCGATCACCCAACTGGATGGCAGCACGCAGCAGAACGCCGCGCTGGTAGAGCAGGTTTCCGCCGCCGCGCAGTCGATGCAGCAACAAAGCGTGCAACTGGAGCAGGTGGTGCATAGCTTCAAGTTGTAATGTTGCGGTCGCCAAAAATGGCGACCCTACACCAATCCCGCGTAAGGTCGCCATTATTGGCGACCTTCTTGCCTCTGCGCCATCTCGCCTTTTCAAACGCCTAATTCTCCTGAATCGTTACAGACTGCTACGCTTTATTAAACGCACGGAATGTGCGCGATTTCCTCCATTAACGCGCCGGAGGTTGTGTACAATAGCTGCGAATTTTCCGAAGGAGTTGTCATGTCCGCTATTGAAGTTATCCTCGTCGACCACCTCGATCGTCCCACCGGCAAAATGGAAAAGCTGGAAGTGCATGAGAAAGGATTGCTGCATCGTGCAGTGACGGTTTACGTGTTCAATTCACGACATGAAGTGTTGCTGCAACGCCGTGCTAGCGGTAAATACCATTGCGGTGGTTTGTGGAGTAATACCTGCTGCGGTCATCCTTATCCGCAGGAATCCACCCGCGATGCTGCCGAACGCCGCTTGCGTGAAGAGATGGGCATGAACCTCGCGCTGACGCCGGTGTTTGAGTTGAGCTACAACTTGCCGCTCAGTAATGGTTTAACCGAGCACGAATACGGTCACGTGTTCTTTGCCATCAGTGATGTGCAGCCGGAGCTTAATCCGGAAGAGGCCGATGCCTGGTGCTACCGCTCGATTGCGCAGATTCAGCAAGAGATGCAGTATCAACCGGAACAGTTCACGCCGTGGTTCCTGCACACCTTCCCGCGCATTCCTACCACGCTAGGCGATTTCCGCTTAACCGCATAAACGTAGGGTCGCCATTTATCGTGACCAGGTGCGCATAAATGCGCACTCTACGAACGGCCAAATCAATTACTGAAAATCTTCCGCATCCACGTCGTAACCCGACGGCTCCCAGCGAATCGCCAGCAGCGCCAGCAAGCCAATCAATGGCGCGAGGAAAATCACCCAGAACACGCCAGTGCCAAACGCCGCGACTAACAGCGGGAAAGCGAACAGCGACACGGTAGAACTGCCGCGCATCAGCGTTTGGTTGAAGCCGACGCCCACGCCGCGCAGTGAAGCCGGATAGCTCAGCGAGGCAAATGCCATGGTGTGTGAACCCGGACCAAAGCCCTGGCCGAACAGGAACAGCGCCAGCATGGCAATCGCGATTGCCGCTTGTTCGCCGCCTTCAGGACGGCCAATCAGCGCCAATCCCAGCAGCGCCACGCACTGGCAAGCATAACCGGTCACTGACATCTTCCACGCGCCAAGACGCGGCACCAAACGCACCGCCAACAAGCCACCAACAAACGCGAACAGCAAATTCAGCGCCAGTGACACCAAAATGGTGGTCAGCATCGATTGGGCAAAGAAGCTGGAAATGATCACCGGCAGGCCAAACGCCACCGCGTTATAAGCAAATGCCGAGGCGATGGAGGTCACGGTCGCCAGAATAGTACGGCGGCGATAAACCCCTTGCAGCAGCGCGCCATAGTTACGCCAACTGGCTTTGCGCACCGCTTTTTGTGGCGTGAGATCGGCGTCATCCGCTACCTGCGCGTTGATGTTGTAAGAGTTGCGCAGAATCTCAGCCGCACCGGTCAGATTGCCTTGATTGGCCGCCCAGATCGGTGATTCGCTCATGTAACGACTACGAATCGCGATGATCAGCAGCGCGGGCACCGCGCCAAAGCCGAGAATCAAACGCCACAGCCAATCGCTGTGGGTTTCCGGCAATACCGCATACAACAGCAGTACCAGCAGATAGGAGATGCTGATTGCCGCGTACCACGTTGGGCACCACATCGCCACGCTGGCTGCTTTGTTACCTTGCCCGCGCAGTTTCGAGAATTCGGCGAGGAACGCCATCGCCACCGGTAAATCAATACCGACGCCAAGCCCCATCACAAAGCGCGCACCCGCCAGCACATACTCGTTGGGCGCAAACGCACAGGCCAGCGCTGCTACCACAAAGAAGAACATGTCGGCCATGAAGACGCGATAGCGACCTATTTTGTCGGTGAGATAACCGCCAATCAGCGCACCAACAATCGCGCCAAAGGTTATCGCCGAAGCCACCATGCCGGTACCGGCGGGCGTCAGTTGGAACTCGCGCGTCACATCTTTGATACCAAACGCCAGTGCGCCAAGATCGTAGGCGTCGAGAAACACGCCGCCCAGCGCGATAGCGATGACAATACGCGCGTTGCTGCGCGATTCGTCGCTGTTATTCACCAGGCTCGAAACGTCGGATGCGCTGCGAATCCATTTCGTCTCACCGCTGGGTCTATTCCCTGCCTGCGCTACGTGCGCCGGAGAAGCAATGTCTGTCATGATGTTATGTTTATTTTTGTAAAGAGTGGGACTAAGAGAATAATCCGCAATACACGCATCAAAAATTCCATTTGATTATATGTCCTTTAAAAGAGTTATAAAGAATGCGTAATCGATAGCAGAAAATGGATGAAATTAGACGCTTGACCGCGCCCATCCTGATTCGCCAGGCTACGCTTGATAGTCACACAATGAAAACAACGCAGAGGAAAGCGCGATGATTAAGCAGGGTTTATTGGCGATGGTGGCACTGGCAATTAGCGTGGGTTCAGCGCAAGCCGCTGACCCGGTGAAGGTCGGTTCCAAAATTGATACCGAAGGTTCACTACTGGGAAACATCATTCTGCAAGTGCTGGACAAGCACGGGGTGAAAACCGTCAATAAAATCCAGCTAGGGACCACGCAAGTGGTGCGTGGCGCGATCACCGCCGGGGAACTGGATATCTATCCCGAATACACCGGCAACGGTGCGTTTTTCTTTAACGATGAGAAAGACAGCGCGTGGAAAAATGCCGATCAAGGCTACCAGAAAGTGAAAAAACTCGATGCCGAGAAAAATCACCTGGTCTGGCTGACGCCCGCACCGGCCAATAACACCTGGACCATTGCGGTGCGTGGCGACGTGGCACAAAAGAACAACCTTAACTCGCTCGACGATCTCAGCGCTTATTTGAAAAAAGGTGGCACCTTCAAACTGGCGGCGTCGGCGGAGTTTATCGAACGTAGTGATGCGTTACCGGCGTTTGAGAAAGCCTATAACTTTAAGCTGGAGCAATCGCAGCTGCTGTCATTGGCCGGTGGCGACACTGCGGTGACCATCAAAGCGGCGGCGCAGCAAACTTCTGGCGTCAATGCAGCGATGGCGTATGGTACCGATGGCCCGGTGGCGGCGCTCGGCCTGCAAACGCTGAGCGATCCAAAAGGCGTGCAGCCGATTTATGCGCCAACGCCAGTGATTCGTGACAGCGTGCTCAAGCAATATCCCGATATCGGCAACTGGTTGCAGCCGGTGTTCAGCAAGCTGGATGAGAAAACCTTGCAACAGCTGAACGCGCAAATCGCAGTAGAAGGTCAGGATGCCAGCCAGGTGGCGAAACAGTGGTTACAGCAGAATAAGTTGCTGTAAACGGTGTCGTTGTTATTCAGACCACGCCAGCAGCCGGTGCTGCTGGTGTTAACTGTTCTTATCACCTTAGCGCTGTTTGCCTTGCCGCTATTGAGTTTCGCCGCCAATCGACTGGTCTCCGGTCAACCATTGGGCTTTTGGCAGGTTGCCAACAGCGCACTGTTGCTGATTCCGCTGCTGTGGCTGTGGCAAACCTTGTGTTGGCCCGCGTGTCGTCTCAGCGCGTGGATGGCGTTATGCGGTGCAGAACTGCTGCTGGCGCTATTGTTTTGGCTGGCGGGGCAACAGGCGACTGAACTGGCAAATAATGGCAGCCCGCTGGCGCGTACCGCGTTTGGTAGCGGTTTGTGGTGTGCCGCCGGGTTAGCGCTGTTGTTGGCGGCGGAAGCGGTGCGCCAAATCACCCGCAGCACGCCATGGCGCATTTTACTCAATCTGCAAATCTGGCTGCTGCCGCTAATCTTGCTGCTGAGCGGTCACCTCGATCGCCTCTCTCTGCTGAAAGAATATGCCAACCGTACGGCGGTGTTTAATGCGGCGTTCAGCCAGCATCTGCTGCTGCTTGGTGGCACGTTACTGCCGACGTTGCTGATTGGTTTTCCGCTCGGTCTGGCAATTGCCCGGCGTCCACGCTGGCAAAGCGCGGCGTTCAGCGTGCTCAACCTGATTCAAACTGTGCCATCGGTAGCGCTGTTTGGCTTGTTGATTGCGCCGCTGGCGGGATTGGCAGCGCATTTTCCGCAGTTGGGACGTTGGGGAATTAGCGGCATCGGCATCGCACCGGCGTTAATTGCGCTGGTGCTGTATGCATTGTTGCCGCTGGTGCGCAGCGTGGTGGCCGGTTTACAGCAGGTGCCGCAGGAAGTGCGCGAGACCGCACGTGGCATGGGGATGAGCGCGTGGCAGCAATTCTGGCACGCCGAACTGCCGCTGGCGCTGCCGGTGTGGCTTTCCGGGCTGCGCGTGGTGGTGGTGCAAACCGTGGGGTTGGCGGTGGTTGCCGCCTTGATTGGTGCCGGAGGTTTTGGCGCCATTGTATTTCAGGGATTGCTCAGTAGCGCGCTGGATTTGGTGCTGCTTGGCGTGATTCCGGTGGTCGCGCTGGCGGTGATTGCGGATGCGCTGTTGCGTTTACTGTCGGCTTTGCTGGAGAGACAACATGATTGAATTTCACCAGGTGAGCAAAGCGTTTGCCGGAAAAGAAGCGATTCGCAATTTATCGCTGAAGATTGAGAAGGGCAGTTTCACCGTGCTGATTGGCACTTCCGGCTCGGGCAAATCCACAACTTTGAAAATGATTAACCGCTTGGTGGAGCATGACAGCGGCGAAATCCGCTTTGCCGGTGAAGCGATTGAACGCATGGATGCGCGCGCGTTACGTCGCCGCATCGGTTACGCCATTCAGTCGATTGGCTTGTTCCCGCACTGGAACGTGGCAAAAAATATCGCCACCGTGCCGTCGTTGCTCGGCTGGCCGCAGGCGAAAATTCAGCAACGGGTAGACGAGCTGTTGGCGCTGCTCAATCTCGATAGCCAACTGGCGACGCGCATGCCGCATCAGTTGTCAGGCGGCCAGCAGCAGCGTGTCGGCGTGGCGCGTGCGCTGGCGGCCGATCCCGAATTGCTGTTAATGGACGAACCTTTTGGCGCGCTCGATCCGGTTAACCGCCTGGCGCTGCAGCAGGAAATGCTGCGCATCCAGAAAATGTCCGGCCGCACCGTGGTGCTGGTGACGCATGACATCGATGAAGCGTTAACCCTTGCCGATCAACTGGTGTTGATGGACGGTGGTGAAATCGTGCAGCAGGGCAAACCGATTGATCTGCTGACGCAACCGGCCAACGACTTCGCGCGCGAGTTCTTTGGGCGCAGCGAATTGGGGGTGCGCTTGCTGGCATTGGGGCGCGCGGGCAGTGCTGCGCGACGCGGTGAATGGCTGGATGCCGAACCCATCGCCGCCAATCTGACATTACGTGAAGCGCTGTCGCAATTTATTGCGCGCCGCACCGATAAATTGCCGGTGGTCGATCAGCAACAACAGCCGCTTGGCGTGCTGCATTTCAGCGATCTGTTGCGTCAGCGGGAGGCAAGTTGATGCGGCAGTTACGCGATCCGCTGTATTGGCTGTTGGCGGCGTTTTTGCTGTTGTTATGGGGCTTACCGCACAGCGGGCCGCTGTTTGCGCACTGGTTTCCGCAACTGGAACGCCCGCTGTATCAGCAGGAAAGTTTCTGGCAATTGGCTCTCGCGCATCTGGCGTTGGTGGTGAGCGGCAGCGCGCTGGCGCTGATTGTCGGCGTCGGCTGCGCAGTGTTTGCTACGCGCCATGCCGGACGCGCGTTTCGTCCGTTACTGGAAACCGTTGCGGCGGCAGGGCAAACTTTTCCGCCGGTGGCAGTGTTGGCGATTGCGGTTCCGGTGATGGGATTTGGTGCGATGCCCGCAGTCATGGCGCTGTTTATCTACGGTTTGCTACCGATTTTGCAGGGCACATTAGCGGGATTGGATAGCGTGCCGGCCAGCAACCGCGAAATCGCGGTCGGCCTCGGCATGGGGCCGTGGCGGCGTTTGTGGCAAATTGAGTTGGCGCTGGCGGCACCGGTGATTATGGCAGGCGTGCGCACATCGGTGATGATCAACATTGGCACCGCCACCATCGCCTCGACGGTTGGTGCAGAGAGTTTGGGATCGCCGGTGATAATCGGTTTGAGCGGCTTTAACACCGCTTACGTGATTCAGGGGGCATTGCTGGTGGCGCTGCTGGCGTTGATATGCGATCGCTTACTCGAACGCGTGCAGCGCAAACTTAGTTGGTATGCACAATAAGGCTGTAACCCACTAGCATCATGCCGCCCATCCCGCCAATTGCCATCACGGCAAACAGGGAACCGACCAGCAGTTTATTCCAGTTCATAAGCAGACCTGAGAAAAGACATTGAGGGCGGCATAATAACGCGCACACTGCGCCAGGCAAAGGCCGTGTGTGCGATTTTTACTTATGCCGGATCGTGCAGATGAATGGCAAAACCTTGCGCCTGCCAGTGCTCAAACTGCTCAACCTGGCGACGTGTCGGCTTTTTACCGGTCCAGATAAACAGGTTTTGTCCGGGGAACAATTCCGGGCGCGGCATATCCAGCGGTTCCGCTAACACATCCATGCGCCAACCCAACTGCGACAAGCGCCAGGCTTCCAGCCAAATGCGGGTGCGATCTTCCACCGCCCAGCCAATCATCAGCGCATCCTTGCCCGCTTTTTTACGCGCGCCGGTCAGGCAAAAGGCCACGTAATCGATCAGCGCGCCATCAAGCAAGCTGCACATGGTACGCGCGGTATTTTGGTCTAAACCCAAACGCTGGCGAACCGGCACGAACACGTGATCGATCAGCGCATCAACCGGATGTTCACGGCCTATAGTGGCAATTTTGGCGCGCAATTTCGCCGGACGAACGTGACGCAGCACGCTCATCAACTCTTCCTGCAACGCGGTCCAGCCGTCGTGCACGTTGACGGTTGCGCCTTCCAGCAGCGCTTTTACTTTGCCAACCGGCACACCGCTCTCTATCCAGCGCTTAATCTCTTCAATGCGCTGAACATCTTCGTCATCAAATTGCCGATGACCACCTTCGGTACGCTGGGGCTTTAACAGACCATAACGTCGCTGCCATGCGCGAAGCGTTACGGGGTTGATGCCACAGCGTTCGGCAACGTCCCCGATACTGTATAAGGCCATACTGTCCTCAAAAATTCTGACCTGCATTACAACACCTTAACCGTCACGCTTAGGTTGTACAACGATTTTTTTATTGTACAACTTGACCGCGAATTCGATTTAAGGCCTTATCTCATATGTGAGATTTATTTCCCATAGATGAGAGGTGAACATGTCTGCTTTGGATACTGACGATCGCTTAGCAGCGCGACTGGCCGAATTACGCGTACAACGCGGTTGGTCATTGGATGAGTTGGCGATGGCGACCGGCATCAGTCGGGCTTCATTGTCGCGCATTGAACGCGCCGAAACTAGTCCCACAGCCGCTTTGCTTAACCGCCTGTGTGTGGCCTACGGTTTGACCATGTCGCGCTTGCTGAGCGAGGTGGAAGAAGAGGCGGTATTGCTGCTGAAAGCCGAGCAGCAACCGGTGTGGCATGATGAAACCAGCGGTTTTCAGCGCCGTAACATCTCGCCGCCTGCCACGCATTTCAAAGCCGAGATGATCGAAGGTGTGCTGCGTCCCGGCGCGCGCATTGATTACGATGCGCCGCCGGTGCAGGGCTTAGAGCAGCATATCTGGCTGCAATCGGGCGAACTGACCATCAGCATGGATGACCAGCGCTGGACGCTGCAAGCTGGCGATTGCCTGCGTTTTCATCTCACTGGCAAATCGGCGTTTGCCGCGCATCCGGTCGGCGGGGCACGTTACATTTTAGTGGTGTGCAAACCATGATCGAGATTGAACAGCTTAGCGCCACGCAGGCGCAGCCGTTGTTAGCGGCATTGTGTGATGTGTTGCAGGATTGCGTCGCCGACGGTGCCAGCGTTGGCTTTATTGATGCTGCCGATCGCGCTGCCATTGAGCGATTCTGGCAGGATAAGATTTACAGCCTGGCGAGCGGCGATAATCAGCTGCTGGTGGCGTATCAGCAGGGCGTGATTGTGGCAACGGTGATGGTCGGGTTTAGCGCCATGCCAAACGGACGCCATCGCGCCGAGATCAGCAAGTTGCTGGTACAGCCGCGCGCGCGACGTCAAGGGATTGCGCGCCGTTTGATGCAGCAAGCCGAGCAGCTGGCGCAGCGGCAGGGCAAAACCTTGCTGGTGCTGGACACGCGCAGCGGCGATGTGGCAACGGATTTGTATTTGTCGCTGGATTGGCAGATTGCCGGTTCGATTCCGCTGTATGCCGAGTCGGTGGAAGGTGTGTTGGATGCGACAACGGTGATGTATAAGGTGTTGGGGTGATCGAGCACGCTGTCCCTCACCTTAACCCTCTCCCGCAAGCAGGAGAGGGAACCGATCGAGCATATTGCACATCTTCTTCTCCCACTTGTAGGAGAAGGCCGGGATGAGGGACAGCGAGTACCAGTCTAAGCCCGCACCAATTCAGTGCGCCGCATCAACATCAGGAATCGCCAGCGCCTGCATAAACAGCCGGATTATCGGATTTATTTTGCGTCCCTTTTTCATCAGCAAGCAAAATGGATTTTCACGACGAATCGATTCATCACCCAATTCGCACAGTTGCCCACGGGCAATAAACGCAGCGGCATAATGTTCCGGTAAATAACCAATAAAGTGGCCGGTTAAAATCAACATGGCGACCGATTCAACTTGTACCGCTTGCGCACCGCTGTCCTGCAACGGAATGATGCGGCGATCATCGCGCGGCGTTACATATAAATGATTAATAATTTTCTGCTCACGCAATTTCTCCAGCGATATATGTTTATCACTTGAGCCAGAATATAAAGGATGTGACATGGAGCAATATAATTTCGAATATTCTTTATATAACGGGAAGTAATCGAAATCACTTTTCATTTCATATACCGGTGCAACACCGCAATGAAAACGGCCTTCGCTAATGCCGCGTTCAATATCATCTAACTGGGCCGTTTGTAATCGAATTTGTACCTTTGGCGCTTTCTGGTGCAGCTGTTGCACCGCGGCGGTGACCGGCGATTGCGGATCGGAAATGGTGTTATCCACCACGCAAATGGCAATCTCGCCCAGCAACTCGTTGCGGCTGTTGTGCAGTCGCTCACGAAACAGATTTAGTGATACGAACAGTTCCAGCGTGGCCTGATAGACGTTAATGCCATATTGCGTCAGCTCAAACCCTTCGCGGCCACGGCTGCATAACGTCATGCCGAGACGAATCTCTAAATCGGAAACCTGTTTACTGATCGCCGCCAGGCCTATATTTAATTCGTGACTGGCGGCAGTTAATCCCCCGGCTTCAACCACGCATTTAAATACTCTCAGTAATTTTAAATCGATATTACTCAGCGCCAGAACCGCATTATCGCTGCGATTATTTGCATTGTTTCCGGACTGGGAAACTTTACTTTCCATTTTTGCTATTCAACTCCGGAATAATTGCGGTGAAAGTACAGTGAACCTGAAATGCGATTTATTTACCAATAAAATAATTTTTTATTATCTAAATTACCGCATCCATATCTTTTTCTTATCCATGAATATCTGTAAGGGGAAATAGCATGTCTGATAATGCCGAACTGTTATGGGGCGCGCGTTTTAAAGCCGCACCCGCAGCGAGTTTAACCGCGCTGTCGCGTAGCCCGGATTATTACTTTGCCCTCGCTCCTTACGATCTTGCCGGTTGCCGGGCGCATGCGCGTGAACTGGCGCGTGGCGACCTGCTGAGCACGGAAGAACTGAACACCATGTTGGCGGCGATTGATGCGCTGGACGCCGATTATCGCGCCGGTAACCTGCATCCGATTGCCGCCGATGAAGATGTGCATACCTTTATCGAACGTGCGCTGACCGAACGGTTAGGGCCGCTGGGCGGCAAGCTGCGCGCCGGGCGTTCGCGCAATGACCAAACCGTTAACGATCTGCGCCTTTACCTACGCGATAACGGTCGCAAAGTGGTCAGCGCGCTGCTGGCGTTGCAACAATCTTTGGTGGAACAAGCGGCGCTGCACACCGAAAGCGTGGCACCGGGGTTTACCCATTTGCAGCAGGCGCAGCCGATTGTATTTGGTCATCAACTGCTGGCGCATGCGCAATCGTTCTCGCGTGATATCGAACGCATGCAGGATTGGGATCGTCGCAGCGCGCGTTGCCCACTCGGCGCCGCCGCCATGGCCGGTTCGGCGATTGCACGCCAGCCGGAACAAGCCGCTGCCGATCTGGCGTATCTCGCGCCGTGCGAAAACTCAATTGATGCGGTTGCCAGCCGCGATTACGCCGCTGAATTCCTGTTCGTCACCAGCATGATTGGTATCAACCTGTCGCGCCTGTGCGAAGAAGTGTGCATGTGGGCCTCGCGCCAGTTCCGTTGGGTTGAACTGCACGACAGCTACGCCACCGGCAGCTCGATCATGCCACAGAAGAAAAACCCCGATATCGCCGAACTGACGCGCGGTCGCTCTGGCCGTTTGGTCGGCAACCTGATGGCGCTGCTCACCACCATGAAAGCCATGCCGCTGTCATACAACCGCGATCTCAGCGACGACAAACGCAACGTGATTGATGCGGTCGATACGCTGTTGCTGGTGCTGCCCGCGATGGCGGGCATGATGGCGACGCTGAAGTTCAATACCGAAGTGATGCGCGACCAGGCGCCAGACGGCTTCACGCTGGCGACCGAAGTGGCCGACTGGCTGGCGATGCGCGGCGTGCCGTTCCGTGAAGCCCATGAAATCACCGGTCAGCTGGTGCAACTGTGCGAACAAGAAAACTGCGGCTTGTCGGATCTCAGTGATGCGCAATTGCAGGCGGTGGACACACGCTTAACGCCAGAGGTGCGCAGCGCCTTAACGCTGGAAGCCGCACTGGCGGCACGCAGCGGTTACGGCGGCACCGCACCGGCACGTGTGCGCGAGCAGTTGGCGCGTCTGCAAACTGTGATGCAGGACCAGCAGCGCTGGACTGACGATTACGCTGGCCCACGCGCCTGAGGAGCCTGTTATGTCGCAATCAACGCCGATTGAGCCCAACTTGAACAATAGCCGCGAACAGATGCATTACGATCTCGATCGTTATCAGGTGGTGCCGCGCCGCTACTACGGCCGCATCACCGCCTCGGCGGTGATTCTGGTGCTGTTGGCGCTGTTGGTGAACGCCTTTGCCCACGGCAATATCGAATGGTCGTTTGTCGGCCAGTTCTTTACCGCCCAGGCGATCCTCAACGGCGTGGTAAATACGCTGATCATGTCGGTGCTGGCGATGGCGCTGGGCATTCTGTTCGGCGTGATCACCGCCATCATGTATATGTCAACCAATCCGGTGCTGCACTACATCGCGGTGGGTTACGCGTGGATCTTCCGTGGCACGCCGCTGATTTTGCAGCTGTTGCTGTGGTTCAACCTGGCGCTGGTGTTTCCCACCATCAGCATTCCCGGCGTGTTCAGCGTGCAAACCGTCACCATCATGACGCCGTTCCTCGCCGCGCTGCTGGGTTTGAGCATCAATCAGGGCGCGTACACCTCAGAAGTGGTGCGCGCCGGGTTGTTGTCGGTGGATACCGGACAATATGAAGCGGCGAAAGCCATCGGCATGCCGCGCTTGCAGGCGCTTCACCGCATCATTTTGCCGCAGGCGATGCGCGTGATTCTGCCGCCGGTTGGCAACGAATTCATCAGCATGATCAAAACTACCAGTCTCGCCAGCATGATTCAGTACTCCGAACTGCTCTACAACACGCAAACCATCTACTTCGCCAACGCACGCGTGATGGAACTGCTGTTCGTGGCCGGTATTTGGTACTTGATCGTGGTCACGCTGCTGTCGTTTGGACAGAGCCGACTGGAACGCTACTTCTCTCGCGGCCATCGCCAGCGTCAGTAATCGGGGAGCCAACCATGAGAAACATCGTGCGCGCCGTCAAGGTGAACAAATATTTCGACCAGTTTCATGCGCTGAAAGACGTCAGCCTCGAAGTGAATTACGGCGAGGTGATGTGCATCCTCGGCCCATCAGGCTCCGGTAAAAGCACCTTTTTGCGCTGTATTAACCAGCTGGAAAAGGTCGATCAGGGCGGGATTTGGGTCGACAACGAACTGGCGGGTTATCGCATCGCCGGTAACAAATTGCACGCGCTGAGCGACAAGCAGATTGCCCGTCAGCGCCTGCAAACCGGCATGGTGTTCCAGCGCTTTAACCTGTTCCCACATAAAACCGCGCTGGAGAACATCATCGAAGGGCCGTGCCGCGTGCTATTACGCCCAAGACGTGAAGCCAGCGAAGAAGCCATGGCGCTGCTGGATCGCGTCGGTCTGGCGCATAAAGCGCATGACTATCCGCAGTCGCTGTCGGGCGGCCAGCAGCAACGCGTGGCGATTGCCCGCGCGCTGGCGATGAAACCGAAATTAATGCTGTTCGACGAACCGACTTCGGCGCTGGATCCGGAGATGGTCGGTGAAGTGCTGGCGGTGATGCGCCAGCTGGCAAAAGAGGGCACCACCATGCTGGTTGTCACCCATGAAATGGGCTTTGCCCGTGAAGTGGCGAATCAGGTGGTGTTTATGGACGAGGGACGCATCATCGAGCAGGGCGCACCGGAAGACATTCTGCTGAACCCGCAAAATCCACGGATGAAAAACTTTATTAACGCGATTCTTCTTTAACGTGACCGGGGTGAATATGAAAAAGCTGTTATTGAGTGCCATCAGTGCCGCCGTACTGCTGCAATCTTCTGCCTGGGCAGATATCGCTGTGCCAGCCGCCATCAAAGAGAAAGGACTGACTGTCGCGATCATGCCGAACTATCCGCCGATGGATTTTAAAGATCCGGCGACCAACCAACTGACTGGCGTGGATTACGATCTCGGCCAGGCGATTGGCGAGAAGCTCGGTGTGAAGATCAACTGGCAGGAAATCGCCTTCGAGCAGATGGTGAACGCCGTGGTGACCAAGCGCGTTGATCTGGTGATGTCCGGCATGACCGACACCAAAGAGCGCCAGCAAGTAGTGAACTTCATCGACTACTTCAAAACCGGCCCGCAGTTCTACACCTTAACTTCACGCAGCGACATCAAAACCGCGCTGGATCTGTGCGGCAAGAAAGTCGGCACCAGCCGTCGCACCACCTTCCCAGCCGAGATCGCCAACTGGTCGAAAGCGCATTGTGAAGCCGCAGGCAAACCGGCCATCGTAGTGGTCGGCGCGGAAGGGACCGCCGATGCGCGTACTCAACTGCGTCAAAACCGTTTGGATGGCGCAGTGCAGGGCAGCGAAACCCTGCCGTACATCATGGATCTGGAAAAAGACAAATATAAGCCGCTCGATAAAGCCTTCTCGTTTCAGTACACCGGCATGGCGATTGGCAAAGATGCTGGCGAGTTGACCACCGCGATTCAGGCGGCGCTGGATGCGATGATCGCTGATGGCAGCTACCAGAAAATCCTCAGCAAATGGGGCCTGACGGACAACGGCGTGGCGAAAACCACCACCAACCAAGGCTAAGGAGCGCAGATGCAACAACCGGGCGCAGTGCGCTGGCCGCAGGGTAAACGCGGCTGTATGGCGCTGGCGTTTGACCTCGACGGTCCCACCGGCGATGCCATGTTGAATGGCAGCCTGTGGTCAACGCCAGAGTATTTCACCTTTGGGGCTTACGGGCCGTACCGCGCGCTCGGGCGTTTGCTGGACTTGCTGCGCGCCTTCGATCTGCCCGCCACCTTTTTCGTTCCGGCGTGGGTGGTGGAGCAGTGGCCGCAACAGTGCCAGGCGATTATCGAACAGGGCCACGAAGTGGCCTATCACGGTTATCGCCATGAATCTTTTTTCGCTATTCCGCCAGAAGAACAGCGTGCGGTGATGGCGAAATCGGCCGAGATTTTCCACAACCTGCTCGGCATCACCGCTTGCGGGTTTCGCACGCCGTCGGGCGACTGGCACGCCGAAACGCCACAGATCCTGCGTGATGCGGGCGTAATTTACTCCAGCAGCATGCGCGGTGATGACCGCCCGTACAGCATTCCGGTGGCCGGACATACGCCGCTGGTGGAGATCCCCGGCAAGTGGGAAATGGATGATTACGCGTCGCTAGCTTATACGCGCCAACCGGATTTCCCTAAAGGCGGCGATCGCATCGCCAGTTATGCACACACGCGTGATAACTGGCAGCGCGAGTTCGATGGCGCCATGGATGAAGGTTTGTGTTTGACCACGCTGTTCCACCCGAAAATCTCCGGTCAACCGGGGCGCATTTTGTTGCTCGAACAGCTGTTTGAACACATGACGGCGCGCGATGACGTGTGGTTTGCGCGTTGCGATGCGGTGGCAAACTGGTATTTGCAGGAGCAACAGCATGACTGAATCTTCACGCTGGCCGCTGGGCTTCCAGTCGGCGGCGATCCTCACCATCGACTTTAACGATATCCACGGCATTCTCACTCAAGCGCCAGCGGTGGCGGGACGCGACAAAACCTTGTCAGTGTGGCGCTACGGTACGCTGCGCGGCGTTGATCGCTTATTGGCGCTGCTGGCGGAAAAGCAGCTTAAAGCCAGCTGGTGCTTACCGGCGATTGTCGCCGAAGAGCAGCCGGATTTGGTGAAACGCATTGCGGCTGAAGGGCATGAGATTGCTTGCAGCGGTGATCGGCATGAAGATTTCTCGCTGCTGACGCTAGAGCAGCAAATCGCCAGCATCACGCGCGGCTGCGAAAAACTCACCCAGATCACCGGCCACAAAATCACCGGTTTCCGCACGCCTGCCGGGCAGTGGAAACCGGGGCTGGCGCAGGCGTTGCTTAAACTCGGTATTCAATGGTCATCCAGCTGGCGCGGCGACGATTTACCTTATTTCCATCCGGGTACACGCTTGGTCGAATTGCCGATGCACTACACGTTGGAAGATGAACCGTACTTCGCTTTCAACCTCAGTCCGGCGATTCCGCCGGGGCAATCGCGTATTGCGCCTTATGCAGAAACGCTGGCCAACCTGACGCAGGATTTCCACGGTTTCCACCGCTTTGGCTTGTGCTATTTACTGCGCCTGCACCCGGAGATTATTGGCACCGCTGGACGTATCGGCCTGTTGCGCTCGTTGATAGAAACACTGCAACAGCACAACGTGTGGATTGCCACTGCCGGGCAGGCCGCAGCGCATTGGCAGACGCAGCCGGATAATGATATTTCGCATCCGGCAGAAGTGTTCACCCGCATTGTTGGAGGTGTACATGGCGAGCCCGCTTGATCAACTGGCGGCGTTTATCGCTGAGACGCGCTTTGAGCAGTTGCCCGAAGCGCTGGTGGAGCAGGCGAAACGCCATTTTCTCGATACGCTGGGTGCCTCGCTAGCAGGCTGCGACAGCCCGATCTGGCGCGCATCTCTGGCGCTGGTCGAGGAAGAGGGCGGACGCGCGCAGTCGCAGGTGTGGGGCAGCGCGCAGCAGGTCAACCCGCGTCAGGCCGCCTGGCTAAACGGCGTGGCGGCGCACATGTATGAACTGGATGATACCGGCGGTTGCGATCACTCTGGCGCGGTGGTGATTCCCGCGCTGCTGGCGGCGCTGCCGTTGGCGAAGCAGCCAGTGGATGGACCCGCATTGATGGTGGCGATGGTGATCGGTTATGACGTCGGTCGCCGGGTGCTGGAAGCCTGCGGCGGCTATTCCGCGCACAACGGTGCAGGTTGGCACTCGACCGCCAGTTGCGGCGTGTTTGGCGCTGCGGCCGCGGTGTGTTCACTGTTGCAGTTGAATGCAGCGCAGTGCGCCTCGGCATTGGGCATCGCCGCCAGTTTCAGTGGCGGTTTGTGGGGCTTTATCCACGACGGCTCGCACACCAAAAAACTGCATGCGGCGCGCGCCGCTGAAGGTGGCGTGCACGCGGCATTGCTGGCACAGCGCGGCATCAGCGGCCCTTCCGCGGTGTTCGAAGCACGTTGGGGCGGTTTCCTGCAAACCCTGGCATCTGAAACCCAACAGCCGCAGGCGCTGACCGCCGATCTCGGCGAAGTGTGGAAACTGGCGCGCTGCTCGATCAAACCTTACGCCTCATGTCGCGGCACCCACGCGGCAATTGATGCGCTGAGCATGATGTTGCAACAACATGCTGTGCGTGCGGAACAGGTGGCGCGCATTGTGGTTGGCGTGAATCCATTTCTGCTGGAGATGTGCGGCGGGCGTGAGTTGCATAGCTTAGCGGCAGCGCAGATGAGTTTGCCGTATGCACTGGCGGCGCGGGTGTTGTATGGCTCGGCGGAATTGGCGAGCTACGATGATGCCAAACGGCTGCATCCAGCGGTTGAAGCGTTACTGGCGCGTATTGAGTTGGTGATTGATGAACAGCAAAGTCGCGATGATGAGCCGTGGGTGCGGCTGGAAACCGTGCAAGGCGCGCAGTGGCAACAGCATGTGCCGATTGCTTCGGGCGCCCCGGCCAATCCGTTGAGTCTGGAGGCATTGCTGGCGAAGTATCGCAGTTTAGCGGCGCGCGCGTTGCCGATGGAGCAGGTTGAGCGGCTCGAAGCGGTGTGTCTGGAGTTGGATGAAGTGGCAGATGTGCGTGAAGTGGTGATGCTGTTAGCTGTTGGGTAAAAACCAGGTCGGCATAAATGCCGACCCTACAAAATGCGCGCTTAATATTACGGTCATCGGCATTAACACATTTCGCCGTAGGGTCGCCATTTATGGCGACCGCTACTAAACCCACGCAGCCAACCCTTCAATCCGCTGCATCGCCGCCAGCAAACGCGCTTCCGTTACCGCCTCGCCCATATTCTCCATATCGGGCGCATGCACCGATTCGCGCACAATCAGCGCCAGTTCCGCCTGATCCAATTCGGCAATCTCAGCCAGCGTCAGCGGCACGCCGCAGTCACGCGCCAGGCGCATTTCGTCCAGCACTTCTTCATCGCTGCGATCTTCCAACGCCAGCAAACACAGGTTGCCAAAACCAACCAGCAAACCATGACCAAACTCGCGCGTTTTATCGCAGAAGGTAAAGCCTTCATAAATGGCATGTGAAGCCGCTGCGTGCGCGCCGTTGCTCATCAGCGAGGTCAATCCCGCCCAAGTGAAAATCGCATCCAGCACCTGATCCAACGCTGCGCTGCTCTCCCCACGCAGCACCGCCGCATAAGCAGCCGGGCCGTGTTCGGCGATCACGTCATAACAAATCTGGCTGTGCGCCAGCGAAGAGAGCGCATTGCCTTCGCGCGCCGGATGACGGGTGCTGACCGCACGGAATTCGTACCATTTCGCCAGCGTGTCGCCCAATCCTGCCGCCAGCCAGCGCGCTGGTGCTTTGGCCAGCAGTTCACTGTCGATGATCACCGCTGCGGGAGCTTGCGGCAGCGGGAAGATATCGAAGAAATTGCCGTTATCGTCATAGCGAATGCTCAGCGGCGTCACCGCTGAACAGGTGGCGGCGATGGTTGGCACCGTGACCACCGGCAAGCCGAGCTGCGCACCGACCGCTTTCACCGTATCCAGCGATTTTCCGCCGCCAACGCCAATCAACACCTCGGCGTTTAACTCAGTCGCCAGCGCCGCCAAACGATCAATCTGGTTGATCGAGGTTTCACCGCCGAACCACTCTTGCGCCAGCAGCGTGACGTTAGACGCCAGCAACTGTGCTCGCACCTGGCTTTCTACTGCCTGCATCGCCTGATGCCCGCCAATCAGCAGCGCACGTTGGCCTAATGCGGCACAAATCGCGCCCAGTTGATTGATCACGCCCGCGCCACGCAGCACGCGCGCCGGGAACACCAGATTTTGTTGAGTCATCACTTGTTCTCTGTGTAACGGACGCCGGGCAACACGCACAGCATCTCATAAAGGATATTGGCCGCCAGTTGTGAGGTCATGCCGCTGATGTCATACGGCGGAGAGACTTCCACCAAATCAGCACCGATCAAATTCAACCCGCGGCAGCCACGCACGATTTCCAGCCCTTGCATTGAGGTCAAGCCGCCGACTTCCGGCGTACCGGTGCCGGGTGCCCAGGCGGGATCAAAACTGTCGATGTCATACGACAAATACACCGGACCCTCGCCGATGCGCGCACGCACCTCGGCCATTAGCGGCGCGAGTGAGCGATACCAGCACTGCTCGGCTGGCACCAAATGGAAGCCTTGACCGACGCCCCACTGGAAATCACCCGCCGCGTAACCTTGCGCGCGTTGTCCAATCTGCACCACGCGCTGACAATCGAGCAAGCCTTCTTCCACCGCGCGGCGGAAAGTGGTGCCGTGGGCAATTTTCTCGCCAAACATTTCGTCATTGGTGTCGGTGTGCGCGTCGATATGAATGAGTCCGACTGGCCCGTGTTTCTTGGTTAGCGCACGCAAAATCGGCAGCGTTAAGGTGTGATCGCCACCGAGCGTTAACGGGATAATCGGCCAGTTATTCAGCTCGGTATAATAGTTTTCGATGATATCGACCGATTTCAGCAGGCTGTAGGTATTGATCGGCACATCGCCGAGATCGCCAACCCGCAGCGAATCAAACGGCGCCGCGCCGGTCGCCATGTTGTACGGACGAATCATCACCGAATCGGCGCGAATGGCGCGCGGGCCATAGCGCGTACCGCTGCGCTGCGAAGTGCCGATATCCAGCGGGATACCAATAAAAGCCACATCCAGATCGGCCGGTGATTCGAAAGCAGGCAGACGCATCATGGTGCCGCGTCCGGCAAAACGTGGCATATCGTTACCGCCTTGCGGCTGGGGGAAATCAGTCATCACGCACTCCTTCGGCTAAGTGAAACTCATCTTTACCCAAGCTGCGAGCCGGAAAAATCCTTGACAGCAGATAATCACTTCAGAGATTACTTAACTTTAGTCAGCAATCACTGAAGGAAAAACGGTGCAGACGCTTCCCAATCTTAAACTGTTGCAGGTGTTCGCTAGCGTGGTAGAAAACCAGGGATATTCACGCGCGCAGCAGGCGCTGAATATGACCACGCCAGCGATTAGCGCTTACATGAGCGAACTGGAAACCCAGCTCGGTTTTATCCTGTGCCAGCGTGGACGCGGCGGCTTTACCTTGACCAGCAAAGGCGAGCAGTTTTATCGCTACAGCCAGGAGATGCTGGCAACCTTGGCCGGCTGGCAAGAGCAAGTGGAAACCTTGAAGAGCGCGCAGGGCGGCACCTTTTCGCTTGGCGTGGTGGACGCCACCGTTACCGACAGCACGCTGGATCTGCCCGCCGCGATTGCGCGTTTCAATCAACGTTTCCCAGCGGTATTTTTTAATCTCAGCGTGCGCGATCCCAACGAATTGCAGCAGCAATTGCTGGAGGATCGGATCGATTTGGCGATTGGTCACTTCCCGCTGCGCGCCAGCAATCTGGTCACCATTCCGCTGTATGACGAGCAGCATTGGCTCTATTGCAGCCCGCAACATCCGCTGGCTGAGGGCGATCCGGATGTGCGCACCGTGCAGCAAACCGGCATGGTGACGCGGCGTTACTGGAATCAGCAGGAACTCAATAAACGCGGTTTCCGCCAAAGCAACGCCTCGGTGGAGAGCATTGAAGCGCAGCTCACGTTGATTTTGTCCGGTCGTTTTATTGGCTATTTGCCGGAACATTACGCGCGCAGCTGGCAGCAACAGGGTGCACTTAAACGCCTGCTGCCGGAGCATTTCCACTTCCGCGCGCCGTTTTCTTTTGCCTTCCGCCGTGGGCGATCGCGTGAAACCTTGATTCGGGCGATGCGTGAAATTCTGAATCCAGCGCGAAAAAATCACAGTGAAAGCTGACGCTGCCGCGATACTGTGTAAAAATACAGGCCAATTCAGCAAACAGTAACGAAAATGGCCCTGACAGCAGCGATAAAAAGCCAGATTGCGCAATGGTATAAGGCGCTGCAACAGCAGGTTCCTGACTTTATCCCGCGCGCGCCGCAGCGCCAGATGATCGCCGAAGTGGCGAAAACGCTGGCCGGTGACGAAGGTCGTCATCTGGCGATTGAAGCCCCAACCGGCGTGGGTAAAACGCTTTCTTATTTGATTCCCGGTATTGCGGTGAGCCGCGCCGAGGAAAAACGTTTAGTGATCAGCACCGCTAACGTGGCGTTGCAGGATCAAATCTTCAGCAAGGACCTGCCTTTGCTGAAAAAAATCATTCCCGATCTCACCTTTACCGCGGCATTTGGTCGTGGCCGTTATGTGTGTCCGCGTAACCTCGCGGCGCTGGCGGCGACCGAAGATCAGCAGGGCGATCTGCTGTTATATCTTGATGAAGAAGCGGTGACCGGTTCGAAAGAGGAGCAGAAATTCTGCGCCAAACTGGAGAAGCAGCTCAGCAGCTACCGCTGGGATGGTTTGCGCGATCACACCGATGTAAACATCGAGGACAGCCTGTGGCAGCGCCTCTCCACCGACAAAGCCAACTGCCTTGGACACCATTGCCGTTGGTATCGGGAATGCCCGTTTTTTGTCGCGCGTCGTGAGATTGAACAAGCTGATGTGGTGGTGGCGAACCATGCGCTGGTAATGGCGGCGATGGAAAACGAATCGGTGCTGCCGCCCGCCAAACATCTGATGCTGGTGCTTGATGAAGGCCATCATCTGCCTGAAGTGGCGCGCGATGCGCTGGAAATGAGTGCGGAAATCACGCCGGGTTGGAGCAGCTTGCAGCTCGATCTGTTTGTGCGGCTGGTGGAAACCATCATGGCGCAATTCCGCCCGAAATCGCCACCGCCGCTGACCAATCCCGAGCGGTTGAAAGGCCATTGCGACGAAGTGCGCGAGCTGTTGCAGATCCTTAGCACGGCACTCAATCCGCTGCTGCCGGGCAACAATCAGCCGGGGGAATTTCGTTTTGTACTGGGCGAACTGCCGGAAGAATTACTCAGCATCTGCGCCAGGTTGTTTAAGCTGTGCGACGCGCTGCGCGGCTTGAGCGAAGGTTTGCTCAACGAGTTGGGCGAACAAACTGGCAAAGCCGACATTATGCGGCTGCATAAAGCCATTATTCAGCTCAATCGCCATTTCGGCTGGTTCGAATCGATCAGCAAATTGTGGCGGCTGGCGGCGATGGAAAAGGCCTCGAATGCGCCGGTTTCGAAGTGGATCACCCGCGAAATCCGTGAGGGGCAAGCGCATCTGCTGTTCCATTGCGCGGGGATTCGCGTTAGCGATCAGCTGGAGAAAATCCTGTGGCGCAAAATCCCGCATGTGGTGGTGACGTCCGCCACGTTGCGTTCGCTGAATAGCTTCAATCGCTTGCAGGAGATGTCGGGATTAAGCGAAAAGGCTGGCGATCGTTTTGTGGCGCTGGATTCGCCGTTTAACCACATCGATCAGGGCAAGCTGGTGATTCCGCAGATGCAGTTTGAGCCACAGATGGCGCAGGAAGCCGAGCACATCGCCGAAATGGCACGCTTCTTCCGCCAGCAAATTGCCGAAGAGAAGCACAAAGGCGTGCTGGTGCTGTTTGCCAGCGGACGGGCGATGCAGCAGTTTGTCGGGCACATTCCTGAGCTGCGTTTGTCGATGCTGGTGCAGGGCGATCAACCGCGTTCGCGTTTAGTCGCACTGCACCGTGAACGCGTTGAAGCGGGCCAAACCAGCATCCTGGTTGGGTTGCAATCATTCGCCGAAGGGCTGGATTTAAAAGGCGATCTGCTGTCGCAGGTGCATATCCATAAAATTGCTTTTCCACCGGTAGACAGTCCGGTAATTTTGACCGAAGGCGAATGGCTGAAGAGCCTGAAACGTTATCCTTTCGAGGTGCAAAGTTTGCCGAGCGCCTCGTTTACCTTGATTCAACAAGTGGGGCGTTTGATTCGTAGCCACAGCTGTTTTGGCGAAATCGTGATTTATGATCGTCGCCTGCTCAACAAAGCGTACGGCAGCCGATTGCTGGCCGCATTGCCGGTGTTTCCGATTGAACAACCGCCGATGCCGGAAGCCAGCAGCGAAAAGGTGAAGAAACGCCGCAGCAAGAAAATCTAATTATCAATTTTGGCAGCCGAAGATCGGCGCGCCCTGGAAGCGGGAATGCCTTGATGGAACTGAATAAAATTATCAAAGAGATCGGGCGCGGCAAGAATCACGCGCGCGATATCGATTTCGACACTGCGCATGCCTTATACAGCGCAATGCTGGCCGATGAAGTGCCGGAATTAGAGCTGGGTGGTGTGCTGATCGCGCTGCGTATTAAAGGTGAAGGCGAAGAGGAGATGCGCGGTTTTTACCACGCGATGCAGCAGCAAATGATGCAACTGCACCCGCCCGCTAATCGCCCGATGCCAATTGTGATTCCCAGCTACAATGGCGCGCGTCGTCAGGGTAATTTGACGCCGTTGCTGGCGTTACTGCTGGTAAAACTCGGTTTTCCGGTGCTATTGCACGGTGTCAGCGATGATCCAACGCGCATCACCACTGAAGCTGTGCTGGCCGCGCTGGATATCGCGCCAGTTATCTCGGCAGAACAAGCGCAGGCTAAATTGGATAGTGGTGAACTGGCATTTATCACCATCGATCATCTGTGTGCGCCAATGGCAAAACAGCTTTCTTTGCGCTGGCGCATGGGCGTGCGTAACAGCGCGCATACGCTGGCGAAGCTGGCAACGCCGTTTGCTGAACGCGCCGCGCTGCGTCTTGCCAGCGTCTCGCATCCTGAATACGTGCCGCGCGTTGGGAAATTCTTCCAGGATATTGATGCGCCTGCCATTCTGCTGAATGGCACCGAAGGTGAGGTGTATGCCAATCCGCAGCGCTGTCCGGCGATTAATTACATTCGCGGCGCAGGTGCGGAAGCGGAAGTGTGGATTGAGCGTCAGCCGGAAATCAGTGTGGAATTGCCAGAATCGAAAAGTGCCGCAGATACCGCCGCGTGGATTCAGCAAGTGTTAGCCGGTGAACGCGCGGTACCGCAGGCGCTGCGTTTGCAGTTGGCGTGCTGTTTGGTGGCAACCGGCGAAGCCATCAGTTTGGACGATGCAGAAGTACGTTTGGTGCAGGCGGGGATTTGAAGTCAGCCAGGTGCGCAAAAATGCGCACCCTACGGCACGTTATTTCGTAGGGTCGCCATTTAGGGTGACCAGAAATTGATGTGGATGTTGTAGGGTCGCCATTTATGGTGACCGCCGTAAATCAGGTTTTCGCCAACACGCTCTCCACTAACTGCTGCCAGAAGCGAATGCCAATCGGCAGCAGATCATCATTAAAATCGTAATGGGCATTATGCAGCGGCGCAGACGGCGTTGCGCCATCCGCACCCAGCCAGAAATAAGCACCGGGGCAAGCTTCCAGCATGCAGGCAAAATCTTCTGACGCCATGGAGGGATTTACCTGCCATTTCACCTGTGCTTCACCTAATGTCGCGTTGGCGACGGCACGCACTTGCTCGGCCTGTGCCGCGTGGTTGGCGGTAACCGGATAACCGGGATACCAATGAATCTCACCGCTAACGCCAAACGGACGTGGCAGGGTGGTGACAAAATCCTCTATCAGACCGCGCACGCGATTGCGCACGTCGGTCTGCAAACATCGCACCGTGCCACGCAATTTAATCTGCTCGGGAATCACGTTAATCGCTTCGCCGCCATGAATCTGCGTCACGCTCACCACCGCTGAAGCCAGCGGCGAAAGACGGCGCGAGGGAATGGTTTGCAGCGCCAGAATCAGTTCTGCGGCGACCACCATCGGATCGGCACCACTTTCCGGCATCGCCGCATGGCAGCTTTTACCGTGCAAGGTGATTTCGAACGAATCAAGGGATGCCATCATCGCATCGGGATTCACCGCCAGCGTGCCGATCGGCATGCCGGGCCAGTTATGCATGGCGTAAACCGCATCCATTGGGAAACGCTGGAACAAGCCTTCCTCCACCATCTTGCGTGCGCCGCCCAGGTTTTCTTCGGCTGGCTGGAAAATGAAGTGGATGGTACCGCTGAAGTTGCGCGTTGCGGCTAAATGGCATGCGGCTGCCAGCAATGTTGCTGTGTGGCCATCGTGACCACAGGCGTGCATCACGCCGCTTTGCTGTGACTTCCACTGCGCATCGCCTTTTTCGGTAATCGGCAACGCATCCATATCGGCACGCAGGCCAATTACCGGACCAGGACCGTTTTCCAATGTGCCGATGACGCCGGTGCCTGCTAAGCCACGAAACACTTGCAATCCTGCATCGGCTAACACGCTGGCAACTAACTCACTGGTTTGCTGCTCTTGATAACCGAGTTCAGGATGTTGATGTAACTGACGACGCCAGTTGAGGGCATTTTCCAGCAGGACAGCGGGCAGGCTCATAAAGTAAGGCTCTCCATCGGCAGCGTAGGCTGCGAAATAATGCATTTACTGTAGTGGCAAGCGCAGGGCGGCGTCTATCGTAGAGCGGAATAATTTGGCTATAGGCTATAGCGGAATGGAATATGAAGATAAAAAAAATAGGTCACCATGAATGGCGACCCTACAGCGGTATTGCGTTTTTTACGTAGGGTGCGCATTCATGCGCACCTGATAACGTTACTTCTGCATGGGCAGATTCAAACCGTGCTCTTGCGCGCAGCTTTGTGCTAATTCATAGCCGGCATCAGCGTGACGCATCACACCGGTTGCCGGATCGTTCCACAGCACGCGGCCTAAACGCGCAGCGGCTTCTGCCGTGCCATCACACACAATCACTACGCCGGAGTGCTGCGAGAAGCCCATACCTACACCGCCACCGTGATGCAAACTGACCCACGTTGCGCCACCCGCGGTGTTCAGCAAGGCATTCAGCAGCGGCCAGTCAGACACCGCATCCGAGCCGTCTTTCATCGCTTCGGTTTCACGGTTTGGTGAAGCCACCGAACCGCAGTCCAGATGATCGCGACCAATCACGATAGGCGCTTTCAGCTCGCCGTTGCGCACCATTTCGTTAAACGCCAGCGCCGCTTTGTGACGCTCGCCCAATCCCAGCCAGCAAATACGCGCCGGTAAGCCCTGGAAGGCGATGCGCTCTTGCGCCATATCCAGCCAGCGATGCAGGTTTTGATGATCCGGGAACAATTCTTTCAGCTTGGCATCGGTTTTGTAGATATCTTCCGGATCGCCCGACAACGCCACCCAGCGGAATGGACCTTTGCCTTCACAGAACAGCGGACGAATATACGCCGGAACGAAGCCTGGGAAATCAAAGGCATTCTTCACGCCTTGATCCAGTGCCACCTGACGAATGTTGTTGCCATAATCCACCGTCGGCACGCCCATATGGTGGAAATCCAGCATCGCTTGTACGTGTACCGCCATCGATTCACGTGCGGCTTGCTCAACGGCCTTAGGATTGCTGACGCGCTCAGCTTCCCAACGCGCCACATCCCAGCCAATTGGCAGATAGCCGTTAATCGGATCGTGTGCGGAAGTTTGATCGGTAACGATATCCGGCTTCATGCCGCCCGCTTTGGCGCGTTTAACCAGTTCCGGCACGATTTCTGCCGCATTACCTAATAGGCCAACCGAAATCGCACGCTTCTCTTTATTGGCCTGCTCGATCAGCGCCAGCGCTTCGTCGAGCGTGTAGGCTTTGTGATCGACGTAACGGGTACGCAGACGGAAATCGATACGTGATTCCTGGCACTCAATGGCTAACACGCTGGCGCCGGCCAACACGCCCGCCAGCGGTTGTGCGCCGCCCATGCCGCCTAATCCAGCAGTGAGAATCCAACGGCCGCTGAGGTTGCTGTCGTAATGTTGACGACCCGCTTCGGCGAAGGTTTCAAAGGTGCCTTGCACGATGCCCTGCGCGCCAATGTAGATCCAGGAACCGGCGGTCATCTGGCCGTACATCATCAGGCCTTTTTTATCCAGTTCGTGGAAGTGATCCCAGTTGGCCCAATGCGGCACCAGGTTAGAGTTCGCCAACAGCACACGCGGCGCATCGGCGTGGGTGCGGAACACGCCAACCGGCTTGCCTGACTGGATCAACAGCGTCTCTTCCGGCTGCAAAGCACGCAAAGAGCGCAGGATCTGCTCGAAGCACTCCCAGTTACGTGCGGCTTTACCGATACCGCCGTACACCACCAGATCTTCCGGGCGCTCTGCCACGTCAGGATCGAGGTTGTTCTGGATCATGCGGTAGGCCGCTTCAATCAACCAGTTGGCGCAGTGCAAAGTATTACCGCGCGGCGCACGGATTTCACGGGCTACAGCCTGAGTCAAAGTTTCGCTCATCATCGATTCCTTAATTAACAGTCGAACGCTGGCTTGGCAGCAGCGCGGTAAGGGATTCTGGCCAGTCTGAACGGCTGGCCCACAGGCGCATGGATTCGATATCCGGCGCCATTAAACGGTCGTGATCGAGGAAGGCCACGTTCTCACGGATGCGGCTCATCTCCTGTTCTAACGCTGGCGAGCTTTGCAGCGGGCGATGGAAATCAATGCCTTGTGCCGCCGCCATCGCTTCTATGCCCACTACCGCAGCGGTGTTAAAGCACATGCTGCCGAGACGACGTGCGGCGTACGTCGCCATCGAGACGTGATCTTCCTGGTTAGCGGAGGTTGGTAAGCTGTCTACGCTGCCGGGATGTGCCAGCGATTTGTTCTCAGATGCCAGCGCGGCGGCGGTGACCTGAGCAATCATAAAGCCGGAGTTGACACCGCCATCATTGACAAGGAACGGCGGCAAACCCGACAAGCCGGTATCCAGCAGCAGTGCCATGCGACGCTCAGAAATCGCGCCGATTTCGGCAATCGCCAGCGCCAGAATGTCAGCGGCGAAGGCCACCGGCTCAGCGTGGAAATTGCCGCCTGAAATCACATCGCCGCTGTCGCTGAATACCAGCGGATTGTCCGATGCGGCGTTGGCTTCAATCTGCAACACGCGCGAGGCGTGCGTCAGGTTATCGAGGCACGCGCCCATCACCTGCGGCACGCAGCGAATCGAGTAGGGATCTTGTACGCGGCCACAATTGGTGTGCGAACTGAGGATTTCGCTGCCATTTAATAACGAGGAGACGGCCGCTGCGACGCCAATTTGGCCAACTTGTCCGCGTGCTTCATGAATGCGGGCATCGTACGGTTTCACCGAACCTTTGATCGCTTCCAGCGACAGCGCACCGGCCATCAAACCGGCGGCGAACAGATTCTCCGCTTCAAACAGGCCGCGCAGTGCCAGCGCGTTAGAGACTTGCGTGCCGTTCAGCAGCGCCAGACCTTCTTTTGGGCCGAGTACAATCGGTTGCAGGCCGACACGCGCTAACCCTTCGGTGGCGGGGATCAGTTCGCCATCAACCCGCACTTGGCCTTCGCCCAGCAGCATCAGGGAAAGATGCGCCAGCGGCGCCAGATCGCCGGACGCGCCAACCGAACCTTTTTCTGGAATGCAGGGCATGACACCGGCGTTGAAAAGCGCCAATAACGCTTCAATCAATTCGATGCGTACGCCGGAATGACCGCGCGCCAGGCTGATGATTTTGGTCGCCACCACTAGACGGGCGACGTTGTCAGGCAGCAGATCGCCCAATCCCACGCTATGTGATAACACCAGATTGCGCTGCAATTCAGCCAGACGCGCCGCGGGAATCTGCGTCTGCGCCAGCTTGCCAAAACCGGTATTGATGCCGTAAACCACATTGCCCGATGCCACAATCGCCGTCACGGTTTCATTGGCGCGATCAATCGCCGCACGCGCTTCATCAGCTAACGTTAGCGTCACCTTGCTTTGATAAATACAGCGCAAGGTGGCGAGGTCCACTTCACCGGGAACGAGGCGAATTTCCTGAACCGAACCTGACATAGTCTACTCCTGTCTATACAAGTAATCTGCTGCGCTTCGGGGGCCGCTACTTCGCGATGGACCATCCGAATTGCCTTGGTTTGCGATGAGTGAAGCATAAGTGTCTAATCTTGTCTATACAAGTAGCAAGCGCTATGCCAGATTGATCGTATTCTGTGAAACGTGCCGCAATGCGACACCACAGATGAAACGGCAGCGAGATTGCACTGAAGCTGGGCGAAAGCTGCACCAAAGCTGGGCTATTTGCACTATTAGATGTATATACATTTACAGGCCGAGACAGTAAACTTTGGGCATTATTCGGAAAAGGAACAGGACATGGCGGAGCAAACGGTAGTAGCACAGCTGGCAGCGGCGATGGGCGACGAACCCGCACCGATTTACCAGCGCGTGAAGCAGGCGATTGTCAGCCAGATCCGCGAAGGTCACTGGAAAGCCAATCAGCGTGTGCCGTCCGAAAGCGAACTGGTTAATGAACTGGGCGTCAGCCGCATGACCATCAATCGCGCGCTGCGTGAGCTGACCAGCGAAGGTTTTCTGGTACGTATGCAAGGTGTGGGCACCTTTGTCGCCGAGATGAAGGGCTACACCGCGATGCTGGAAGTACACAACATCGCCGATGAGATTGCGCAGCGCGGCCATCGTCACAGCTGCAAAATTTTGTCGATTGGTCAGATGAAAGCCGATCCGGAACAGGCGGCGGTGCTGGGTTTATCCACCGGACAAACGCTGTTCCATTCGTTGATTGTGCATTACGAGAATGACTTACCAGTGCAGCTGGAAGATCGTTTGGTCAATCCGTTGGTGGCACCGGATTATCTCAGCCAGGATTATCATCTGCTTACGCCGTATACCTATTTGATGCGTGTAGCACCGTTGACCGCCGGTGAACACATTGTGGAAGCGGTGCTGCCGGATTTGCGTCAGCGTAAGCATCTGGCATTGGATGAGCACGAACCTTGCTTGCTGATTCGTCGGCAGACATGGAGCGACAACAAGATCGTGACCTATGCGCGTCTGCTGTATCCGGGATCGCGTTATAAGTTGCTGGGACGGTTTAGAGGTCACGGTTAGGAGATCGCTTTCCCTCACCCGCAAGCAGGAGAGGGGACTCATCGCCTCTTCTCCCGCTGGCGGGAGAAGGCTGGGATGAGGGGAATTCGGCACTTATGCTATCTGACTAAGCGCCACAAATAGCAGGCTGGCACCTGATGTTAATGGTTCTAGCTGCGTCATTTCATCCACCCACCAGATTCCCTGATTCACGGCCAAAGTTTCCCCACTGGCAGTCTGCCATTCTCCCGCCAGCACCCACGCCACGCCGTTTTCACTGCTGACCACTTTCTGCTCAACGCTGACCGCAGAGCGCCAGTTATCGCGGCGCGTCATGATATTAAAATCCTGGCAACTGCCGCTAATGCTGGCATCAATCGCCCATTCGCCGGGAAACGCCCACGGCTGATGCGGCAGCAAACGTTGTTCGGCCTGCTCGCTGCGCAGCAACACGCTGTCGCCGTGCAACAAGGTGATCACCCGATCAATACCAGGAAACGGCGAAAACGGGCCGTCAGCCGAGATGGTGGCGATGCTGGCGCGCCAGCTAAACTCTGCGGCGCCCGGCGGATAGCTGATGATTTCTCTGGTCTCGCCGCCGCCGTTGCGCCAGCGGCTAACTGGCAGTTGCTCGTAATCGAAACGGGTGATCATTGCAGCGCCCTCATTGCCTCGGCAAAGCGCGCTGCCGCTTGATCTTCAGCCGCATGATGCCCTTGCTGGATCACCTGTTTACCGGCGACAAACACATCGCGGATCTGCTCGCGCTGGCCGCCAAACAGCCAGCGATTCAGCAGGGAAGCGGTATTGACGCTCGCCAGGAACGCATCGTCTTCCAGCACCAGCCAATCCGCGCGTTTGCCCACCGCCAACTCACCAGCTTGTAATCCGCACGCCTGCGCGCCACCTTGCGCCGCTTGCTGCCACAGCAAATCGCCGACCGAAGGCTGATTGGGTAAGGTGATGCGATTGCGTCGACGATCGCGCAGTCGCTGGCCGTACTCCAGCCAGCGCAACTCTTCCAGCGTGCTGAGTGATACATGGCTGTCGGAGCCGATGCCCCAACGACCGCCGCGCGCGATATATTCCACCGCCGGGAAAATGCCGTCGCCGAGATTGGCTTCGGTGGTAGGGCACAAACCGGCGACCGCGCCGCTGGCGGCCATGCGCTGAATTTCGTCTTCATCCAAATGGGTGGCGTGAATCAAACACCAGCGCTGATCGACGTCGAAGCGATTGAGCAACCAGGCCACGGGACGTTCACCGCTCCACGCCACGCTGTCGTTGATCTCTTTTTCCTGCTCGGCGACGTGAATGTGTACCGGAATATCTTGCGGGCAAGCGGCCAACACTTCGCGCATTTGCGCTTCATTCACCGCACGCAGCGAGTGGAAACAGATGCCATGATTAAGCAGCGGTTTATCCGCACTCCAGCGCGCCACGCGTTGCTGTTGTTGCAGATAAGCTTCGGTTTGCTGAATGAAGCGACGTTGGCCGTCGCTGGCCGGCTGCGAACCAAATCCGCTGTAGCTGTACAGCACTGGCAGCAGGGTTTGACCGATGCCCGCGGTATCGGCAGCGGCGACTAAATTCAGCAGCATCGCATCGTCGGCATACGGCTGACCGTGCGGATCGTGATGCAGATAATGGAATTCCGCCACCTGGCTGTAGCCGCCTTTCAACATGTCGATGTAGAGATGCGTGGCGATATCGCCAACCTGTTCAGGCGACAGGCGCTGCACCATGCGGTACATCAAGTCGCGCCATGTCCAGAAGCTATCTTGCGGATCGCCTGCCACCTCCGCTAATCCTGCCATCGCCCGCTGGAACGCATGCGAGTGCAAATTGGCAATCGCCGGAATAGTCGCGCCTGCCAACTGCGTGGCGTTGCCGGGATCGCTGTCTGGCGCTAGCGAGCTAATAAAACCGTTGGCATTGGTGGTAATCAGGACGTTCTCACGCCAGCCATCGGCCAGCAGTGCGCGCGGAGCAAAAAAGACGGACATGGTTGATCCTCCATGGCGGAAAGTTGTATATACATATACATACTTTGATGCGGTGTGTAAATCGCCGAACGAGAGGGGAGTGGCATGGCAGAAGCAGAGCAGATTGACAGCCTATGGCTGGGGGCCGATATCGTGACGATGCGCGACGGGCACTACAACCTGATTGCCGACGGCGCGTTGGCGGTTAATCAGGGAAAGCTGGTGTGGGTAGGGCCACGCAGTGCATGTCCGGCGTTTAACCCGCGCGAACAGCATGAATTTTCCGGCGGCATCATCACGCCCGGTTTGGTGGATTGCCACACGCATCTGGTCTTTGGCGGCGACCGCAGTCAGGAATTTGAACAGCGTCTGAACGGTGTGAGCTACGCGGACATTGCGGCGCAGGGCGGTGGGATTCTCTCAACGGTGCGCGCCACACGTGCCGCATCTCAGCAAGAATTGGTGGCGAGTGCGCGCTGGCGGCTGGAGCGTTTGCTGGCGGAAGGCGTGACGACGGTGGAAATCAAATCCGGTTACGGTCTGGATGAAGCCAGTGAATTAACCATGTTGCGTGCCATTCGCGAACTGGCCGCAACGGTGCCCGCCGATGTGCAAGCCACTTGCTTAGCCGCGCACGGTTTTCCGCCGGAGTTTAAAGACAATCCACAAGGTTGGATCGATATCATTGTCCAGCGCTTGCTGCCGCAAGTGAAAGCGGAAGGTTTAGCTGATGCGGTCGATGCGTTTTGCGAGCATCTGGCCTTTTCGCCGCAACAAGTCAGCGCGGTATTTGATGCCGCCAAAGCGTTGGGCTTGCCGGTGAAATTGCATGCCGAGCAGCTTTCAGCGCTGGCGGGTGCGACCTTAGCCGCCGAATATGGCGCGCTGTCCGCCGATCATCTGGAATACGCCAGCGAAGACGACGCCAAAGCGATGGCGCAGCACGGCACAGTGGCGGTGTTGCTGCCGGGCGCGTTTTATCTGCTGCGTGAAACCCAGCGCCCGCCGGTGGAATATTTCCGCAAACACGGCGTGCCGATGGCGCTGGCCAGCGATGCCAATCCGGGGACTTCACCGGCGTTGTCACTGCGTTTGATGCTGAACATGGGTTGTACGCTGTTTGGCATGACGCCAGAAGAAGCGCTGGCTGGCGTGACCTTATGGGGCGCAAAAGCCCTGGGATTACACCATTCACACGGCTCGCTGGAAGCGGGCAAAGTGGCGAATTTCGTGCACTGGCCGCTGAAACGTCCGGCTGAGCTGGTTTACTGGCTGGGCGGCGAATTGCCGTGCCAGGTTATTTATCGTGGAGAAGCGCAATGACACCTTTTCATTTCACCGCCGGTAAGATTCCATTGCTGGTTAGCATTCCGCATGCCGGTACGCAATTAACGCCAGAAGTTGAGGCCGGATTGAGCGACGCAGCACGTGGCTTGCCGGATACCGATTGGCATTTGCCGTTGCTGTACGATTTTGTGCGCGATTTGGGTGCCAGCGTGTTAATCGCTCACTATTCGCGTTTTGTTATCGATCTCAATCGTCCGGCGGATAACCAGCCGCTGTACGCCACCGCCACCACCGGTTTGTATCCTGAAACCTTGTTCGATGGCACGCCAACCTTCGCCGCCGGTAAAACGCCGAGTGCCGAAGCGCGTCAGGGTTATCTGGAGAACATTTGGCAGCCATATCATCAGCAGTTGCAGCAAGAGCTGGCACGACTGAAAGCTGAGCACGGCTACGTGTTGCTGTTTGATGCGCACTCCATTGCCTCGGTGATTCCACGTCTGTTTGACGGGCAGTTGCCAGATCTCAACATCGGTACCAACGATGGCGTGAGCTGTTCAACGGCGGTGATTGAGGCGATTAAGCAGGTGTGCAGCGAGCAGCAAAAATATAGCTGGATCGCCAATGGTCGCTTCAAAGGCGGCTACATCACGCGTGCCTATGGCCAGCCAGAGCAGGGCGTGCAGGCGGTGCAACTGGAGTTGGCGCAGTTAAATTATATGGATGAAACCCCGCCGTTCGCCTGGCAGCAGGATCGCGCGACGCAGTTGCAGCACGTGTTGAAACCGCTGATGCAGGCGTTTATGCAGGCCGGTAAACCGGTTTAAAATTACCAACTGCACGTACATTCGTAGGGTCGCCATTTATGGTGACCGAATAACGTTGAACATGACGCCATAATTGGCGTCATTGTTATTGTGCATCTATCTAGACGGTCACCATAAATGGCGTCATTGTGATTGTGCGTCCATCCAGAGGTCACCATAAATGGCGACCCTACAAATAGTGCATCATGGTGGTGCGTCACTTGCCTCAATGTGGTGCAAGAATACGTCCGCCGCGCAACAATCCCCCTAATTTCCCGGCTTTGCCGATTTGGCATAACGCTTGCTAGGTTGTATGTACAAGTAAAGACCACGTAGCAGAGATGTTTATTTATCGTGGCTGGCTCACAAAAAGCTCATGCCGACAATGATCTGCTGCACGCTAACTTGTATATACATGAAATGTCATCTGCATTGCTTTTACACCGCAGACACATTCGCAATCGATTAATGACCAGGAGAAGCCGCATGACGCACCGTGTCCAGATTCGCCGTTTTTGCCTCACGACCCTGTTTGCCAGCCTGATGTTGAGTGGCGTTGCTGCCCAGGCGAAAGAGTGGAAATCGATCACCATCGCTACCGAAGGCAGCTATGAACCCTGGAACCTGACGCTGCCGGGCGGCAAGTTAGGTGGTTTTGAACCAGAACTGATGGAAGATCTGTGCAAGCGCATGGGCATCCAGTGCAAGTTGGTGGTGCAGAACTGGGATGGCATGATCGCGGGCCTTAACGCCGGTAAATATGACGTGATTATGGATGCGATTGTCATCACGCCCGATCGCAAAAAAGTGGTCAATTTCACCGTGCCGTACGCCTCGACGCCAGCCACCTTCATCACCATGAAAGACAGTCCGCTGCTGCCTGCCGATCACAACATCATCAAACTGCATGACGATGAAAAAGAGATCAACGCGGCGATTGCACCGCTGAAAGCGGCGGTGAAAGGCAAAACCATCGGCATCGCCTCCGGCACGGTTTACACGCCATTCATCGATAAATACTTCAAAGATGTCGCCGACGTGCGCGAATACACCTCGTCCGCCGATGCGATGCTGGATCTGCAATCCGGTCGTATTGATGCGGTATTCGATGATGTGACCTTTGCCCAATCGATGCTGGCGCGCAAAGAAAACAGCAATCTGACGTTCAGCGGCCCGCAGCTGGGCGGCCCGATTTGGGGCGAGGGCGAAGCGATGGGCGTGCGCATGGCGGATAACGATCTGAAAGCCAAGCTGGATGAAGCCATTCACGCCGCGCTGGCGGATGGCACCGTGAAAAAGCTCAGTGAGAAGTGGTTTAAAACTGACGTAACCCCGTAAGTGAGGTGAAAGATGATGAGCCTGCTGAGTTTTGCTGATGATGGCTGGGGACGCTTAATTCTTAGCGCTGCCCTGACCACGCTGCTGTTGTCGCTGGCGGCGTTGATGATTGGCGCTGTGGTCGGTTCTGGTGTGGCGGCGGCGAAGCTGTCGCCGCAACGCTGGCTGCGCTGGTTAGGTGAAGCCTATTCCACGGTGTTTCGTGGCATCCCGGAACTGCTGGTGATCTACCTGTTCTATTTTGGTGGATCGGGCCTGATTACGCTGGTCGGACAGATGTTTGGGGCCGACGGCTTTATCGAAGCGCCGCCGTTTCTGATTGGTGCGCTGGCTATCGGGCTCATCTCCGGTTCCTATCAAGGTGAAGTGTATCGCGCGGCGCGCCTGGCGTTAGCCAAAGGCGAAGTTGAAGCGGCGGTGGCGATTGGTATGCCGCGCTGGCGTATCGCGCAACGCATTTTGCTGCCGCAGGTGGTGCGTTATGCGCTGCCGGGCATGTCGAATGTGTGGCAAATGAGCCTGAAGGATTCGGCGCTGGTTTCGGTTACCGGCATTGTTGAGCTGATGCGTGCCAGCCAGGTCGCCGCCGGTTCAACCCGCGATTACTTCACCTTCTATTTGATTGGCGGTGCCTGCTATTTGGTGCTGACACTGCTGTCTAATCATGCGTTTCGCCGGGCGGAATCGCGCCTCGGTCGTGCGTGGCAAAGTCGCACTGCGGCACAGCATTAAGGAGCAGCAGCATGATCGACTTCGCCTTTCTCTCTGACACTTTTCTCAAGCTCAGTGCCGCGCTGCCGGTCACGCTGGGTTTGTTTATCAGCGCGTTTCTGTGCGGCGGCATTCTGGCGATTGGCATTTTATCGCTGCGCATGAGCCGCTGGCGGATATTAAGCGGTTTCGCGCGCGGCTACATTTTGGTGTTTCGCGGCTCGCCGCTGATGATCCAGCTGTTTTTGATCTACTACGGACTCGGTCAGTTTGGCGTGATTCGCCACAGTTTCGTCTGGCCGTTCCTGCGTGAACCGTTCACCTGCGCGGTGCTGGCGCTGTCATTGTGTACCGCTGCTTACACTGCTGAGATTCTGCGTGGCGCGCTGCTGGCGGTGCCTGCCGGGCAAGTAGAAGCCGGGCTGGCTTGTGGTATGTCGCGCTGGCTGCTGCTGCGCCGCATCATCGCACCGATCATGTTGCGCTATGCGCTGCCCGCCTATTCCACCGAGGCAATTCTGTTGGTGAAATCCACCGCGCTTGCCAGTTTGGTGACGGTTTGGGATGTCACCGGCGTAGCGCAGCAGATCATTCAGCGGACTTACCGCACCATGGAAGTGTTTGTGTGCGCGGCTGCTATCTACCTGATTCTAAATTTTATTATCGTCCAGCTGTACGCGCTGTTAGAGCGCCGTCTGACCCCGGTGCATCGTGTCGCAAAAAAGCCGATGCCCGCCGTTAAACCGCTTGCCGGAGAGTAATATGCATTCCACATCACCTGTAACCTTGTCCGCCACCGATATCCATAAATCCTTTGGCGCGATGGAAGTTTTGAAAGGCATTTCGCTGCAAGCGCATCAAGGCGATGTCATCTCGATTCTCGGTGCCAGCGGTTCCGGCAAAAGTACCTTGCTGCGCTGCATTAATTTGTTAGAAACGCCGGATGCGGGCGTGGTCAGCGTGGGCGGCGAAACTATTGAGATGAAACGCCACGCGCGCGGCCATCAATTGGCGGCCAATCCGAAACAGATTGAGCGCCTGCGTTCGCGCCTTGGCATGGTATTCCAGAGCTTCAATCTGTGGTCGCACATGACGGTGCTGCAAAACGTGATTGAAGGCCCGCATTACGTGCTCAAACGTGACAAGAAAAGCTGCATCGCGCAGGCGGAACAACTGCTGGATCGTGTCGGTCTGCTGAATCGCAAAGACTTCTATCCCGCACAGCTTTCTGGCGGACAGCAGCAGCGTGTGGCGATTGCGCGCGCGCTGGCAATGGACCCGGAAGTGATGCTGTTTGATGAGCCCACTTCAGCGCTCGATCCGGAACTGGTGGGCGAAGTGCTGAAAGTGATGCGCAGCCTGGCGGAAGAGGGACGCACCATGCTGGTGGTGACGCATGAAATGGGCTTCGCGCGTAACGTGTCGAATCGCGTGGTGTTTATGCATCAAGGCACCATTGATTGTCAGGGCGCGCCGGAAGAGATGTTTGGCGATCAGGGTTCGCTGCGCTTCAAGCAGTTTATCTCCAGCCACCAAAGCCATCACGCGGAGCAGCCACCATGAGCCTTGTTTGGGGCGATAGCCCGTTGACGTGGCAAGACGTGGTGCAGGTGGCGCGGCACGATGCGCAGCTTAGCCTGAGCAGTAGCGCCTGGCAGCGTATTGCGCAAGGGCGCGCGATTGTTGATCAGATCGTCGAAAGTGGACATATCGCTTACGGCATCAATACCGGCTTGGGCGCACTGTGCAACATCACGCTGCCGGAAGATCAGCTTAGCCAGTTGTCGCGTAATACGCTGCTGAGCCACGCCTGTGGCGTCGGGCCGCTGCTGACGCGGGAACAGGCGCGCGCAATTTTGTGTGCGGCGATTGCCAATTACAGCCACGGTAAATCCGGCGTGTCGGTGGCGTTGGTGCAGCATCTGTTGGCACTGCTTAATCATCAGATCACGCCACAGGTGCCGTCGCAGGGATCGGTGGGCTATCTCAGCCATATGGCGCATATCGGCTTGGCGCTGATTGGCGTCGGCGAGGTCGAGTATCAAAATCAGATCATGCCCGCCGAGCAAGCCTTAGCGCTGGCAGGATTACAACCCTATCGTCCAGGCGCGAAAGAGGGCTTAAGCCTGGTGAACGGCACGCCGTGCATGACCGGTTTATCCTGCCTGGCACTGGATGATGCTGCGCGTTTGCTGGATTGGGCGGATGTCACCGGCGCGATGAGCTTTGAAGCGCTGCGCGGACAACTGGCGGCGTTTGATGCTGAAGTGATCGCGCTGAAAGCCAGTCCGGGTATGCAGGTCAGCGGACAGCGTTTGCGTGAATTGCTGAGCGACAGCCCGCTGCTGGCGGCCAGCGTTGGCGTGCGCACCCAGGATGCACTGAGTTTGCGCTCGATGCCGCAGGTGCACGGTGCCAGCCGCGATCAGTTTGATCATGCGGCGCGCCAGATTAATATCGAGCTCAACGCCTGCACGGACAATCCGCTGGTGCTCGGCACGCCGGATAGCTGGCGCGTGGTGTCGCAAGCCAATCCACACGGCGAATCGGTGGCGATGGCGGCAGATCTGCTGGCGATTGCCATGGCGGAAGTCGGCAGTATCGCCGAGCGGCGACTGGATCGATTGGTGAATCCGTTGGTCAGCGGTTTGCCGGCGTTTCTGGTGGCGCAGCCCGGCGTCAATTCCGGCATGATGATTGCGCAATATGTGGCGGCCTCGTTGTGTGCTGAGAATCGCCAGCTGGCGCAACCGGCGGTGCTGGATAATTACGTCACCTCCGGTTTGCAAGAAGATCATCTTAGCCTTGGCACCGGCGCGGCGCTGAAATTACTCAAGCTGGTGGGCAACGTGTGGCAGATTCTGGCGATTGAGTATCTGCTGGCGGCGCAGGCGCTGGATTTTCACGGCGAAGAGCAACTGGCGCAAGGGACAAAGCGTGCGTTACGCGGTTTGCGTGCCAAGGTAGCGAATTGGCAGGAAGATCGCTGGTTAGCCCCGGAGATCGCGCGTGCGGTGCAGGTGTTGAAAAGCGGGTTGTAACACGTGGTGTTTAAAAACGGTCACCATAAATGGCGACCCTACAAAATTTGGTCTTCGGGTCGCCATTTATGGTGACCCGATTTTAATTCTCAGCGGCGAGCATCCGGGCGCACCAGATCAAAACGCTGCTCCTCACTGATGCCGTAATACGCCGAAGGGCCGCCAGCACGCAGGATCGGCTGGGCTTTGGCGGTTTGATAGATGCCGTTTTCCAGCAGTTCCTCATCGATGTGAATCGCCACCACTTCACCCAACACCAGCCAGCTTTCCAGCTCGCTTCCCTGCACATCTTGCAAGCGGATCAACTGAGTTAAACGGCACTCAAAATTCACCGGACTTTCCGCCACCATGCTGACATTGACGTAAGAGGCGGCAATCGGCGTTAAACCGGCCAGCGCAAATTCATCCTGATTGGACGGCACCGAGGCGGAACTCTCGTTCATCGCTTCCGCTAGCGGGCGTGTTGCCAGATTCCAGACAAACTCTTTGCTTTCGCTGATATTGCGCACGCTGTCTTTCCAGCCGCTGCTGGCAAAGCCGATGATGGGCGGATGGTAATTGAAGCAGTTAAAGAAGCTGTAAGGGGCCAGGTTGCGTTCGCCGTTGGCGCTGAGTGAGCTTACCCAGCCAATCGGGCGCGGGCCAACAATGGCGTTTAAAGGATCATGTGGCAAACCATGTCCAGCACGTGGCTGATATGAGTAACGTCCGCGATTCATTTCTGCTCCTCAGATAATTGTGTAATGCTGCCAGCCAGAGTATCTTACGCCCGCGCTATATTCCGGAGAAACTATGAACAAGCCCGCTGGCACCTCGCCATTCCATCCGCGTAACCGCCATCAAGGCCGTTATGATTTTGCTGCTCTGACCGCTGCCCATCCGCCGCTGGCGGGGAAAGTGCGTCCCAACGGCTACGGCGAGTTATCGGTCGATTTTGCCGATCCTGAAGCGGTGATGCTACTGAATCAGGCGCTGCTGAAACTGTTTTATAATCTCAACTGGCAACTGCCCGCCGGTTATTTAACGCCGCCGGTGCCGGGACGTGCTGATTACGTGCACGCACTGGCCGATTTATTGGCCAGCGATAACGGTGGCGTGATTCCGCGCGATCTGGATGTGATGGATATCGGCTGTGGTGCCAACTGCATCTATCCGCTGATCGGCAATGCCGAATATGGCTGGCGTTTTACCGGCACCGATATTACCGCCGAAGCGATCACGGCCGCTGGGCTGATTGTGGCAAGCAACGTCGGTTTGCAGCGCGGGATTCGTCTGCGTCGGCAGAAAGAGGCGTCGGCCATTTTTGCCGGTGTGGTGCATAAGAACGAACGCTATCACGCGGTATTGTGCAATCCACCGTTCCATTCGTCGGCGGAAGAAGCCGCCAGCGTCGGACAGCGCAAAACGCGCAATTTGGGCTTAGGCAAAAATGCGCCGCTCAACTTTGGCGGTTTGCATAATGAATTGTGGTGCGATGGCGGCGAGCGCAAGTTTGTCGGCCAGATGATCGCTGAAAGCGTGGCATATTCCGACCAGATCGTCTGGTTCACCTCGTTGGTTTCGCGCAAAGAGAATTTACCGGCGCTGCGCGATCAGTTGCGCGATCTGGATGCTTACGACGTGCGCATCATCGAAATGGCGCAAGGCCAGAAGCAGAGCCGCTTTATCGCCTGGACCTTCCAGCCGCCCGCGACACGCGCCAAGCGGCTGAAACGCTAAGTTATTGCGCCGGGGGTAACGCCGGGAAACTGGCAGCGGAGGCAATGTCGCTGCCGGTTTGCTTCACTTCCACCGTTTGATGCGGTGCTTTAATGCCTGCCGCATCAAAATGCTTCTTCACTTTATCATCCAGCGCAAAACGCACCGTCCACTGCTTCAGCGGCTGGGTGGTGAATGACACGCGCACGGTAAACGATTGGTTGGTTAATCCCACCAAACCGGCAAAACTCGGTTCGCCAATCACCATGCCGCGAATATCAGGATTCTCCAGCAACTCTTTCACCGCCGCTTGTAAGGTGGCATTCACTTTCTCGGTATCTTCACCGCGATCAACATCGTAGTTCGCCACAAACGAGCCAATACCGCGCACAAAGTTGGCGAAGGTGGTGATCGATGACCAAGGGATGATGTGATACGCGCCGGTATCCTGACGCACGCCGACCGAGCGGATTGACATGCGTTCCACCGTGCCGGTGATCGGCCCAATCGTCACCAAGTCGCCGGTATTCATACCGTTTTCGAACTGGATGAAAATGCCGGTAATAATATCCTTCACCAGCGTTTGCGAACCGAAAGAGACCGCCAGGCCTAGCGCACCGGCACCAGCCAGCAGCGGGGCGATGTTCACGCCGACTTCTGACAGCAAAATCATAATGGTGATGGTGCTGATCACCACCGCCAGCGCGTTGCGGAACAGCGTCAGCAAGGTGCGGGTACGCGCGCTGGGCATTGGGCGACCGTGTGAATCGGAGGCCAGACGGCTTTCGATCAGGCTTGCCAACAGCGTCCAGCCGACTGCCGACAGCAGCACAATCATCACGATACGAATCATCACATCGACCATCTTCTGTCCGCTGCCCAGCGTCAACCAATGCCAGAGATCAAACAGGTTCCACGCGTTTAGCAGCAGCAAGACGGTGGCGAACACGGTGATGACGCGTGCCAGTTTCAGCAGCGCTTTGACCCAATCGTTGACGCGTTTTTGCAACTCCGGATAGTTGCGGCGCAGGTCCGGCGATAACGTGACGGTTTTGCCAATCCAGCGCGTTAGCATGCCGGAAATCAGTGCGGCAATGACCACAATTGCCAGGCTGCGTACCGTGGCGGACATCATAAACTTCAAGCTGTTGCCAGGATTGAAGATCGAGAACAAGAACAGCGCGATAAAATAGGCGCTCGCCAGCCAATGCCACACCATGCCGAAGGCGCGGATAAACAGCGCAAAGAAGCTCATACTGCGATCGGCAAGGCGCGACAATTCCTGATGGATGTTGCGCTTGTTGCGGAAAATCAGCCACAGCGCCCAAACGGTCATAATGCCCATAATCAATACGTTGAGCAGTGCGGCAACCTGCACATTGACCTGATTGGAGACAATCGGCACCACCACCAATAAACCATAACCAATAATGCCGCTCAGCCAACTGAGACGCGTGTTCCAGTAGCTGGCGCGTTCATCGGCTAAATGGAAAAAGCGTAGCGTGGCGAAGCGCGGACAGAAGATCAGGCGCAGCACCGCTTTGAAAAATTCAATCAGCGCAAAGGCGTTGAGGAACAGTCCTTGCTGATAGGCGATGGTGCGATTGCCGTTGTGGTAGTTGTCACTGATGATTTGGCCGACAAACAGCGTTAACGCCAGCAACAGCAGATCGATGATAAACGCAGCGAGAATGGTGGCAGGCAAGTGCAGCCACTTAGTGCGTTCTAAGTTGTGATTGCGTCCCCAACGGCCCATGCGCTGCCAGATCGGGTACATCAAGCGTCGCGTTAGCCAATAAAAGGCGAACACCGCAGCGGCGAGGGCAGCGAAGTATTTCAGCGCATTGAGAAAGGTTTGCTGGTTAAAGGCTTTATGTGGCGCGCTGGTGATGTTGTCATGCAGTTTGGCAAACTGCGAGGCCACTTCGCCGCCGTATTCGCGTGTCACATTGGTCACGCTCTCCAGCACCGTGGGATCTTCCTGATCGGTTTGTGGCGGTGCTAACACAGGCTGTTCGCGGGTGGAAGGGCTGTTTGCCGCCAGGCGTAATTGATCAATTAATTCCTGACGCGAGGCGTTGTTATCCAGAATATTGGCCAGTGCAGCATAGGCGGCTTTTTTATCTTCGATGCTGGGTGCTGCATCATTATTGGTCGCGGCAGGTGTTTGTGTCTGTTGAGCCGCAACGGCAGCTTGCGGAAGGTTGACGGCTTGCGCCGAGGAAATGAAAAACAGCGTGAGCAAACTGAAGAGTAACCCCAAAGTCAGACGCCTTGGTGGGCTGGCAGACAACATCGCTTTCTCCTTGAGCTTCGCGCAGCGGCACAAGTGAGAAGTATAGTCAGTGATGGAAGGTGAAGATTCTGAAAGGAAAATTTGCTGTGGATGTGGATGTGAAAAAGGTCACCATAAAGGTACAAACCGGCCACATGGGTAACACTTTAGACCGGGCACATGGGTAACAGTTATAAACGGCATAGCAGAGGAGACTCACTATGCCCTGGACTGAGAAAGTATCCAT